>RXJV01000034.1 GCA_003963075.1 Burkholderiales bacterium
GGGGTCTCCTCGTTTTCAGTGCAATAAGTGACGGTACGCAAAGCTAGCACTGGCGCGGGGGTGGTCTGGGTAGACCGTTGATTTCATTGACTTTCCTGTTCGCTTTGTAAACGGGTATGGTGGCCTCCCACTTTTGAGGTTCACGATGCAGGGTTGGCACACAACGTTTTTGGGGATGCGTGGGCTCCCCCGCGATATCAGCGACTTCGAGATGAAGGCATTTTTCACCTTCGATGGTGCCGAGCGCGACGCAATCAATGCACGCCGAGGTGATTCCCACAAGCTTGGTCTGGCGCTCCATATTGGTTTCCTGCGCATGAGTGGGCGTTTGCTCGGTGCCTTTCGGGTAATTCCAGTAGCCTTGTGGCGCCACCTTGGCAACGAGCTTGGCATTGCAGCACCAGAAGTCGCCTCGCTGAGAGCCATGTATGAACGCGGGCGCACGCTATTCGATCACCAACAAGTAGCCTGCACGGTCCTTGGATTCCAGTGGATGAGCGAGCACCAGCGCCGCTCACTGGTACGTGAACTGCGCGACGAAGTGGCGCGCTGCGCCGACCGCGATCAGCTACTCGTGCGGGCGCGTCAATGGCTGTACAAGAACAAGCTGGTGATCGTGCACGAGCGGGCAATTCGGACACTGATTGCGGCGGCACTTGCCCAGCTTGAAGTTGAAACAGGCACCGCCATCGCCGCCAGCGTTGATCCAGCAACACTTGATCGCTGGCGAGCCTCAGTTTCAGAGCTGCGCCCAGATGGACAAACCCAGCAGAGTTGGCTATGGGCTGCACCGGCGAAACACTCAACCCGCCAAATCAGCGAGGTACTGGAGCGCATCGACCTGCTTTACACGCTGGACGTTCATAAGCACCTGGCAGACATCCCCGATCTCATCTTGCGCCGCTACGCGCGCCGACTTGTCTCCAGGCCGCCCTCAGCCGGAGCCAAGATCAAAGAGCCAGCGCGCACCGTGGAGGTCGCATGCTTTCTTCGGTATTGCCTGTTCACCACCACAGACCAGTTGATCCTTATGGTGCAGCGCCGGATCGCCGATCTGTGGCGTCAGGCTGCCGCCGATGTCCCCGCTACCGTCAATTGGGCCGCAATGTACAAAACGCTGCTCGGCGAACTTGTTGCCTTGAGCGCGCAAGGTGCGGTGCCAGATGCTGAGTTGCGTGCCCGTCTTGAAGCCTTGATCACCGAAACCCAGAAACGCAAACCACCGAGCAGGGCCTCCCTGGTCCGCGAGGGATTGATTGATGGAATTCGCCCCGTGCGGTCGTTGCTCGTCGCCATTGCAAAGCTGCCCTGGCAGGCCACCGGCGAGCATCCTGCCATCGAGTACCTTGCCAAGCTGCAAGCTTTATATCTCAAAGGATCCAGAAAGCTGCCAGTTGAAGTGGTGGCACCAAGTCTGGGAATGATCTGGCAGGTTTCGATCTCCAGCCCAGACCGGGAACGGGCGTTTCAGGCGTTGGAGGTGGCCACCCTGTTTGCCCTGCGCCGCGCGGTGCGCAATGGCTCGGTCTGGATTGAGCACAGCCTGAGCTTTCGGGGTCGTGCGCGCTTGTTCTTCACGGACGAGCGTTGGCAGGCAGAGTCCAAGAAACACTATGCCCGTCTATCGTTACCCAGCAAGGCTGCCACTTTCTTGAAGCCTTTGCTGGCCAGAGTAACTGCCGGTGTCGATGCGGTGGCCGCTGCAGCCCGCAGTGGCGTACTGCGCGTGGATGATGAACTCCATTTGTCGCCATTGCCCGCAGAGGACGAAGACCCAGAAGTGACCAAGCTGCGCGCGGCTTTGGATCACCGCATCGGTGAGGTTCAATTGCCGGAAGTGATTCTGGCCGTTGACGCCCAGGTGCGCTTTAGCTGGATCATGCTCGGACGTGAGCCGCGCTCTACCGACGAGCTGCTGATGGTCTATGCCGGCATCATGGCCCACGGCACCAGTCTGACTGCGGTCGAATGCGCGCGCATGATTCCGCAATTGTCTGCCACCAGCATTCGCCAGGCCATGCGCTGGGCGCGGGACGAACGGCGTCTGAGCCAGGCCTGCCAGGCTGTGCTGGAATTCATGCAGCGACACCCGATTGCCGCCACCTGGGGGCGGTCCGATTTGGCATCTTCTGACATGATGAGCATGGAGACCACCAAACGGGTGTGGCAAGCCCGGCTTGATCCTCGGCGCAACACACCTTCCATTGGAATCTACTCCCATGTAAAAGATCGGTGGGGCATCTTCCATGCGCAGCCCTTTGTGCTCAATGAGCGCCAGGCGGGCGTGGCCATTGAAGGTGTCATCCGCCAAGAAAAGCTGGAGACCAGCCAGCTTGCTGTGGATACCCATGGCTACACCGACTTTGCCATGTCACATGCCCGTTTGCTTGGTTTTGATCTTTGCCCGCGGTTGAAGGAACTCAAACAGCGCCACCTCTTTGTGCCACGCGGCACCAAAGTGCCCGCAGAAATCGCTGCGGTGTGCGAAGCCAATGTCGACGTCGCTTTGATCGAAAAGCATTGGGATAGTCTGGTGCACCTGGCAGCCTCGGTCATGAGCGGACATGCCAGTGCGGTGGCAGCTCTTGCGCGGTTCGGTTCTGCCGCCCAGGGCGATCCAATCTATGAGGCTGGCGTGCAATTGGGGCGGTTGCTGCGTACGGCGTTTTTGGCTGACTACTTTGTCAAGGACGCTTTCAGGAACGAGTTGCGCCGGGTGCTCAATCGGGGCGAGGCTGTTAACGCCCTCAAGCGCGCCATTTATACCGGCCGGATCAGCCCGGCGCAGGCCAAACGTGTCGATGAAATGCAGGCTGTGGCCGATGCGTTGAGCCTGATGGCCAACATCGTGATGGCGTGGAATACCTCACAGATGCAGGCGGTCCTGGATCGCTGGTCGAACCGCCGCCAGGTCATTCCACCGGAACTGATCGGGAAGATTGCGCCCACCAGGCTGGAGAGCATCAACTTGCGGGGTGTGTTTCGCTTCCCGGTTGACCGCTATGCTGACCAAATCCTGCCTTCGCGGCCAAATGCATCGATAACTGGCACCAATGGATGAAACCGACCACGGTTTGACGCCACGAATCGCAGATTTGAAAGTGAACAGGAAAGTCAATGAAATCAACGATCTACCAACACCACCTCCGCGCCAGTGCTAGCTTTTCGTACCGTCACTTATTGCACTGAAAACGAGGAGACCCCACACCAGACAAAGCTGCTGCTCCAGCGAAACGTGTGATTTGTCGTCCATGACCAACTCCAGTGATCGGGCGGGATTGCCCGAGACCGGAACCGGCACGCCGCAGCGCAGCGGTCACAGGTTCGAAGACGGCCGAGAGGCCGCCAGCGCCCACAGGGCGTGCAGACCTTGACGGCGAGAACGGTGTGCAAGGATGAAGGGATCAGCAAGCCAGCCCCACCACACCTGCAGGCGTGAGGATGGCAAGCGCAGCGCGCAGGCCGGGACGGCCGGAGCGTCAGGGATCGAAGCCGCATGGCCGCGACCCGGTACGGGGCGCGGGGCGAAGCCCGCAGAGCCCGACGGCGGTACGCCGGGACGCGTCAGCGAACTTCCGAGGACTCAACGAGAATCATGTTGTCGTGAACGTCGAGGCACACAGCCCTCAAAAAGCCCGGGACACCCCTGACCTCATCGAAGTTTTCTGTCCGCGTGCAAAACACCATGAAAATTCTCTTCTCCCCTTTCTCCCCCTTTGTTCGCAAGTGCCTGATCACAGGCCTGTCGCTGGGCTTGAATGAACGCATCACGCTGCTGCCCTGCAGTGCTCACCCGATCAACCGAGACCAGGACATCATCGTGTCCAATCCGCTGGGAAAGGTGCCCACCTTTTTCACCGACGAAGGACAGGTCCTGTACGACAGCCGGGTGATCTGCGAATACCTCAACGATCTGGCACACGGATCACTGATCCCTGCAACAGGCCTGGCACGCTGGGAGACGCTCACCTTGCAGTCATTGGCCGACGGTATGCTGGACGCAGCCGTGCTGGCGCGCTACGAAGACGCCGCACGTCCAGAGGCGTTTCGCTGGGCCGAGTGGAAGGCGGCGCAACTGGACAAGGTGGAAACGTCGCTAGCGGCGCTCAATGATGACCCGCAAAAGCTGGCCGACCGTGTGGACATTGGGACGATCGCTGTGGGCTGTGCATTGTGGTACCTGGATCTTCGCTTCGCTGACTTGGGCTGGCGTGAGCGACACCCCTATGTGGCTTCCTGGTATGCGGGATACAGCCAGCGCCCGGAGATGGCGGCCACCTGGTCGCTGGACTGAGTGATCTCTCCCACATGCAAAGCGGGCGCCTGCAAGGCGCCCGCTTTTTATTCATATTCAGGGTACTTACAGCGCACCCGCTAGTTCCGGCACAGCGGTGAACAAGTCGGCCTCCAAGCCGTAGTCGGCCACCGAGAAGATCGGTGCCTCGGGGTCCTTGTTGATCGCCACGATCACCTTGCTGTCCTTCATGCCGGCCAGGTGCTGGATGGCACCCGAGATGCCACAGGCCACATACAGCTGCGGCGCCACGATCTTGCCGGTCTGGCCGACCTGCCAGTCGTTGGGCGCATAGCCCGCGTCCACCGCAGCACGGCTCGCGCCGAGTGCCGCACCGAGCTTGTCGGCCAGCGGCGTCATGACCTCGTTGAACTTCTCGGCGCTGCCCAGGGCACGGCCGCCGCTGACGATGATCTTGGCGGCGGTGAGTTCGGGGCGGTCGCTCTTGGCGATTTCGCTGCCCAGGAAGGTGCTCTTGCCGCTGTCGGCCAGAGCGGCGGTGGTTTCCACCGCGGCGCTGCCACCGGATGCTGCTGCCGGGTCGAAACCGGTGGTGCGCACGGTGATGACGTGGGTGGCGTCCATGCTCTGAACCGTGGCCACGGCATTGCCAGCGTAGATGGGGCGTTCAAACGTGTCGGCGGCGATCACCTTGGTGATGTCGCTGATCTGGCCGACGTCGAGCTTGGCGGCCACTCGCGGGGCGATGTTCTTGCCACTGGCCGTGGCCGGGAACAGGAGGTGGCTGTAGTTCGATGCGATGGCCAGCACCTGGGCGGCCATGTTCTCGGACAGGCCGTGCGCCAGGTACTCGGCGTCGGCGTGGATGACTTTGGCGACGCCGGCGATCTGGGCCGCGGCTGCGGCGGCCGGGCCGGCGTTGTGGCCGGCGATGAGCACGTGCACCTCACCCCCGCACTGGGCGGCGGCGGTGACGGTGTTGAGCGTGGCGCCTTTGATGCTGGCGTTGTCGTGTTCGGCAATGACGAGTGCGGTCATGACTTGAATTCCTTAAACAGTGTTCGATGAGCGAGGTGTCTTGATTCCAGGCGCCCGTGGAACCGGCTTTGCCGGGCCACCAGGCGCGCCCCCTGGGGGGTGACGCCGCAGGCGACGCGGGGGGGTCAAATCACCTTCGCTTCGTTTTTCAGCTTGTCGACGAGTGCGGCGACATCGGCCACCTTGATGCCCGCACCGCGTTTGGGCGGCTCGCAGACCTTCAGGGTCTTCAGGCGCGGGCTCACGTCCACACCGAGGTCTTCGGGCTTGACGATGTCCATCTGCTTTTTCTTGGCCTTCATGATGTTGGGCAACGTCACATAACGCGGCTCGTTCAGGCGCAGGTCGGTGGTGACGATGGCCGGCAGCGTGAGGCTCAGGACTTCCAGGCCACCGTCGACTTCACGGGTCACATTGACTTTCCCGTCCACCACTTCGACCTTGGACGCAAAAGTGCCCTGCGGCAGGTCGGCCAGCGCGGCGAGCATCTGGCCGGTCTGGTTGCAGTCGTCGTCGATCGCCTGCTTGCCCAGGATCACCAGGCCGGGCTGTTCCTTGTCCATCAGGGCCTTGAGCAGCTTGGCCACGGCCAGCGGCTGCAGTTCTTCAGCCGTTTCCACCAGGATGGCGCGGTCGGCGCCGATGGCCATGGCGGTGCGCAGGGTTTCCTGGCACTGCGTGACGCCGCAGGAGACGGCGATGACTTCGGTGACGACACCCTTTTCTTTCAGGCGCACGGCTTCTTCGACCGCGATCTCGTCAAACGGGTTCATGCTCATCTTGACGTTGGCCAGGTCCATGCCGGACTGGTCGGCCTTGACGCGCACCTTGACGTTGTAGTCCACCACGCGTTTGACGGGGACGATGACCTTCATGGTGTTGATTCCCTTCAGATGCGTTCGATGATCAATGCAATGCCCTGCCCCACCCCGATGCACATGGTGCACAGCGCGTAGCGACCGCCGGTGGCGTGCAGGCGGTTGACCGCCGTGGTGGCCAGGCGCGCGCCGCTGGCGCCCAGCGGGTGACCCAGCGCGATGGCGCCGCCCCAGGCGTTCACGCGCTCATCGTCGTCTTTCAACCCCAAGGTGCGCAGCACCGCCAGGCCTTGCGCGGCGAAGGCTTCGTTGAGTTCGATCACGTCCAGCTGTTCGAGCGTCAGACCGGTGAGCGCCAGCACCTTCTGCGTCGCGGGCGCCGGGCCGATGCCCATGATGCGCGGTGCCACCCCCGCCGTGGCCATGCCCACGATGCGGGCCCTGGGGGTCAATCCGTTCTTCGCGGCGGTGGCTTCGTCGGCCAGCAGCAGCGCGCAGGCGCCGTCGTTCACGCCGCTGGCGTTGCCCGCCGTCACGGTGCCGTCGGGCCGCACCACACCTTTCAGTTTGGCCAGCGTTTCCAGGCTGGTTTCGCGCGGGTGTTCGTCGGTGTCCACGATCAGGGCGTCGCCCTTCTTCTGCGGGATGCTCACAGCACAGATCTCGCGCGCCAGGTGCCCGGCCTTGATCGCGGCCACGGCCTTCATCTGGCTGGCTAGGGCCATGCGGTCCTGGGCTTCGCGCTCGATCTTGAAATCGGTCGCCACGTTCTCGGCCGTCTCGGGCATGGAGTCCACACCGTACTGGGCTTTCATGAGCTTGTTGACGAAGCGCCAGCCGATGGTGGTGTCGTAGACGGCGTTGTTGCGACTGAAGGCGCTCTCGGCTTTGGGCATCACGAAGGGCGCGCGGCTCATGCTTTCCACCCCGCCCGCGATCATCAGGCCGGCTTCACCGGCCTTGATGGCGCGTGCAGCTGTGCCGATGGCGTCCAGCCCCGAACCACACAGGCGGTTGACGGTACCGCCGGGTACTTCCAGCGGCAGACCTGCGAGCAGGCTGCTCATACGGGCGACGTTGCGGTTGTCTTCGCCGGCCTGGTTGGCACAGCCGTAGATCACATCCACAACAGACGCCCAGTCCACGTTCGGGTTGCGGACCATCAGTGCTCGCAAGGGGATGGCGCCCAGGTCGTCGGCTCGCACAGAAGACAGTGCACCACCGTAGCGACCGAAAGGGGTGCGGATGGCGTCGCAGATGAAGGCTTGGGAAGTGGTCATGACAGAAATCAAGTGAAGAGAAAAGACAAGAAAAAAAAGTGCGCGGTTCAGCCGAGCAGACGGTCCAGCATGGCCGGCGTGGCGCGCGCCGCGCCAAAACCGTTCGCTGCGATGAGCCGATCCAGTTCCTGATCCAGACGGGCGCGGGGCTCGGTCCGGGCCCAGTGCACGGGGCCGCCCACCCAGGATGGGAAGCCGTAGCCGTTGACCAGCACCACATCGATGTCGCCCGCGCGGTGCGCCACCCCTTCGCTGAACAGCAGCGCGGCTTCGTTCACCATGGCCAGCAGGGCTCGGCGCTGGATGGTCTCGGCCGACAGTGGCGAGCGCTCAATGCCGCGCGCTGCAGAGGCCTGCGCGATGACGCCACGCACCACCTCGTCGGTGGCGGGGCTGGCCTTGCCGTCGGTGTAGGTGTAGTAGCCCGCCTGGGTCTTGCGCCCCATGCGGCCCATCTCGCACAAACGGTCGAGGATGTGCACATAGCGTTCCCGCGGGTCGCGGGTGGCGGCGCCGGCCTGCCGCATGCGCCAGGCGATGTCCAGACCCGAGAGATCGGCCACGGCGAACGGTCCCATGGCGAAACCGAAGTCGGTCAGGGCCCGGTCGACGTCCTCGGGCCAGGCCCCGTCTTCCAGCATGAACTCGCACTGCTTGCGGTAGGCGTTGTAGATGCGGTTGCCGATGAAACCGAAGGCGTTGCCACAGAGAATGGGAATCTTCTTCAGCTGTTTGCCCAGGGCCATGGCCGTGGCCATCGCATCCGCGGCACTGTCCTTGCCTTGAACCACTTCCAGCAGCTTCATGACATTGGCCGGACTGAAGAAGTGCAGACCCAGAACATCCTGCGGTCGGGACGTCACCGACGCGATCGCATCGATGTCCAGGTAAGAGGTGTTGGTGGCCAGGACAGCGCCCACCCGGGCGTGCTGGTCGATCAGGCGAAACACCGATTGTTTGACCGCCAGGTCCTCGAACACGGCCTCGATCACCACGTCTGCTGCCTGCAACGAAGGCCAGTCCAGCGTCGCCGTCAACCGGCCCAGCAGGCGCTCGGCCTTGGCCGCATCGACCTTGCCGGCTTTCACCCGCGACGAAAAATGTTCGGCGATGCGGGACGAGCCGCGCTCCAGCGCCTCGGCCGACTGCTCCAGCAGGCTCACCTGCAGGCCGGCTTCCAGCGCGGCAATGGCGATACCCGTTCCCATGGTGCCGGCGCCGATCACAGCGACATGGTCGAAAGCCCGTGGTGTGGCTGAAAGGTTGGTCGGCAGCTTGGCCGACTCCCGCTGCACCCGGAACTGGTAGCGCAAGGCGGCCGCTTCGCTGCTTTGCATCAGCGACAGGAACAGCTCGCGCTCGCGTTGCATGCCCTCGTCAAACGGCAGCGCGCTGGCCCTGACAGCGTCCATCAGGGCCAGGTAGGCCGGCTGTGCGCGCTGGCGTTTGTTGAACCGCGCAGACGCTTTTTCAGCCGCCTGATCGACGGTGGCGGCATCGACGGTCTGGTCGCGTGCGCGCGGCAACGGCAGGGCTTGCTGTGCGAGTTCTAGGGCCAGGGTCGAGGCTGCGGCCCACAGGTCTTGCCGCACCACCAGGTCCAGCAGTCCCGAATCCGACAGCTGTTCTGCGGTCTGGGCCTGCCCCGAGCTCATCATCGCGAGCGCACGATCAGCGCCCATCAACCGCGGCAGTTTCTGGGTAGCGCCCGAGCCGGGAATCAGGCCCAGCTGGATTTCAGGTGTGCCCAAGCGGGCTGAGGCCAGTGCCACCCGGGCATGGCATCCCAATGCCAGCTCCAGGCCGCCACCCAGCGCCACGCCGGACAGGGCCGCAACCACCGGTTTCTGACAGGCTTCGATGACCGTGATGACGCTGCGCAGCATGGGCGCTTCAAACTGCATCAGTGTGCCGAACTCGGCCACGTCGGCGCCGGCCGAAAAGCCTTTGTCCGTGCCGATGAGCACAATCGCCGCCACATGCGGATCGGCTTCGGCGGCCCGGATCGATTCGACGATGTGCTTGCGCAGCGCTATGCCCAGGCTGTTGACGGGAGGTGCGTTGAGTTCAACACGTGCCACGCGTTGAGCCGTGAATGATGGTTGGGTCATGGGGTGGGTCAGTGGTTCAGATGATCTGGCGGTTCTTCAGTGCGTCCAGCTCTTCGTCGGACAAGGCGGCCAGCGACTGGAGGACTTCGTGCGTGTGTTGGCCCAGCAGCGGCGGTGCCCTGCGGTAGCTCACCGGTGTGGCCGAGAGCTTCAGGGCGCTGCCGGGAACACTGACCTGGTCGGCCGTGGGATGGGGCAGTTCTTGGCGCATGCCACGGGCCAGCACTTGCGGATCCTTGAACACATCGGCCATGTCGTTGATGGGACCGCAAGGCACGCCCACCGCCTCCAGCAGCCGGATCCATTCGTCGCGCTCGCGCTGGAGCATCAGCGCCTCCAGCAAGGGCACCAGTTGCTCCCGGTGCCGCACGCGGGCGGGGTTGCTGGCAAAGCGCGGGTCCTCGGCCAGTTCGGGCTGACCGGCGACCTGTGTCAATTTGCGGAACTGCCCGTCGTTGCCACAGGCCACGATGACCCAGCCATCCGCCACCTTGAACACCTGGTAAGGCACGATGTTGGGGTGCGCATTGCCCCAGCGCACCGGCGGCGATCCCGTGGCCAGGTAGTTCGTCGCCATGTTCGCCATCATGGCCACCTGCGAGTCCAGCAGGCAGATGTCCAGGTGCTGGCCTTCTCCGGAGCGCTCCTTGTGGTTCAGCGCGGCCAGGATCGCAATGGTGGCGTGCGCGCCGGTGAACAGGTCAGCAATCGCGACCCCGGCCTTCTGGGGCGAAGCGCCGGGCAGGCCTTCACGCTCACCGGTGACGCTCATGAAACCACCCATGCCCTGCACGATGAAGTCGTAGCCGGCGCGCGGAGCGTACGGCCCGGTCTGGCCGAAACCCGTGATCGAACAATAGATGAGGCCCGGATGTTCACCGCGCAGGCTCTCGTGGTCGAGCCCGTAGCGCTGCATGTCGCCCACCTTGAAGTTCTCGACCAGCACATCGCATTCGGCCAACAGGCGCCGGATCAGGCCTTGGCCTTCCGCTGTGGAGATGTCGAGCGTGACCGATCGCTTGTTGCGGTTGACCGCCAGGTAGTAAGCGGCTTCGGTCGTGTCTTGCCCCGAAGCATCGCGCGCATACGGCGGGCCCCATTGCCGCGTGTCGTCGCCCTGGCCGGGGCGTTCGATCTTGATCACATCCGCGCCCAGATCGGCCAGCGTCTGCGTGCACCAGGGGCCGGCCAAGATCCGCGTCAGGTCCAAGACCCGCACATGACTGAGAGCGCCCATGTGTTCAGTCCAGTTGAACGTTGGCTGTCTGAACGACCTTCGACCATTTGGCGGCCTCGGTCTGGATGAAGGCTGCAAATTGCGCCGGACTGTCTGGTGCGGCTTCCGCACCCTGCTCCTTGAGTGTTTGCTTGACATCGGGCTGCGCCAGGATCAGCCTGATTTCTTCATTGAGCCGGCTGACCAGGCTGGCCGGCGTCGACGCCGGAGCCCACATCCCAAACCACGAGCTGGCGTCGTATCCCGCAACGCCGGACTCTGCAATCGTGGGCACATCCGGCAGCGCTGCGGAACGCTTGGCCGTGGTCACCGCAACCGCACGCAGTGCACCAGACTTGATGTGAGGCATGGCCGATGGCAGGTTGTCGAACATGCAAGTGGTTTGGTTGCCCAGCAAATCCGTGATCGCCGGTGCACTGCCGCGATAAGGCACGTGCGCCATGGAAACCTGGGCCATCTGCTCGAACATGGCTCCGCACAAATGAATCGAGGTTCCGTTGCCGGCTGACGCGTAGGTCAGCTTGCCGGGTGCGGCCTTGGCGGCCGCTATCAGGTCCTTGACCGTCTTGATCGGCTGGGACGGGTTCACGACCAACACGTTCGGGACCATGGCGACCAGACCGATCGGTGCGAAATCCTTGAAAGGATCGTAGGCCAGCTTCTTGTAGAGGTACTGGTTGATGGAATGCGTTCCGATCGTTCCCATCAGCAGCGTGTGACCATCACCGACTGCCTTGGCCACCATCGCGGAACCGATGGCGCCGCCCGCACCGGGCTTGTTGTCCACCACCACGGTCCCACCCAAACGGGTGGCCAGATGACGTCCCACCAGACGACCAAGAATGTCGGTGGTACCGCCTGCGGGGAAAGGCACCAGGATCGTGATCGGTTTGCTCGGATAGCCGGACTGTGCCCACGCAGGCAGCACGATGGTCAGTGCGCTCATGGACAAGAGTTGGCGACGGTTCATGAATGGGGATGGGTTTTTTGACATGGCGCTGTTCCGAGGGTTGGGACGTGGATGATGGGTGGAGGCTGTTCAGTCTTGGCGCATGAGGTGTTTGCCGATGATCAGTTGCTGGATCTGCGTCGTGCCCTCGTACAGGCGCAACAGGCGCACATCGCGGTAAAAGCGCTCGACCTTGTATTCGTTGATGTAGCCCGCGCCACCATGAACCTGCACGCCACGGTCCGCCACTCGCCCGACCATCTCTGTCGTGAAGAGCTTGGTGCACGAGGCCTGCATGCTCACCTCGGGATCGGTCACGCCAAAGGGTTTGGCGTCGTAGCGCTGCGCCACCGCCTTGACCATGGACCAGCCCGCCAGCAGTTCGGCCTGGCTGTCGGCCAGCATGGCCTGCACCAGTTGAAAGTCGCCGATGCGCTGTCCGAACTGCTTGCGTTCCTGGGCATAGGCAATCGACTCCTGCAGGATGCGTTGCGCCATGCCACAGGCCAGTGCGGAAACGTGGAGGCGTCCGCGGTCCAGTACCTTCATGGCCGTCTTGAAGCCTTTTCCCGGCACACCGCCGATGATGTCGGCCGCCGGCACGCGCACGTTGTCCAGGTTCACGTCGCAGGTCTTCGTGCCGCGCTGGCCCATCTTCTTGTCCGGCTTGCCCAGGGTGATGCCTGGCAGATCCGACGGGACGATGAAGGCGGAGATACCGCCAGCGCCCTGGCCATCGGTACGCGCCATCAGCGTGAAAGCGCCGGCGCGCGGTGCGTTGGTGATGAAGCGCTTGCTGCCGCTGAGCAAGTAGTCGTCGCCGTCCCGGACACCACGTGTCTGCAGGGCTGCGGCATCCGACCCGGCATTCGGCTCGGTGAGGGCAAAGGAGATGATCAGCTCGCCACTGGCGATGCGGGGCAGGTATTCGGCTTTCTGTTCGGCGGTGCCGTCCATCAGGATGCCCTGGGACCCAATGCCGATGTTGGTCCCCACCACCGAGCGGAAAGCCAGAGCGGTCTGACCCAGCTCGTAAGCCACTTCGCATTCCTGTGCCATTGACAGACCGATGCCGCCAAATTCCTCGGGAATCGACAGGCCAAACAGCCCCAGTTCCTTCATGTCATCGACGATGTCCGAGGGGACGTCGTCCAGTTCTTCCACGCTGTTTTCGGCGGGGACCAGACGCTCGCGGATGAAGCGTTGCACGCTGTCCTTGAGCAGAGAAAAGGTTTCTGAGTCGAGAGCCATGTCGTTCGAAGTTCCAGGGTTGTGCCCTTGAGACGGGGCTTTGTAGGGGTCAGGGGGATTGTGTGGTTCGCGGAATGGTTTGACAATCAGGCCAATGTTTAACACTACGTCAAATACCGTTTGACAGTCGATCCATGGACCTGACCGGACTGGTGCTGCTGGTGGACATCCTTGATGCCGGCAACTTGAGCAGCGCTGCGCGCAAACTGAAAGTCAGTCGCGCCAACGTCAGCTACCACCTGCAGCAGCTGGAGAAGTCGGTGGGCGTGCAACTGGTGCGTCGGACGACCCGGCGCATCGAGCCCACCGAAATCGGCCAGACGCTCTACCGGCACGGCTGCGCCATTCGAGACGAACTCGCCGCAGCCAGCGAGGCCATCACCATGCTGGGGCGTGGTCTCCATGGGGCCGTCCGGGTCAGCGTGCCCACCGGCTTTGGACAGCTGGTCATGACCGACTGGCTGCTGGAATTCAAGCGGCAGTACCCCGAGATCAGCCTGGAGCTGCTGTTCGAGAACCGCGTGGACGACCTGCTGCGCGACGAGGTTGATGTGGCCATCCGGGTCATGTCAGAGCCACCGGAGGCCTTGGTGGCCAGAGAGTTGGCGCAGGTGCGCTACGTGGCCTGTGCCTCGACCGAGTTCGCCCGGACGACAGGGCTGCCGGAAGATCTAGAAGCGCTGCGGCGCCTGCCGCTGATCACGTCGTCGGTGGTGGGGCGTGAGCTGCGGCTGGCGGCCTACAGGAACGATGTTCGCCAAGAAGTCACACTGAACCCAACGCTGGCGTCGGAGAACTTTCAGTTCCTGCGAGAAGCCATTCTGTCGGGACTGGGTATCGGTCTGGTGCCCAGCTATGTCGTTCAGGAAGACGTGAGAACGGGACGCGTGGTCACCGCGCTGGATCCATGGCGCCTCAGTATTTTTGGCACCCGGCTATTCCTGTTGCGGATGCCGGGGCGGTATCAAACACTGGCGGTGCGCACCTTCATCGACTTCATCATCAACAAGGCTGCCCGCTGGTCGTGATGCTGGGCCCAAGCGCCTCAAGTGCTGGCGCAAGACCGCCTGAACTCGGCAGGGGTCACGTTGAGAACACGTCTAAAAACGCGGGTCATGTGGCTCTGATCTGAAAACCCGCAGTTGGCGGCCACCACCTTGAGCGGAACGTCCGGACGCGCCAGTTGTCGCTGGGCGTGCTTGACCCGTTGATCCAGTAGGCCGCAAGCACTCGCCCCGCGAGCGCGCAGACCTTGACGGCGAGAACGGCGTGGTAGCTTGGGTCGACACGGCAAGCCCTCCTGCGAGGTAAACACTTCAGACGCCCGCGCGTGCGGAGACGAAATCCTGGCGGGGACCCATCGGGCCGGCCACCCCGCTTGCCCTGTGCGCCGACCGGTTGGCGAGCCTTGTACGATTTGGTCGCTCACTGCCTCTTGCTGCATGTTCGTGAAGCCCCCGCAGCGAGGCGAACTGCCGGTCGTTGAGCCCAGCAGCAGAAGCGGTTTCCCCACGGCCTGACGGCGAGACTCGCGCGCTCAGCGGCACGTTACACCTCGGCTTGGCGCTGCCGGTGGGGGGAACCCTGATGAAGACCCCAGCCATTAAGACGAAAATAGGGGCTCGGGCAAAACCATCGGAACACCGGAGACGCAGTTTGTGGGCCAGCTCATTGCACCTGACGAGGTACCTCGCTGGATTCCCGGTGAGCTGACGCTCGACAGCGCCGCGTCCGGCTGGGAGCAGGTGACCGTCAAGGGCTATCGCTACGGCGCGCTCGACGTCGCCATCCCCTCGATGCGCGACTACATGCTCGTCAGCTACAAGGGCGAAGAGTCCATCATGAGCCGGCGCGCCGGAGGCCCGTGGCAAAGCGAACGTGTCGGGCGCGGCGTGTGTTCCCTGCTGACCCGCGGCGAATCCTCGCAATGGCGATGGGACCGCCCCATCGACGTCGGCCACATCTACCTATCGCAGACCGAGCTGTGCCGCGTCGCCGAGGATGTCTTCGAGCGCCGCGTCAGCGAGGTCGGCATGGAAGACTGGGTCCGGGCCGAAGACCCCATCTTGCCCGGCCTGATGTCCGCCTTCGAGGACGAACTGACCAGCGGCGGGCTGGGCGGCAACCTCTATCGAGCGGCCCTGGTGAACCAGCTATGCATCCACCTGCTGCGCCGCTACGCCAAGGCCGGGGTACGCGAAGTGCCGCTGGCCGGCCGCATGGCCGAGTGGCAGCGGCGGCGCCTGGTGCAGTACGTCGAGGACAACCTGGAGCGCAACTTCAAGCTCGACGAGCTCGCGGGCGAGGCCAGCGTCAGCGTGTCAGGGCTGATCCGCAAGTTCCGCGTCGAGTTCGGCTGTTCACCGCATGCCTACGTACTGCGCCAGCGTCTGGAGCGTGCGCGGCGGCTGCTGGCGCGTCAGTTCGCCGAGCCGCTGAAGTGCATTGCCACCGATTGCGGGTTCTCCGACCAAAGTCACCTGGTCCGCCACTTCAAGCGCGCCTTCCAGCAGACGCCCGCCGAGTACCGCAGTTCGGTCACCGGGCGACCGCTGGATATGTCGGGGCAGATCATCCGCATCGACGCTTCTGGTCGCTGACCGGGACGTGACCCCCGGTCGTCGGCAACAAGGTCAGAGCGTCCTGGCGAGTTCGGGCACTGCCTCGAAGAGGTCGGCCTCCAGGCCGTAATCGGCGACGCTGAAGATCGGCGCCTCCGGATCCTTGTTGATCGCGACGATGACCTTGCTGTCCTTCATGCCGGCGAGGTGTTGGATCGCGCCACTGATGCCAGCAGCGATGTACAGCTGCGGCGCGACGATCTTGCCCGTCTGCCCGACCTGCCAGTCGTTGGGGGCGTAGCCGGCATCCACCGCCGCGCGACTGGCACCCAGCGCAGCGCCGAGCTTGTCCGCCAGGGGGGTCAACACCTCGTTGAACTTGTCGCTCGACCCCAGCGCGCGGCCGCCGCTGACGACGATCTTCGCGGCCGTCAGCTCGGGCCGGTCGAGCTTGGCGATCTCGCTGCCGACGAAGCGGCTGCGGCTGCCGTCGGCCACCGCCGCGATGGTCTCGACCGCCGCGTTGCCGCCGCTGCCCGGTGCGGGGTCGAAGCCGGTCGTCCGCACGGTAACGACCTTGATCGCATCCGCACTCTTCACGGTGGCGATGGCATTGCCAGCGTAGATCGACCGCTCGAAGGTGTCCGGGGCGATCACCCGGGTCGCATCGCTGATCTGCGCGACATCGAGCAGCGCGGCAACGCGTGGCGCCACGTTCTTGCCGTGTGTCGTGGCCGGGAACAGGATGTGGCTGTAGCCCGGCGCCACCGCCAGCACCTGCGCGGCGACGGTCTCCGCCAGCTGCGCGGCGAGGCTCTCGCCATCGGCCAGCAGCACCCGGGCAACGCCGTCGATCTGCGCCGCCGCCCGGGCGGCGCCGGCGGCCTCGTGGCCGGCGACGAGCACATGCACCGCGGCGCCTTCACCGGCACAGGCCAGCGCTGCGGTGACGGTGTTTAGGGTCGCGCCCTTGACCGCGGCGTGGTCGTGTTCGGCCACGACGAGGATTCTTCCGGGTATGGACATGGTCAGATCACCTTCTCTTCGTTCTTCAGCCGGGCCACGAGAGCCGCCACATCGGGCACCTTGATGCCGGCGCTGCGCCTGGCCGGCTCTGCGACCTTCAGCGTCTGGATGCGCGGCGCCACGTCCACGCCCAGCTCGGCCGACCCGACGACGACCAGCGGCTTCTTCTTGGCCTTCATGATGTTGGGCAGCGTCACATAGCGCGGCTCGTTCAGGCGCAGGTCGGCGGTGACGACGGCCGGCAGCAACAGCGCCAGCGTCTCAAGGCCGCCGTCGACCTCGCGCGTGACGGTGACCGTCTCGCCCACCACGATGACCTTGCTGGCGAAGGTGGCCTGCGGCCAGCCCAGCAGCGCGGCCAGCATCTGACCGGTCTGGTTGCAGTCGTCGTCGATGGCCTGCTTGCCCAGGATCACCAGGCGCGGCTGCTCCCGCTCGACCAGACGTTGCAGCAACTTGGCCACCGCCAGCGGCTCCAGTTCCTCGGCCGTCTCGACCAAGATGCCGCGGTCGGCGCCGATCGCCGTGGCCGTGCGCAGGGTGTCCTGGCAGGGCATGACACCGCAGGAGACGGCGATGATCTCGGTCGCCACGCCCCTCTCCTTCAGCCGGACGGCCTCTTCGACGGCGATCTCGTCGAAGGGGTTCATGCTCATCTTCACGTTGGCGATGTCCATGCCGGTGCCGTCGCTCTTGACGCGCACCTTGACGTTGTAGTCGACCACCCGCTTCACTGGGACCAGCACCTTCATCTCTTGCTCCTTGATCTGACTAGACGCGCTCGAGGACGAGCGCAATGCCCTGGCCCACGCCGATGCACATCGTGCACAGGGCGTAGCGGCCGCCGAGCGTGTGCAGCTGGTTCACGGCGGTGGTGACCAGCCGCGCACCCGACGCGCCCAGCGGGTGGCCCAGCGCGATGGCGCCGCCCCAGCGGTTCACGCGCGGGTCGCCCTCGGCCAGACCCAGGTCGCGCAGCACCGCCAGCCCTTGCGCGGCGAAGGCCTCGTTGAGCTCGATGACGTCCAGGCGGTCCAGGCTCAGGCCGGTGCGGTCCAGCACCTTGCGCACCGCGGGCGCCGGGCCGAAGCCCATGATGCGGGGCGCCACGCCGGCCACGGCCATTCCCACCACGCGGGCTCGAGGCGTCAACCCGTGGCGCTTCGCGGCCTTCTCGCTGGCCAGCAGCAACGCGCAGGCGCCGTCGTTCACGCCGCTGGCGTTGCCGGCCGTCACGCTGCCGCCTTCGCGCACCACGCCCTTCAGCTTGGCCAGCGCCTCCAGCGTGGTGGCGCGCGGATGTTCGTCCTGGCTGACGACGACCGGCTCGCCCTTCTTCTGCGGCAGCGTCACGGGCACGATCTCCCGCGCCAGGTGTCCGACGGCGATGGCTGCGGCTGCCTTGACCTGGCTGGCCAGGGCCATGCGGTCCTGGGCTTCGCGCTCGATGTGGAAGTCGTCGGCCACGTTCTCCGCCGTCTCGGGCATCGAGTCGACGCCGTACTGCTGCTTCATCAGCCCGTTGACGAAGCGCCAGCCGATGGTGGTGTCCTGCACAGCGGCGCTGCGGCTGAAGGCGGTCTCGGCCTTGGGCATCACGAAGGGCGCACGGCTCATGCTCTCCACGCCGCCGGCGATCAGCAGCCGGGCTTCACCCGACTTGATGGCGCGGGCCGCCGTGCCCACCGCGTCCAGGCCAGATCCGCACAGGCGGTTGAGCGTGGTGCCCGTCACTTCGACGGGCAGGCCTGCCAGCAGCGCGCTCATGCGCGCGACGTTGCGGTTGTCCTCGCCGGCCTGGTTGGCGCAGCCGTAGATCACGTCGTCCACCGCCGCCCAGTCGGCGCCGGGGTGGCGCGCTATCAGCGCCTGGATGGGCAGCGCACCGAGGTCGTCGGCACGCACGCCGGCAAGCGCGCCGCCGTAGCGTCCGAAGGGGGTGCGGACGGCATCGCAGATGAAGGCTTCTTCGATCGAGCGGGTCATGGAAGATCCGTGAAAGGGGTTGCAATGAGTCGCGCAGATCCGTCGCGCGGATCAATCACACAGCAGGGGGCCGAGATCGGCCCGCACCGCACCGTGGCCGGCCGCTTCGGCCAGGCGCTGCAGGTCGCTGTCCAGCTCGGCCCGGTCCTGCTGCCTCGCCCAGAACACCGGCCCGCCTTCCCACCGCGGGAAGCCGTAGCCCTGCACCAGCACGACGTCCACGTCGCTGGCACGCGCGGCCACGCCTTCGGCGACCAGCAGCGCGGCCTCGTTGACCATCGCCAGCAGCGCCCGGCGCTGGATCTCCGCGGGTGGCAGGGCTCTCCGCACGATGCCGCACCGTGCGCTGGCGCGCTCGATGATTTCGCGCACCGTCGCATCGCTCGTGCGCGTCTGCTTGCCGCCCGGGTACGCGTAGTAGCCGGCACCGGTCTTGCGCCCGAGCCGGCCCTGCTCGCACAGCTGGTCCAGGATGTCGACGTAGCGCTCGCGCGGGTCACGTGTCGCGGCCTGGCTCTTGCGCATGCGCCAGGCGATGTCCAGGCCCGACAGATCGGCCACCGCGAACGGCCCCATCGCAAAGCCGAAGCCGGTGAGCGCGTCGTCCACCTGCTCGGGCCAGACGCCGTCCTCGAGCATGAACTCGCACTGGCGGCGGTAGGCGTTGTAGATGCGGTTGCCGATGAAGCCGAAGGCGTTGCCGGTGAGCACCGGCCGCTTCTCCAGCACCGCGGCGACGGCCATAGCCGTGGCCAGCACCTCGGGCGTGGTGCGCGCGCCGCGCACCACCTCGACGAGCTTCATCACGTTCGCCGGGCTGAAGAAGTGCAGGCCCACCACGTCCTGCGGGCGCGCGGTGGCCGCGGCGATGGCATCGACGTCGAGGTAGGAGGTGTTCGTGGCCAGCACGGCGCCAGGCCGGGCGTGGGCGTCGATGCGGCCGAACACCGCCTGCTTGACGGACAGGTCCTCGAACACGGCCTCGATCACCAGGTCGGCTTCGGCCAGGCGCGCCCAGTCCAGCGTGGCCGACAGCCGCGCCTCGTGGGCCGCCGCCACCTTCGCCGGCAGCTTGCCCGCGGTGACGCGGCCCCGGTAGTGGGCGGCAACGCGCTCGAGGCCGCGCTCCAGCGCGCTGCCGTCCTGCTCCAGCAGCAGCACCCGCAGCCCGGCGTCTAGCGCGGCGATGGCGATGCCCGAACCCATGGTGCCGGCGCCGATGACGGCCACGCAGCGCACCGCGCGCGGCGCGGCCTGCAGTTCAGCCGGCAACTTGGCCGACGCGCGCTCGGCCTGAAACTGGTAGCGCAGCGCCCGCGCCGCTGTCGTCGGCAGCAGCGCCAGGAAGAGCTCTCGCTCGCGCTGCAGGCCATGGTCGAAGGGCAGCGCCGAAGCCGCCAGCGCGTCCAGCAAGGCCGCGTGCGCTGGCTGCAGCTTCTGACGCGCGTCGAGCCTGGCGCGCTGGCCGTCGACGAAGGCGTGCACCGGCGCCGCGTCGAGCATGCGGTCGCGCGCGCGCGGGAACGGCGGCCCGGCCTTGGCCAGCTGCGCGGCGAGCGCCGCGGCCGCCGCCACCGCCCCGTCGTCGACCATGCGGTCGAAGAGGCCGCTGTCCTGCAGCTGCTGCGCCGTCCGCGGCTGGCCGCTGGCCATCAGGGCATGGGCGGCGGCCAGGCCGATCAGCCGCGGCAGCCGCTGGGTACCGCCCGAGCCGGGGATCAGGCCCAGCGTGATCTCGGGTAGGCCCACGCGTGCGCCGGCCTGCGCCACGCGGGCGTGACAGGCCAGCGCCAGCTCCAAGCCGCCGCCGAGCGCCACGCCGTCGATGGCTGCGACCACCGGCTTGGGGCAGGTCTCGACCCGTTCGAGCACGGTGCGCAAGATAGGCTCCTGCAGCTGGCGCGGCGTGCCGAACTCGGTGAAGTCGGCGCCGGCCGAGAAGGCCTTGTCGCTGCCGGCAAGCACGATGCCGCGCACGGCGGGGTCGGCCTGCGCGGCGTCGAGCTGCTGCACGATGCGCGCACGCAGCGCGTGGCCCATGCTGTTGACGGGCGGCTGGTCCAGCGTGATGACGGCGATGCCGTCTTGGAGATCGCTGGCTGCCATGCTCAGGCCTTCATCAGCTGCTTGCCGATCAGCAGCTGCTGGATCTGCGAGGTGCCCTCGTACAGGCGCAGCAGCCGCACGTCGCGGTAAAAGCGCTCGACCTTGTACTCGTTGATATAGCCGGCGCCGCCGTGGATCTGCACGCCGCGGTCGGCCACGCGGCCGACCATCTCTGTCGTGAACAGCTTGGCGCAGCTGGCCTGCATGCTGACCTCGGGGTCGCTCACGCCGAAGGCCTTGGCGTCGTAGCGCCGGGCCACCGCGCGCATCAGCGACAGGCCGGCCAGCAGCTCGGCCTGGCTGTCGGCCAGCATCGCCTGCACAAGCTGGAAGTCGCCGATACGCTGGCCGAACTGCCTGCGCTGCTGCGCGTAGGCCACGCTCTCCTGGATGATGCGGTACGCCATGCCGCAGGCCAGCGCCGACAGGTGCAGGCGCCCGCGGTCGAGCACCTTCATCGCCGTCTTGAAGCCCCGGCCCGGCTCGCCGCCGATCAGGTTGGCGGCCGGCACACGCACGTTGTCGAGGTTGACGTCGCAGGTCTTGGTGCCGCGCTGGCCCATCTTCTTGTCAGGCTTGCCGAGCGACAGGCCGGGCAAGCCGGCCGGCACGATGAAGGCCGAGATGCCGCCGGCGCCGGGCCCGTCGGTGCGTGCCATCAGCGTGAAGGCGCCGGCGCGCGGCGCGTTGGTGATGTAGCGCTTGCTGCCGCTGAGCAGGTAGTCGCTGCCTTCCAGCACGCCCTTGGTCTTCAGCGACGCGGCGTCGCTGCCCGCGTCGGGCTCGGTCAGCGCGAAGGACACGATCAGCTCGCCGCTGGCGATGCGCGGCAGGTACTCGGCCTTCTGCGCCGCCGTGCCGTCCATCAGGATGCCCTGCGAGCCAATACCGATGTTGGTGCCCGCCACCGATCGGAAGGCCAGCGCCGTGTGCCCGAGCAGGTAGACCACCTCGCACTCTTGCGCCATGCTCAGGCCGATGCCACCGTACTCCTCGGGAATCGACAGGCCGAACAAGCCCAGTTCCTTCATGTCGGCGACGATGTCGTCGGGCACGGCGTCGTGCTCCTCGACGGTGTCCTCGGCGGGCATCAGGCGCTCGCGGACGAAGCGCTCGACGCTGTCCTTGAGCAGTTCGAAAGTTTCGGGGTCCAACGACATCGGGGCTTCCTTGAGGTTCGGTGTTCAGATGACATGGCGGCAGCGCAGGTCCTGCAGTTCGGCGGACGACAGGCCGGCCAGCGCGCCCAGCACCGCGTCGGTGTGTTCGCCCAGCAGCGGCGGCGGCAGGCGGTACTCGACCGGCGTGCTGCCCAGCTTCAGCGCGCTGGCCGGCAGGCTGACCTGCCCGGCGGTGGGATGCGCCATGTCCAGCCGCAGGCCGCGCGCGACGACCTGCGGGTCGGCGAAGACGTCGGCCAGGTCGTTGATCGGGCCGCAGGGCACGCCCGCGGCTTCCAGCGCCGCCAGCCACTGCGCGCGGGTCTGGCGCAGCATCAACGGCTCGAGCAGCGGCACCAGCGTGTCGCGGTGGCGCACGCGCTGCGGGTTGGTGGCGAAGCGTTCGTCGTCGGCCAGCGCGGGCGCACCGGCGGCCTCTAGCAGCTTGCGGAACTGGCCGTCGTTGCCGCAGGCCACGATCACCCAGCCATCCGCCACCTTGAACACCTGGTAGGGCACGATGTTCGGATGGGCATTGCCCCAGCGCCTGGGCGGCTGGTCGGTGGCGAGGTAGTTCGTCGCCATGTTGGCCATCATGGCCACCTGCACGTCGAGCAGGCAGATGTCGAGGTGCTGGCCCTCGCCGCTGCGGTCGCGGTGCGCCAGCGCGGCCAGGATGGCGATGGTGGCGTGGGCGCCGGTGAAGAGGTCGGCAATCGCCACGCCAGCCTTCTGCGGCCCGCCGCCGGGCAGCGCGTCGCGCTCGCCCGTCACGCTCATGAAGCCGCCCATGCCCTGCACGATGAAGTCGTAGCCGGGCCGGGGCGCGTAGGGGCCGGTCTGCCCGAAGCCGGTGATCGAGCAGTAGACGAGGTCCGGCTTGACGGCGCGCAGGCTCTCGAAGTCCAACCCGTAGCGCGCGAGCTGGCCGACCTTGTAGTTCTCGACCAGCACGTCGCACTGCGCCACGAGCTGGCGCACCAACGCCTGCCCCTGCGGCGTGGCGATGTCCAGCGTCACCGACTGCTTGTTGCGGTTCACCGCCAGGTAGTAGGCCGCCTCGCTGGTGGGCTGGCCCTCGGCGTCCTTCGCATAGGGCGGGCCCCACTGGCGCGTGTCGTCGCCGGCGCCGGGCCGCTCGATCTTGATGACCTCGGCGCCCAGGTCGGCCAGGGTCTGCGTGCACCACGGGCCGGCGAGCACGCGGGTCAGGTCCAGCACGCGCAAATGGCTCAGGGCTCCCATGTCGCTGACCGTCGGTCCGCGTTCAGTTCAGCTGCGAGACGAACTTGGTCGTCAGGTAGCCGTCGAAGGTCTCGCTGCCGCCTTCGCTGCCGTAGCCGCTTTCCTTGATGCCGCCGAAGGGGGTCTCGGCCAGTGCCAGGCCGATGTGGTTGATCGAGACCATGCCCGCCTCCAGCCCACGCGAGATCTGGTGCGCGTTCTTCAGCGACGTGGTGAAGGCGTAAGAGGCCAGCCCGAAGGGCAGGCTGTTGGCGCGTACCAGCACCTCGTCCACCGACTTGAACCGCACCAATCCGGCGATGGGGCCGAACGGTTCCTCGGTCATGAAGCGCGAGTCGTCCGGCAGGCCGGCCAGCACCGTCGGCGCGAAGAAGTTGCCGTCGCCGGCAAGCCGCCGGCCGCCGGTCAGCACCTGGCCGCCGCGCTGCCGGGTGTCTTCGACGAAGCCCTCCATCGCCGCCACGCGGCGGCGCTGCGCCAGCGGACCCATGCGCGTGGTCTCGTCCAGGCCGTCGCCCACCTTCAGGGCTTCGACGTGGCCGACGAATCGGTCGACGAAGCGGGCGTAGGCACCGTCCTGCACGTAGAAGCGCGTCGGCGAGATGCACACCTGACCGGCGTTGCGGAACTTGAAGCCGGCCAGCACCTTGGCGGCCTGATCGATGTCGGCGTCGTCGCAGACGATCACCGGCGCGTGGCCGCCCAGTTCCATCGTGCAGCGCTTCATCATCGAGCCGGCCAGCGCCGCCAGCTGCTGCCCCACCGGTGTCGATCCGGTGAAGGAGATCTTGCGCACGATGGGCGAGCGGATCAGGTGGTCCGAGATCATCCCCGAGTCGCCCGAGACCACGTTCAGCACGCCCGACGGCAGGCCGGCGTCGTGCAGGACCTCGGCGATACCCAGCACCGAGGCCGGCGTGTCGCTCGAGCCCTTGAGGATGCAAGTGCAGCCCGCACCGATGGCCGCCACCACCTTGCGGAAGGCCTGGCTGAAGGGGAAGTTCCACGGCGAGAAGGCCACGCACACGCCGACGGGCTCGCGCAGCACGGTCTGCTGCACGCGACCATCGCGCGGCGGGATCAGGCGGCCATAGATGCGCCGCGCCTCTTCGCCATGCCACTCGGCGTGCTCGGCACAGCTCATTACCTCGCCCACGGCTTCGGCGAGCGGCTTGCCCTGCTCCAGCGTCAAGTTGCGCGCGATGGCTGGCGTGCGTTCGCGGATCAGCGCGGCGGCCTTTCGCAGAACCTGGGAACGCTCCAGCGCCGAGACCGTGCGCCAAGCCGCGAAGGCGCGCTGCGAAGAGGCCAGCGCGGCGTCGAGGTCGTCGAGCGCGGCATGCGGCAGCTGGCCGATGACCTCGTTGGTGGCCGGGTTCAGCACGGGCTGGGTATGGCGGTCGCCGGCGAGCAGCCGCTGGCCGTCGATGTAGAGGTGGAGTTCGGGGTACATGGCAGGTCCTTCAGGCATTCGGAGTGTGGTCAGGGCGCCATGACGGCACGGCCGATCACACGCCCATGATGGAGATCGTCGATCGCCTGGTTAACCTGGGCCATCGGGCGGCGCGACACCGGGATCGGCTTCATGCCGGTGCGCTTCACAAGGTCCACGAGTTCACGCAGCTCGACCAGGGTGCCGACATAGCTGCCCTCGATGCGCAGCGGGCGCAGCGGAATGGTGGCCAGCGACACCGTGAGGTCGCCGCCCATCAGCCCGCAGATCACGATGTGCCCGCCGCGCCGCGCGCCCTGCATCGCCAGCGTGACGGTGGGCGCGGCGCCGACCAGGTCCAGGATCAGCCCGGCGCCGCCCTCGGTGGCCGCAATGACCTGCTTGACCGCATCCGGCGCCCTGGCGTCGATGACGGCCAGCGCGCCCGCCGCCAGCGCCGCCTCGCGCTTGGCGGGGTCGATGTCGACGACGATGGCGCCCTTTCCACCCAGCGCCTTCAGCACCTCGATGGCCATCAGGCCCAGCCCACCGGCGCCGATCACGAGCACGGGCTCATGCCGGATGCCCTCGCCGAACTTCCGGATCGCGCTGTAGGTCGTGACGCCCGCGCAGGCCAGCGGTGCGGCCTCAGCCTCGTCCAGGCCGTCGATGTCGACCAGGTAACGCGGATGCGGCACGAGCACGTAGTCCGCGAAGCCCCCGGGACGCGCGACACCGAGCGCCCGCCCCTTCAGGCAAATGTTCTCGTCGCCGCGCAGGCAGGTCGGGCACTCGCCGCAGCCGATCCACGGGTGGATCACATAGCGACCGCCCGCCTTCAGGCCGCCCGCCGCCTCGCCAGCGGACACCACCTCGCCGCAGATCTCGTGGCTGAGCACCAGGGGCGGCTTGATGCCGCGGTCCGCCAGGTTCAGGCGCTTGCCGCCGCCCAGGTCGTAGTAGCCCTCCCAGATGTGCAGGTCGGTGTGGCACAGACCCGCGGCGGTCACGCGGACCAGCACCTCGGTGCCCGTGGGCGTGGGGACGTCCTTCTCGACGAGCTCGAGCGGTTGTCCGTGGTGCATGACGCAATAACAGCGCATGGTGTGTCTCTCCTTCGATGCATCGTGTTTCTGGTTCAATGGCGCGCAGCGACCTGGGCTGGCTGCCAGGCCGGTCAGAACAGCGTCAGCAGGCGCAGGTTGAACTGGTTGTTCACCTTGAAGCCCTCGCGCGCCTTGATGTCGCGGCCGTAGGTCGCGAGCAGCTGCGTGGTGGGTGCCACGAACCAGCCGGCACCGACGTTGAACTTCGTCGTCGCCTGGCGGTTGTCCTGGTCCACGCCGCCGAGCTTGGTCTCGCCGCCGAAGGTGTGGAACAGGCCGCCGCGCAGATCCAGCGTCGGGCTGAGCTGGTAGCGCAGGTGCGTCTGCAACGCGAACAGCGGCTTCTGCTTCAGCGTGGTCGCCCCGCCCGCGCCGTTGTTCGCGTCGTCGTTCTTGCCGAAGAAGGTGACGTCTGCAGCCAGGTCCAGGTTCACGCCCGCCGCCAGCTCGTGGATGCTGCCGGCCTGCAGCGCGAACTTGTAGCGGTTCTCGCCCAGGCTCAGCGGGTCGTTGCGGTCGTACTTGCCGGTGGGAAGCCACAGGTAGGGCGTCACCGCAAAGTGCGTCTTCGCGCCGGGCTTCGTGAACCAGATCGCCGACGCCAGGATGAGGTCGCCGACGCCGCTCGAGGACCCCAGCCCGGCGGTGTCGTCCTTGCCCTTGAGTCGCCCGAAGGGCAGCAGGAACTGCGGGTCGATGATGAGGCCGCCGACTTCCATGAAGCGCACGCCGCGCAGGATGCCGATGTCCGAATCCAGTCCCGGCTTGATCGGCACCTGGTTGCCTTTGCTGTACAGCTTGTCGCGCGTGGCGTGCTGGCCATAGACGACGAGCGCATTGGTGCCGGCAGGCAGGGCGGTGTAGTCGCCCGCGTCGAGGTCGATGGCGTGGGCCGGCGCCATCAGCGCCAGTGATGTCACGGTGGCTGCGACGGCAGCGAGGGGCTTGAAGGCTTTAGTCATGCTCTTGTCTCCAGGTTGGTTGTTGACGGGTTGGGAACTCGTTTCGATCGGGTCGGGGCTCATGTGGAGCCCTTCGCCAGCCAGGCATCCAGTGCGGGCCATAGCCGCTTGACGGCGTTGCCCCCGGCCACGAGGCTGGCGTGGCCGCCCTTCAGCACGATCTCCTGCTTGCGCCGGGAGCCGATGGCCGCGACCAGCGGTTGCGATGCGCCGTGGGGCACGATGTGGTCGTGGGCAGCCAGGGCGTGGAGCACCGGCCGCTGGATGGCGCGGAGATCGACCCGCCGGCCGCCGACGAGCAGCTCGCCGCAGGCCAGCCGGTTCTCGCGGAACAGGTCCTGCACCAGCTGCCGGAACAACGCGCCCGGCAGCGGCAGCACGTCGCGCGACCAGCGGTCCAGCCGCCGGTGGCCCTCGACGAAGGCGTCGTCCCACAGCTTGTCCCAGAGCTGCAGCTTGGCCGCAGGGCCGGTCGCGGGGCGCAGCAGGTCGAAGGCGCCGTAGATCACTTCGGGTGGCACGTTGCCCGTGGTGTCGACGAGACGGTCGAGATCGAAGTGGCGCGCGTCGGTCCAGTGCCTGAACAGCGTCATCTCATGGAAGTCGACGGGGGTCGCGATCAGGGCCAGCTGCTTCATCGGGCCGTCAGGGTGCAGGGCCGCGTGCAGCGTCACCAGCAGTCCACCCATGCAGTACCCAAGCACGTTGACTTCCGCCTCGCCCGAGATCTCCTGCACGCGGCGCAGGGCCTCCGGCAGGAAGTCGAACACGTAGTCCTCCAGCCGAAGGCGCTGCTCGTCCGGGCGGGGCGCGTTCCAGTCGACCATGTAGACGTCGTAGCCCCGTTCGAGCAGGTGCTGCACGAAGCTGTGCCCGGGTGCGAGGTCGAAGACGCTTCCGCGGTTGGTGAGCGCCGCGACGATGAGCAGCGGCACGCGGTAGATCTCGTCCGCACACGGGCGGTAGTGGTACAGCGCCAGCGTGCCGCGCTGAACGACCAGGTCGCGCGGCGTCGGGCCCAGCATCGGTTCCGGCGCCGTCAGCACGCCCAAAGCCTTGGCTTGGCGTTGCAGCGCGCGCGCCAGCTCGGTCTGCAGGCTGTCGGCGATGGGCGCGATCTTCCCGGTCATGCTCGCCCCTTCCGCGTCGCGTCACGCGGCGCCGCGGGCGGCTTGCGCGTGCGTGGCGGCATCGCGCGCGCGGACACCGCCGGCAGCGTGCCGGCGATCTGGGCCAGCGTCGCCTGCAGGCCGATCAGCCGGTCCTCGACGGCCTGCAGGCGACCCGACAGCGCCTCGATGTCGCCGCGCGTCGGCAGGTTCAGGACCGCGAGCGTGCGGCCCGACACCTGCTGCCCGAGCGCCTGGCCGGCCATCGAGGCGGCCAGGACCTGGTTCAGCGCCTGCGCGAACGCGTCGGACTGCATGCCGGACGCGGCGAGCGCGTTCAGGCCCTGCTCCATCCGCGCGACGACGTCGCGCGACAGCGCGAACGGGTCGAACAACGGGTCGAAGGACTGCGGCTCGGCCATGGCTGCGCTCAGACCGCGTGCGCGGCGATGTCGTCCGCGATGCGAGGCCACAGGGTCACCGGCAGCGCGTGGCCCATCTCGTCGATGACGGACAGCCTCGCGCCGGGCACGCTGCGCGCGATGTCCACGCCACAGGGCAGCGGAATCAAGGGGTCGAGCGCCCCGTGGATCACCAGCGTCGGCACACGCACCGAGGCCAGCTGCGCCTTGCGGCTGCCCGACGCCAGGATCGCCGCCAACTGCCGAGCGATGCCCGGCGGATTCACGCCACGTGCGTGCAGGCGGGCCGCGCGCTCGGCGTCCAGGGCGTCGTCGAGCGGAAAGTTCCCGGCGCGCAGCACCTTCCACACGCGCAGGTAGCGCCGGATGTAGGCCTCGCGCTCGGTCGGCGTCGGCGTGAGCAGCGCCGCGGTCGCCTCCATCGTCGGCCGGGGCAGCCCCGGCGCACCGCTGGACGACATGATGGTCGTCAAGCTGCGCAACCGTGCCGGATGAAGGATGGCGACCAGCTGCGCGATCGCCCCACCCATCGATGCGCCGACGATATGCGCCTGCTCGATGTCGAGCGCGTCGAGCAGGCCCACCGTGTCGGCTGCCATGTCGTCGAGCAGGTAAGGCGCGCTGATCGGCAGGCCCAGCGTCGCACGCGCGATCAGCGCCCGGCCGTCGGGGGCGCCGGCGTGGTCGAACTTCGTCGACAGGCCGATGTCGCGGTTGTCGAAGCGGATCACCCGGTAGCCGCGTGCGGCCAGCAGCGCACAGAACGCGTCGTCCCAGGCCAGCATCTGGCAGGCCAGGCCCATGACCAGCAGTAGCGGCGGCGCCTTCGGGTCACCGAAGGCGTCGTAGACCAGTTCGATGCCGTTCGCCTTGGCGACGGCCGGCGCTGTATAGGGGGCGTTCATGCGCATGGCGATGGCATGGCGAAGCGGCGCGGCGCGGGAGGCCCGTGCACGCGCAGCCCGCCCGGCGTACCGGGCGGACAGGCCGCAACACCTTGGCTTCAGTTCAGGGCAAAGCCCTCGTAGCCCTTGCTCTTGACCGCGTCGAGCTGCTGCCGGTAGGCGCCGATGCCGGCCATGTAGAACATCACGGTGTTCTTCTTGCCTGGGATGTTGGCGCCGAAGATCCACGAGTCCACCTTCGGGAACAGCGTCATGTGGGCGATGTCGTCGCAGGTCTTGGTCCAGGACTGCTCGGCCTCGCGCGTCGGCTCGATCGTCGAAACCTTCGAGCGTTCGGCATGGCCGATCGCCTCACCGATCCACTCCACCTGGGCCTCGATGCTCGGTGGCAGGTTGGTGAACGGGCCGTTGGGGCCGAGGATCATGAACATGTTCGGGAAGCCGTGCGTCGACAGCCCCAGGTAGCTGGTCGGGCCGTCGGCCCAGTATTCGTTGATGTGCCGGCCACCGCGCCCGCGCAGGTCCATCGAGCGGTAGTTCCCGTCCACCGCGTCGAAGCCGGTGGCGAAGACCAGCACGTCGAGTTCGTGCTCCACGCCGTCGGCGGTCAGCACGCCCCTGGGCGTGATGCGCTCGATCGGCGTCTCCTTGATCGACACCAGGCTGACGTTGTCGCGGTTGAAGGTCTCGTAGTAGCCCTCGTTGCACAGCGGACGCTTGGCGTACAGGCCGCTGGGCGTGAGCTTGCGCGCGGTCTCCGGGTCCTTGACGATCTCCTTAATCTTCTTGCGGATGAAGGCCGCCGCCGCCTCGTTGGCCTCCGCATTGGTGGCGATGTCGCAGAAGGTGCCGAACATGAAGCGGAAGCCGTTGCCCTTGTCCCAGTTCTCCTGGAAGATGCGGTCGCGTTCGGCGTCGGTGACCTTCATCGCCTCGACGCCGCTTTCCTGGAAGCCGAAGGCGACGACCGAGTTGCGCACCTGGTTCCAGATGGCGTCGAAGTTCTTCTTCGTCTCCACCACCTCGGCCTGACCGACCGGGCCGTTGCCCGAGGGCACGCAGTACTGCGGCGAGCGCTGGAACACCGTCAAGTGGCTGGCCATCTTGGCGGCCTGGACGATGAACTGCGTGCCGGTCGAGCCGGTGCCGATGACGCCGACGCGCTGGCCCGTGATGTCCAGGTCCTGCGGCCAGGCGTTGGTGTGCACCATGCGGCCTTCGAAGCTGTCACGGCCCGGAATGTCGGGGATATTGCTCTTGGCCAGCAGGCCCAGTGCCGTCACGAGGTAGCGGCAGCTGTAGGTCTCGCCGGTGTTCGTGCGCACGGACCAGCGCTTGCCCGCTTCGTCGAACACCGCACTCGTCACCTCGGTGTTCAGCTGGATGTCGCGGCGCAGGTCATGGCGGTCGACGACGTGGTTGAGGTACTTCTCGATGTCGCGTTGCTCCAGGTAGCGGGTGTTCCAGTCCCACTCCTGCAGCAGGTCCTTGTCGAAGGAGTAGCGGTAGACGAAGCCCTCAGTGTCGGACTTGGCGCCTGGGTAGCGATTGAAGTACCAGGTGCCGCCGACGCCGCCGCCCTTCTCGAGGGCGCGTGTCTTCAGCCCAAGTTCGTTGCGCAGCTTGTGCAGCATGTAGATGCCGCCGAAGCCGCTGCCGATGACGATGGCGTCGAAGCTCTGTTCATTGCTCATGGGATGTCTCCTGTGCGCTGTGTGGGGATGCGGTCAGCGCTCAGGCGCCCTTGAACCACTTGGCGATGCGCCGCAGCTCGTCGTCGGCCTGGGCGGCACGGCCGGCCAGGAAGGGGAAGACGTGTTGCATGCCACCGACCACCGACAGGGTGACTGACACGCCGGCCGCCTTCGCGATGCGCGCCAGGTCCTGCGCGTTGTCCAGCAGCGTCTCCACTTCGCCGGCATTGACGTACAGGCGCGGGAAGCCGCGGTAGTCCGCCTTCAAGGGGTTAGCCAGCGGATCGGTGCGCGATCCCTTCTCGCCGAGGAACATGCCCGACATGCCCTGCAGGATGGCCTTGCTGACCAGCGCGTCGGAGGCGGCATTGGTCTCCAACGTCTTGCCGACGTGCTCCATGTCGAGCCAGGGCGAGAAGGCGATCACCGCGCCCGGCAGCGCCACGCCGTCGTCGCGCAGCTTCAGCACGGTGGCGATGGCCAAGTTGCCGCCGGCGGAGTCGCCGCTAGTGGTGATGTCGGCGGGCTTGAAGCCGCGCGACAGCAGCTCCTTGTAGACAGCCGTCGAATCCTCGAGCTGCGCTGGGAACGGATGCTCCGGGGCACGCCGGTAGTCGATGACCACGGCCGTCACGCCAAGATGCCTGGCCAGGTGACCCGCGAGCTTGCGGTGGCTCGCCGCCGACCCGACCGCGAAGCCGCCGCCGTGGGTGTAGAGGATGACCTTCTTCGCGTCGGCGCCGACCGGCAAGGCCCAGAGGGCCTCGACGCCCGCCAGCACGTCCGACTTGTAGGTCACGCCTTCGGGTTCGAGCGTCGGCTGGTGCCATTCGTCGAACAGGCTGCGCAGGTCGGCGATCGTCAGGTTCGGATTGGCCGCCATGCGGTCCGACCAGGACTGGTACAGCGCGCGCAGGAAATCCGATTGGTCAGTGGTGCCCATGCTTGTCTCCGTCGGGTGTGGTTTGGGGTAACGGAATGGTCGGCACCGGCGACCGCGCGGTCTTGAACGTCCGGGTCAGGCGTGTTGAAGGAAATGCGCAGCGACAGGTCGGGCCGACATGGGTAGAAACCCGCGCCCGCAGGGCAGTGCTACGTCGCAAGCCCAGGCCACCGAAGGCGCAAGGCCTGTCGCGAAACGACAGGCGGAATCTCTCTGGTAACGGGGACAGGGGGAGCGGCACTCGAGCGACGCCGCGCAGCGCGAGCCTGCACGGCGCTACATCCGCCTGCAGCTGGCCGGTGCGACCTACATCGCCGAGGATGAATCGGGCGGCGCGAACCGCTTCGCGCACGGGCTGGTGAAGCGCTGCGAAGCCGACGGCGTGCAGTTCCGGGTCAGCAGGCTGCAGCCCGAGGTCGACTTCGTGTTCGTCGGTGCCAACGCGTCGGCGTCGATCCGCAGTCGTCCGGCGCGGCTCGAAGCGCCTTCGCCGCGCTAGAAGCGCAGCCTCCGCAGTCCTGCGCCGACCCTCGCGCGAAAACGCGGACTGTGCAGGCAGGCGGCCCCAGCCAGGCCGAGCAGTGCGCCGACCACGGTGTCCAGCAGGCGCGCCTGCATGAGCTGCTGCGGTGCCGTCACGAACCCCTGGCCGGCCTCCGCGAGGAGGATGGCCAGCGGCGTGATGAACACGGTGGCCAAGCCATAGTGGCGCACCACTAGGGTCTCGATCACCAGCGCCAGTGCCGTCAGCACGACGGCCACGCCCCACGGACCCAAGGGCACCTGGGCGATACCGAGGAACAGCAGCAGGCCGAGCCCGGTGCCGAGGATGCGCTGCAGCTGCCGCGTCCACGCCGCGCGCAGCGACGCACCCTGGATCACCGCCAGGCAGCTGACGGGCACCCAGTAGGGCCGTTCCAGCTGCAGCGCGTGCGCGGCCAGCAGCGACAGGCCGACGAAGGCGGCCATCACCACCGAGTCCGTCACCACGAGGTCGAAGTCGGGCTGCGACGGCGGGCTCGGCGCCGGCACGCCATGGCGGCTGACGATGTACAGGCTGTAGAGGAACGCGATCGCCACCGCCAGCACGGTACCCATGGCGACGGCACCCACCTGCAACATCGCGTCGCGCCCATGGGCCGGGCCGTACGCGCCGATGGCCGCGGCCATCACGAAGAACAGGGGGCCGGGCGGCGGCGCGGCGTAGAAGCGCACGACCATCGTCACGAGCAGGGTGATGGTCACCAGCAAGGGCACCACCAGCGCCGGCACCAGATGCCCCAGCAGGCCCAGCGCATGGCTGGCCGTCATGCCGAAGGAGCAGGCCATCAGCCAGGCCATGCGGTGCGACAGGCGCGTGGCAGGCAGGTGCAGGAACACCAGGCCGCCCAGCGAGGCGGCCAGGCCCAGACCGAGCTCGCCGAAGGCCGCGCCGATGAAGATCGGCAGCCCGCTGGCCAGCGCCGCGGCCGCGGGCATCTCCCAGGGGCGGTCACTTCGGTTCAGGCTGGCGAGCGCCCGCCACTCGTCGAACAGGAACTGCCTCATGGCCATGGGTTCAGCCGGGGTCTACGATGGCTGGGGCCGTCACGCAAAAGCCCCAGACCTGCAGCCCGGCCGGGCAGCGTGAGGGAATCGATGAACGGCAGCGAGGAGAAGCCAACATGATGATGGACTGGAACGCCTACCGCGATCAGGTCAACGCCGCGGTGAAGGGAATGTCAGCCGCCAATCCGGACCTGGTGAGGGCGTATGCCGGACTGTCGCATGCCAACGCGAAGTCCACCCACATCGACGCGAAGACGCGCGAGCTGATCGCGCTGGCCGTTGCGGTGAGCCTGCGCTGCGACGGATGCATCAATGCCCATACCGACGCAGCCATCAATGCCGGCGCGTCGAAGGAAGAGATCGTCGATGCGCTCGGCGTGTCCATCATGGTCAACGCGGGCGCCGCGATGGTCTACTCGGCACGGACCATCGATGCCTACGACACCAAGATTTCCGACAGGGCCTGACGCCGCGCCCGGTGCGGAATCCAACCCAGAAGTGCGCGCAGGGCCCCCCATGACCGAACTTTCCCGCATGCCCGCCGCGTTCATCGGCCACGGTTCGCCGATGAACACGCTGGAGGCAAATGCCTTCACACGCGCCTGGCGCGAGCTGGGGCGCACGATGCCCCGTCCGCGCGCCGTGCTGGCGATCTCTGCGCACTGGTTCGTCCCTTCCACGGCCGTCACGGCGATGGCGCACCCGCGTGTGATCCACGACTTCTACGGATTTCCTGCCGAACTCTTTGCGTTCCAGTACCCGGCACCGGGCAGCCCCGAGATCGCCGAGGAGATCGTTGAAGTGGTGCGACCAGGGCTTATCGAGCTGGACCTCGACAGCTGGGGCATCGACCACGGCACGTGGTCGGTCCTGGCGCATGTGTTTCCTGCGGCAGATGTGCCGGTCCTGCAGTTGTCCATCCACACCGACGCACCGCTGGCCTACCACCTGGAGCTCGGCGCATGCCTGGCGCCGCTGCGCGAACGCGGCGTGTTCATCCTCGGCAGCGGCAACGTGGTCCACAACCTGCGGCGCATCGACTGGTCGTACGGCGACCGGGGCTTCGACTGGAGCGATCGCTTCGATACCCATGTGCGCGCCCTGATGACCTCCGATCCCGCTGCATTGGCCGACGTGGAACAACATCCTGACTACCGGATGGCGGTGCCGACTGCCGAGCACTTTCTGCCGCTGGCCTACCTGGCGGGCCTGTGCAGTGCTGCAGGCGAAGCCGCGCTGCCGTTTGCCGAGGGGCGCACGCTGGGCTCTCTCAGCATGACCAGCTACCTGCTCGGCATGCAGCCGCCGACGGCGGATGGCAGCGCGCCGGCTCCGCAGTCCGCGGGCTGAACTGCCGGCCCGCCGATGAGTGCGCGAGCGGTGGCAGCTCAGAACATGCCGTTATCGTTCAAGGACTCTTCCGGCACGACCTGGAGGACGTCCCAGTGCTCGACGATCTTGCCGTTCTCGAAGCGGAAGATGTCGATGCCAGCGTAGTCGTGGTCGCCGGGCCAGTGCTGGCGGCAATGGAGCACGACGTAGTCTCCTTCGGCAATGATGCGCTTGATCTCCACCGTCTTGCCCGGGTACACACGTGCCATGCGCTCGAAGTAGTCGATGAACGCATCCTCGCCATCTCCCACATGGGGATTGTGTTGGACGTACCGGTCACCAACGTACAGCTCGATGGCTTCACGCGGCTGGCATCTGTTGAACATCAGCTCGTAGAACGCGACCGCCGCATGTTTGTTGGGGTGATATCGGATTTCGTGCAGCCTCCGCGGTCTGAAGCAAAAAACGCTAGACCGCTCAATGACTTAGCACGTCTCGACCTATAGTAAGCGCCCTCGTTCCTGATGGGAGAGCCTGTGTCGCGCTTACGGTACCGGTATGTGGGTCGCGCTTCGTTGCCGAGAGAGATGTCGGCCGAAGATGCGCGCCAGTATTGCTCGCTGACCAAGCAGCAGATCCAGCAGATCCGCGACGCCAGCGGCCGCCAGGAAAAGAATGCGCTCGCACTGGCTGTCCAGGTCGTGAGCTTGATCAGCACCGGCAAGCAGCCCGAGAGGAAGGCAGCGCTGCCTCCTGCCCTGCTGAAGTACCTCTGCCAGGAACTCAACGTCTACCGCGTGGCGCCGTCCATTGCGGCATTGAAGACGATCTACGACAGCGAACACATCCTGCGCCGGCATCGGGAGGTCGCCAGGAATATCGCGGGCTTCGAAGCTTTCGACGACGCCACCGAAGCCGAACTGCGCAAGACGCTGGCGCTGCGGGCCACAGACGCATCCTCCGTTGACGAGCTCTACACGTTGGCCGAGCAGTGGCTCTACGATCGCCAGCGCGTCATTCCCGGCGAGCGCGCCTTGCGGGACATCGCACGCGAGGCCTTCAAGGACGTCGAGGCGCTGGCTCTGCGCACGGTACGCGCAGCCGTCTCGCCATCGCGCTTGAAGATGATCCTCAAGGTGATGTTCGAGGAGAGTCTGAAGCCGAAGGTCACCATCCTTGAGTGGCTGCGGCAGTCAGTCGGCAAGCACAACGTCAAGAACATGAACAAGGTGTCGGCGCGCATCGAGTACCTGCGTGAACTCGGCGTCGACTCCTGGGACCTCAGCGCCATCTCCATCAACCGCGTCCGTGGGTTCGCGCTGAACATCGTCCACCGGCCGCCGTCGGAATCTGCGCGCCGCGTCGAGGACACCCTGGCCGTCGAACTGGTCTGCTTCCTGAAGTACGTCTTGGCGGAGCTGAGCGATGAACAGGTCTACCGGTTCAACCGGCGCACCGGCGATCTGGTACGGTCCGGACGGAAGAATGTCCAGAAGAAACAGGCGGCCCAATCCACCGCCTTCCGCGAGTCCATGCAGGCCATGCGTGTCGTGGCCGGCGACACCAGCCAGACGCCCAGCCAGCGGCTGAAGGCCATCACCGAGATGATGGACGAGATGCTCGGCACGCCGTCCGTCAGCACCGCCGAGGTCGTGCGTGAAAGCATTGCCGGCAACGGCAGCCGCGTGAACACCTTGCTCAAGGACATCGAGTGCCTGGCGATCAACGGCGACGCAGACAGCAAAGACCTCAAGATCGTGCATGCCCTGCAGCAGCTCAAGGAGAGCGGCGCCAAGGAACTGCCCGCCGATTTCGACACCAGCATCGTCGATCCGTCATGGATGCCCTACGTCACGGACACCGACCGGGTGCGCGCGCTAGATGCCTTCAAGGGTTACGCGACCACCCAAATCCGGCACGGCCTCATCGGCGGCCGGCTGCATGTGTCGCACAGCTCGAACTACCGCTCACACGACGAGATGCTGATTCCGCTCGCCGAGTGGGAAGCCAGCAAGGACACCATCTGCGAAAGCCTCGGCCTGCCCCGCGACGCCCATGAGTTCCTGGCACCTCACTACGAGCTGCTCAAGGAAGGCTTGCCCAAGATGGAGACCGAGATCCAACGCGGCATCGTCGAGATCGACGACAAGGGTTCGGTGCGCATCGACAAGTTCCGGGCACTCGAAGATGACCCCGATCTGGTCAGCACCAAGCAGACGATGAGCAACATCATCGGGTCAGTTGAACTGCCCGACCTGATGCTGGAGATCGACAGCAAGACCAAGTTCAGCACCATCCTGCTGGGCCGCGAAGCCAACAGCGCCGACGAGCTCATCTCCCTGTACGGCGGACTGCTTGCGCATGGAACCGACGTCGACGCCAAGGGCGCCGCCGCCATGATTCCCGGCATCCGGCCCAGCGACATCTCATCGGCCATGCGCTTGCTGGAGACGCCAGGCCGTCTGCGCGCTGCCAATGACGCCATCGTTGCCTTTCAGCAGTCCCACGCCATCGTCAAACTGTGGAGCGACGGCAAGAAGGCGTCGGCCGACATGATGAGTCTGGATGCCACCAAGCACCTGGCCCAGGCCCGCCAGGAGCCGCGGCGCAAGTCGCCGGCGGTTGGGCTTTACACGCACGTCTTGGGCAGCTACGCCATCATCCACGACATGCCGATCGTGCTGATGACGCGCCAGAACGGCCCGGCCGTCGAAGGCGTCGAGCGCTACAACACCGGCGAGGACCGCATCAAGGTCGAACTGTTGGCGGTCGACACCCACGGCTATACCTATCCCGCCATGTCGGTGGCCAAGCTGCTGCGTTTTGACCTGTGTCCGCAGCTCGCGGGCCTGCCCGACTGCAAGCTCTGGGTCCCTCGCGGCATCGAGATCCCCGAGTCGTTGGAGAAAGTGGTTCTCCCGACGATCTCCGAGAAGGCTATCGTCGAAGCGTGGGATGGCATCCTGCGGCTGATCGCCTCGATCAAGTTGGGCAAGGTCAGCGTCTCCTGGGCCCTGGCCCGCAACGGCAGCGCCGCGCGTGGCGCCGTTGTCCAGCGCGGCCTCGATCAGCTAGGCCGGCTGCTGCGGACCATCTTCCTGTGCGACTACATGACCAACCCGGATTTCCGGCGCGAACTGCACACACTGCTGAACCGGGGCGAATCGGTCCACCAGCTGCAGCGTGCCATCCACTTCGGCCGCCTTGCCCCCGATCGCGGCCGACGCTCCGACGAGCTCAAGACCATCTCCGGTGCCCATGCGCTGATGACCAACATGGTGATCGCCTTCAACACTGCGCACGAGGAGGAAGTGATCGCCAAGCTTCGGGCGGACGGGCTGCCCATCAGCGACGATCTGGTCCGGCACATCGGCCCTGTCTGGTTTGGCAACATCAACATGCGCGGGACCATGAGCTTCCGCGTCGAGCGCTACGCTGACATCCTTTTGAAACCCCGTGGCGGTGCTGCAAAAACAGCCCGGAAATAGGGTATTCGTTTTGAGTCATTGTTTTTGGTGCAGAAATGCGCACGCGTTCTATATGAATCAATGACTTAGCGGTGTCGGTGCATTTCAAGGCATTTGGGTTCGGTGCGGAAATGCGTATCGCCTTTCCGGAAATGGACCACCGCCGCGCGCCCTTGTGGGCCTTTGGCGCGAACCTCGGCCCCGGCAGATGATCCGTCCCTCACCCCGGGGTCGTGAGCGACGAAAACGCCGAAGCGCCGCTTTGGGTCGAGGCGCATCGTGCCGCACTGAGCACACGCAGCCGGTGCCATCGAGGTACCGCACTGCTGGCAAAACCGTGCCCCGGGCGGATTGATGCTGCGGCAACTCGGACACGACACGCCGTTGACGACCGGGGGCGGCGCAGGCGGCGGATTGCCGTAACCCCCCGCGGGGGGCGCGCCATAACCACCGCCATGATGACCGCCACCGTGGTGACCGCCACCACGATGCCCGCCCAACAGCCGATCCAGGATACCCATGGTGCTTTCTCCTTCGAGGTTATTGCGTCGGGACCGCGCCTGCGGTCCCCCTACAAGTACTTGGTGACTTCCTTGAACTCGCGGATCAGGTCGTTCGCCGTCCGTGAGGGCTCGTGTGCCGCCTGCTCGAGACAGCGGTCGATGTGGTCGTGCACCAGCGTCTTCTTGGCGTTGGCGTTGGCGTTGGCGATGGCCCTCTCGACGGCTTGCATCTGCTGGGCGATGTCCAGGCATTCGCGGCCGTCTGCGAGCATCGTGACGATGCTGCGCAGATGCCCCTCGGCCCGCTTCAGCCGCTTGACGATGTCGGTGCGAATGACCGGGGTCTGCATGGTACTTATCCTGTGGTGGAGGATAGGATGACATACACGAGCCAGCTGGGGTCGTATCGAAGCATCGGGCTCGGCTCATCGGAGGATCCATGTCCCGCACGAGTCGCCCTTCGCAGACAGCTCGCCTTCTGGTCGGCGCGCTGCGGCTTCTGCGCAGCGTGCTGGCGGTTGCCGGCCTGGGCTGGGCGCTTGCCGCAATGCCGGCCGAGCGCACGCTATACAAGTCGGTGCTGCCGGACGGTCGCGTCGTCTATGGCGACGCACCGGACCCCCAGGCGCGTCGGCACGAGAAAATCAGTGTCGAGATCCATCCGGCGGACGCCGCCCAGACCGAAGCCGGGCTGCGGGCGCTGGCGATGACGCGCCAGCAGCTGCTGCGCGACTCCGAAGCGCGGGCGGCGCGGTTGCGCCAGCTCGAGCGGCAGATCGTCACCGCCTACGCCGAACTTCAGGCCGCAGAAGCCGAGCGCGAACGCGGCAGCGCGGTGCAGGAAGGCGACCGGCAGGGGCGGCGTTTTTCGGCCGCGTACCTGCAGCGTCAACGCACGCTCGAAGCAGCGGCGCTGCGGCAGCGGCGCAGCCTGGACGCGCTGCTGCGCGAACGCAGCGCACTGTTGTGACGGGGCTGGCGGCGCGGCCGCGCCGACGCGTCGTTTAGGGCCGGCGTCACAGCCGGCCCCGAGCCCGGTAAGCCTTTGGCAGCACCCACCACAACAGCACGATCAACACCGCGATGCCACCGGCCGCGACGATGCCCACCCGGTGGCCGAACACCGCGGCCAGCACCAGTTGCGTCACCAGCACCAGCGCAAGCGCCAGTGTGACCGAACCGACGATGATCTGGCGCGTGGCCAGCCGCTTGAAATGTGCGCGGTCGATCAGCGGTCGTATGACACGGTGCTGTACGGCGGGTGCGCTCAGCATCACCAGGCTGGCCACCGCCAGCATGAAGGTCGCGATGAAGACGCCCTTCTCGGCCGCCACGGTGGCGGCAAAGCCACTGCTGAACGGCACCGTGATCAGGAAAGCCGACAGCAGCTGTGCGCTGGGCAGCAGCACGCGCAGCTCGCTCAGCATGTCGGTCAGGTCGCCTTCGTCGTTGTCTTCGCCGCCGGCAGCTGCGGCGTCGTTCAGCGCACTGGAACGCACGGGTGTGGGCTCGTTCGTTGTTGTCATGTCGTCTCCTGCCCTCGGCGGCTCCGCTGGCTGAACGCTTTTACCTGAAGCACAACGCCTTTGCGAAGGCTGCCACGAACTGGATTGCGCTGAGCGAGAGGCTCACCTCGCGCAGAATGCACCGGATGAACGACACGACGCAGGCAAGCACTGTCCCTGACAAACCCGCCGGCACGGCCGCGGCGCGGCACCAGAAGAACCTCAGCTGGGCGCTGGCGCTGACATCGGCCTTCATGGCCATCGAGGTCGTGGGCGCGCTGTGGACCGGCAGCCTGGCGCTGCTGTCCGACGCCGCACACATGCTGACCGATGCCGGCGGGATGGCGCTGGCGCTGCTGGCCATCCGCTTCTCGGAGCGCCCGCGCACGCCGCAGAAGACCTACGGCTATGTGCGCATGGAAGTGCTGTCCGCGCTGACCAATGCCGTCGTGCTGCTGCTCTTGACGATCTACATCTTCTACGAGGCCTACCAGCGCTACCTGAATCCACCCGAGATTCTGGGCGTGCCGATGCTGGCGGTGGCCGCGGCCGGCCTGGTCGTCAACCTGATCAGCATGAAGCTGCTGGCGGCCGGCTCGAAGGAAAGCCTCAACGTGAAAGGCGCGTATTTCGAGGTGCTGGGCGACATGCTGGGTTCGCTGGGCGTGCTGGCCGCCGCCACCATCATCATCTTCACCGGCTGGAAGCTCGCCGACCCGCTGATCGGCGCCGGCATCGGGCTGCTCATCATCCCGCGCACCTGGGTCCTGCTCAAGCAGGCGATCCACATCCTGATGGAGGGCACGCCGCCGGAAGTCGACGTCGCGCTGCTCGAGCGCACGCTGCTCGCCATCCCCGGCGTGACGGCGGTCCGCGACCTGCATGTGTGGACCATCACCTCCGGATTGGATTCGATGAGCGGCCACCTCGTGGTCGATGGCAGCGCAGACGCCAGGCTCGTGCTGGCCGCGGCGCGCGAGGCCATGACCGGCAAGTTCGGGCTGTCGCACACCACCATCGAGATCGAAGACGCAGAAAGCGCCGCGGCCGAAGGCGATCGGTCTGTCTAGCTAAGCTAAGCTAGGGCCTGTTAACACTAATTGCGCGAAGGCGATGCCTCTGCGACAGTGAGTGCATGGAGATCACAGCAGCCCAATTCGAGTTGATTGAACACTGTCTGCCAAGGCAGCGCGGCAATGTCAGCCTGACGAATCTGCAGGTGCTCAACGCCATCCTGTATGTCGCTGAGCACGGCTGCAAATGGCGTGGGCTACCCAAGCGATTCGGCAACTGGCACACGATCTACACGCGCATGAGTCGTTGGGCAAAGTCCGGGGTGCTGGATCGCACCTTCGAGCAGTTGCAGCGTGCTCAGGTCGTGCAGATCAAGATCGAGGCCGTGTCCCTGGACAGCACCAGCGTGAAGGTGCATCCGGACGGCACCGGTGCGCCCAAAAAAACGGTCCGCAGGCTATCGGCAAGTCCCGTGGTGGATGGAACACCAAGATCCACCTCGTCGCGGCGGACGCGCGCACGGCCATAACCTTCTCGCTGTCGCCTGGGCAAGCGCACGATGCCGTGGAGGGCCGTGAGCTGCTCAAGCGCTTGGGTGCTCCACACAGGCCGCTGCATCTCATCATGGATCGCGCCTACGAAGGCAACGAGACCCGGCAACTTGCGCTGGACTTGGGCTACACGCCGGTCGTGCCGCCCAAGAGCACCCGCGTTGAACCGTGGGAATACGACCGCGAGATGTACAGGCGCCGCAACGAGGTCGAGCGCCTGTTCCGCAGGCTCAAGGGATATCGCCGCATCTTCTCCAGGTTCGAGAAGCTCGACGTCATGTTCATCGCCTTCATCTGCTTTGCTCTGATCGCAGATGGTCTGCGGTAGTGTTAACAGGCCCTAGCCTCCGACAACTGGTTTACGGCGCAGCGCCCGAGCGCTGCGCCACTTCTTCAACTTGGCGGATTGTTGCAAAGCCCAGCAGCAGAACCAGAACCTCGCGAAGGCCAGCCTGCCAACCCGTTTGGCGACAGCCGATGTGGGAAGCCTTATGCCATTCGCATCAGTACGCTGCGATCGTTAGGCCTCGAATGCTTAACGTACAGAATTTTCCGTTTCTTGAGGGCACCCCTATGAGCGAACACTGGCTTCATCCCGGCACGGCGTGCTCAACGGCGCTGCAGGCCGCAATCCCAATCATGGTCCGGTAGGTGAACGGGCTGGAAGGCTGGGTGACCCTCTCGCTTCGGTGGCGGTCGCGGGAAGACAATCGGCGGCATGAAAGTCGAAACCGAAGACGACAACGTCGTACTGACCGCGCGCCAACGCGAAGAAGCGCCCTATGTCGTGCTGGTGGACGCGCTGGGCTCCCGCGGCGCTGCATACAACAGCCGTCACAAGCTGATCGTGGGGTCTCCTCGTTTTCAGTGCAATAAGTGACGGTACGCAAAGCTAGCACTGGCGCGGGGGTGGTCTGGGTAGACCGTTGATTTCATTGACTTTC
>RXJV01000025.1 GCA_003963075.1 Burkholderiales bacterium
GCCGCGCTGCCAGGCGAGCTTGTAGGTCTCGTCGAGCTTCTTGCCCGAGGCGCCGGCCATGTAGATGTTCAGGCTCTGCGCCTGGTCGATCCACTTCTGGCGGCGCGCGCCGGCCTCGATCAGCCACACGGTGTCGACTTCAAACGCCGTGGCGTACAGCGCCTTGATGTCCTCGGGCACGCGGTCGATGCGGCGCAGCGAGCCGTCGAAGTGCTTGAGGTCCATGACCATCACGTCATCCCACAGGCCCAGGGCCTTCAGGTCACGCACGAGGGATTCGTTGATGACGGTGAACTCGCCCGACAGATTGGACTTGACCGACAGGTTGCCGAAGCAGGGCTCGATCGACGCGTCCACGCCAATGATGTTGGAGATGGTCGCCGTCGGCGCGATGGCGACGCAGTTGCTGTTGCGCATGCCGTGGCTGGAGATGCGGGCACGCAGGGCGTCCCAGTCCATCGAGGTCGAGCGGTCCACGTCGACATAGCCACCGCGGGCCTCGGCCAGCAGGTCGAGCGAGTCGATCGGCAGGATGCCGCGGTCCCACAGCGAGCCCTTGTAGGACGAATAGCGCCCCCGCTCCTCGGCCAACTCGGTCGACGCCCAGTAGGCGTGGTAGCAGACGGCTTCCATCGAGCGGTCGGCGAACTCGACCGCGGCCTGCGAGGCGTAGGGCGTGCGCAGCTGGTAGAGCGCGTCCTGGAAGCCCATGATGCCCAGGCCCACCGGGCGGTGGCGCAGGTTGGAGTCGCGCGCCTTCTTGACGGCGTAGTAGTTGATGTCGATGACGTTGTCGAGCATGCGCATCGCCGTGCGCACCGTCTTCTTCAGCTTGGCCTGGTCGATCTGGCCGTCCTTCAGATGCTGGGCCAGGTTGACCGAGCCGAGGTTGCAAACGGCGATCTCGCTGTCATTGGTGTTCAGCGTGATCTCGGTGCACAGGTTGCTGGAGTGCACGACGCCGACATGCTGCTGCGGGCTGCGCACATTGCAGGCGTCCTTGAACGTGATCCAGGGGTGGCCCGTTTCGAACAGCATCGACAGCATCTTGCGCCACAGGTCCTTGGCCGGCATGCGCTTGAAGAGCTTGAGCTCGCCGCTGTCAGCCTTGCGCTCATAAGCCTCATAAGCTTGCTCGAATTCCTTGCCGAACTTGTCGTGCAGGTCCGGGCAGGTCGAGGGGCTGAACAGCGTCCAGTGGCCGCCTTCGATGACGCGCTTCATGAACAGGTCGGGGATCCAGTTCGCCGTGTTCATGTCGTGGGTGCGGCGACGGTCGTCGCCGGTGTTCTTGCGCAGGTCCAGGAACTCTTCGATGTCCAGGTGCCAGCTTTCCAGGTAGGCGCAGACCGCGCCCTTGCGCTTGCCGCCCTGGTTCACAGCCACCGCCGTGTCGTTGACCACCTTCAGGAAAGGCACGACGCCCTGGCTCTTGCCATTGGTGCCCTTGATGTGCGAGCCCAGCGCGCGCACTGGCGTCCAGTCGTTGCCCAGGCCGCCCGCGAACTTGGAGAGCAGCGCGTTTTCCTTCAGCGCCTCGTAGATGCCGTCGAGGTCGTCGGCCACCGTCGTCAGATAGCAGCTGGACAGCTGCGAGCGCCGCGTGCCGCTGTTGAACAGCGTCGGCGTGCTGGACATGAAGTCGAAGCTCGACAGCACTTCATAGAACTCGATCGCGCGGGCCTCACGGTCGATCTCGTTGAGCGCCAAGCCCATGGCCACGCGCATGAAGAAGGCCTGCGGCATCTCGATGCGGGCGTCCTCGATGTGCAGGAAGTAGCGGTCGTACAGGGTCTGCAGGCCAAGGTAGTCGAACTGCAGGTCGCGCTCCGCCTTGAGGGCAGCGCCCAGCTTGGCCAGGTCGTACTGGCCCAGCTTCTCGTCCAGCAGCTCGGCCTTGATGCCCTTCTTGATGTAGCCCGGGAAGTACTCAGCGTACTTGGCCTGCATCTCGGCCTGGGTGACCTCACCGCCGATGATCTCGCGACGGATGGTGTGCAGCAGCAGGCGGGCGGTGGCGCGGCTGTAGCCAGGGTCCTTCTCGATCAGCGTGCGGGCGGCCAGGATGGCGGCCTTGTAGACCTCGTCGATCGCGACGCCGTCGTACAGGTTGCGCTGGGTCTCGGCCAGCACCGGCTCGGGCTTGACGTCGGCGCCCAGGTTTTCGCAGGCCGATGCGATCAGCGACTGCAGCGCGGCCAGGTCGAGCGGACGGCGCTCGCCACGGTCGACCACCATCAGTTGCGGCTCGGCGGCGCGGGTGGCTTCGCCCTGGGCGGCGCGCTCCTGCGCACGGCGCTCGCGGTAGAGCACGTAGGCGCGGGCCACTTCATGATGGCCGCTGCGCATCAGGCCCAGTTCGACCTGGTCCTGCACGTCTTCGATATGGAAGGTGCCGCCGCTCGGGCGCGAACGCAGCAGCGCACGAACGACGTTCTGGGTGAGCTGCTCGACGGTCTCGCGCACGCTGGCCGACGCAGCACCGCTGGTGCCGTGGACCGCGAGGAAGGCCTTCATCAGCGCCACCGCGATCTTGCTGGGCTCGAACGAAACCACAGCGCCGTTGCGGCGAATGATCTGGTAGCCCTGATAGCTCGACGCGGCGGCTTGCTGGATGGCGGCGGTCGCGTCGGATTCAAACGCGACCGGTGCGGCAAAGGCGGCGAGGGCCTGGCCGGGGGCGGCTTGCTGCATGAGGGAATCCTTTATCGAAGAAAAGCAGAGCAATGCGCGGCACCGACCCTGGGGCGCCGGGCCATCACATCGTGGGGGGTTTCAGACTGGGCATTTCGTCCCGGCCGGGCCATGACTCGGCCGGCGTCGCGGCGCGCTTCCCCGGGGTGTCGCCTGGTGCCGCGGGTCAGGCGGCAAGCCACGGCAAACAGCGCTTCCGGGGAGATGGTCATGGGGTATCGACTGGGTCAGCAGGATAACACGAGGACACACTATATATGTGGCAACCGACCCTCTCAAGCACTACCGATAGTGTGAAAACCAGATCCGAGAAAACCAGTAACGCGCTGCAAAACCGCGCCTTTGCCCGATCAACACGGACCTCGCGGACGACAGCCCGCATGGGCATTGGCCCCAACGGCCGAAACATCCGGCCAGCCCGCGCCGTTGCTGGATCGCCCCCCCTCGGCCACGACGCGCGGCGCGCCTCATGGCGGATTCAAGCAGGGCAAATCCCGAGGGGATGCGTTCAGTTGTCGCCCGCCGAGATCGCCAGCCGCGCCATGCGGTAGCGAATCTGTCGCAGCGACAGCCCCAGGCTGGCGGCCGCAGCGGTGCGGTTGAAGCGGTGCGCCTCCAGCGCACGCAGCAGGATGGCACGCTCGACCTCGTCGAGATAGCGCGCCAGATCGCTCGGCAGCTCCTCCGGCAGCGAGAGGTGCTCGGCCGCCACCTCGGCGGGCACCGCCGGGACCAGCGCGCCGAACTGGGACTCGCTGCGGCCTTCATCCAGCAGCGCGTCGGGCAAGCCGAGATCATCGGCACCGATCCACTCGCCACCCGACATGGCCAGGGCGCGGTGCAACAGGTTCTCGAGCTCGCGCACATTGCCGGGGAAGGCATAGCGCGACAGGGTCTGCAGCGCAGCGGGAGTCAGCCGCGGCGTTGGCGACACGCCGGCATCCTGGGCGATACGTGCGAGCACGCGCGCGCTGATCAGGCCGAGGTCCTCCAGCCGCTCGCGCAGCGGCGGCACGCGGATCTGAATGACATTGAGCCGGTAAAACAAATCCTGGCGGAAGCGGCCGGCAGCCACCTCGGCGGACAGGTCCTTGTGCGTGGCGCTCAGGATGCGGACGTTGATCGGGCTTTCGGCGGTGGCGCCAACCGGGCGCACCGAGCGCTCCTGGATCACGCGCAGCAGCTTGCTCTGCATCGCCAGCGGCAGATCACCGATTTCATCGAGGAAGAGCGTGCCGCCGTCGGCCGCCTGGAAGAAGCCATCGCGGTCTTCGTTGGCGCCGGTGAACGCGCCCTTGCGGTAGCCGAAGAACTCGGCCTCCAGCAGATTCTCCGGGATGGCGCCGCAATTGACCGCCACGAAACGCTGCTTGGCCCGCACGCCATGCTCGTGGATGGCGCGCGCCACCAGCTCCTTGCCGGTGCCGGACTCCCCCTGCACCAGCACCGGCGCCATGCTGCGCGCCACCTTGTCGATCAAGGACCGCACGGCCTGGATGGCCGGCGACTCGCCGACCAGCCGCAGCGCGGTGGCCGGCGTAGGCGCGGGCATCACACCGTCGACCACAGGCGCTGGCGCCGTTGCCGGCACCGCGCGCCCCAGGGCCGAGCCAACGACCAGGCGGAACTGGCGCAGGTCCACCGGTTTGGTCAGGTAGTCGTAGGCCCCGGCCTTCAGCGCCTCGACCGCGTTTTCCGCCGAGCCGAAGGCCGTGATCACCAGGGCCTTCTCCGGCCGCCCGGCCTGCTCCAGCCAGCGCAGCAGTGCCAGGCCCGAGCCGTCGGGCAGCTTCATGTCGGTGATGACGGCGCTGTAGCTGCCGGCCTGCAGATGCGCCAAAGCCTCGGCGACGGAGCCGGCGCTGTCGATCTCATAACCCTCACGCAGCAGGGTCAGCTCATAGAGCGTCCGCAGGTCGGGTTCATCGTCGACAACGAGGAGGCGGGCAGCAGTCATGGGGGGGCGATGGGTCGGCGCAGGCGGACGCAGAACTCATTGGCATCCGCCGCCACGGAACGGCGGTAGTCGATGCGGGCGCCATGGCGCTCGCAAAGTTCCCGGCAAATATAGAGGCCCAGACCGGAGCCCCGGCTGCGGGTGGAGAAGAAGGGCTCGAACAGATGGCGTTCGATCTCGGGCGGCACCGGCGGCCCGGCGCTGCGCACGACCAGCTCCACCGCTTCGGCGTCCTCGGCCAGCGTGACCCGGATGGCGCCCGGCCCGTCATCGGCATGGCGCCAGGCGTTGTCCAGCAGGTTCACCAGCACCCGACGCAAATGCTCGGCATCGAACAACACCTTCAATCCGTCGACCGCGACCGTCAGGCTGAAGCGGCTCTGCGCACCGGCTTCGACCCCGTTGACCACGCTCCAGTCCACGCAGGTCTCGTGCACCAGCTGGCTGGCGTCCAGCAGCTGGCTCTCGACCTGCATGCCGGGCGCGACCTCGGTCACATCGTCCACCAGGCGCTTGAGCCGCTGCACATTGGAGGCGACCATCTTCGTCAGCTGCACCGCGCGTGGCGCGGTGGCGTCCTCGGCCAGCAGCGCGTTGGCCTGCGCGATGGCCGCGAGCGGGTTGCGGATCTCGTGCGCGATGCCCGCCGAAACCCGCCCCATCGCGGCCAGCTTTTCCTGCCGGATGCGCGCCAGCAGATCACGGCTGTCCTCGACGAACATCACGCACAGCTCCTCGCTGCCGTCGCGCTGGCGCGTGAACCTCAGGCGCAGACGGAGGGTGCGGCCGATGCCGCCGGCTTGCGGCAGCGTGACGTCCTGCTCGGTGATGCCGCCGTCGGCATAGGCCTGCTCCAGCGCAAGCACCAGCGGCTGCCAATCGCGTCGCCCGCGCAGTTGCCAGCTCAACTCGGCGCTGAGTGCACCGAGCAGTGCCTGTGCCGCGGGGTTCATCGCGCGCACGCGGCCGCGGCGATCGACCACCAGCACGCCCTCCTGCATCTCGTCGATGACCAACTGATTGAGCAGCTCCTGCTGCCGCGCCAGCGCCAGGCTGCCGCGTGCGGCCTTTTCCTCGCGGGCCAGCCGGGCGCTCAACTCGCCGGCCAGCAGGCTCACCGCAAACAGGCCGCTGCCGACCAGCCCCGCCTGTGTCAGCTTGACGCTCGACAGCTCACCGAGCAGCTGCGACCAGGCCGCCGCCGCCAGCAGTGCCAGTGCGGCGATCGCGGCCGTGGCCAGCGCCAGCCGCCGCGGACACAGCACCGCGGCCATCAGCACCGGCATCACGAACAAGGCGCCGTAGTTCACGCCACTTGCATCGAGCGCATGCAGCGCGCCGAACAGCACCAGGTCCACCCCCATGGCGGTCCACCAGTGCGGGCTGCTGATGCGCGCCAGGCTGCGCGCCGACGCGCCACGCCGCAGCGGCGGCCACAGCCACAGCGCGAGCGCCGCCCCGGCATAGGAGATGCTCAACACCAGAGTCGAGTGCATCGGGCTGCTCAGTGATGCCGCCACCATCTGGGCCACCACAAGGGCGAGGCCCAGTGCTGCCCGTGCTGCCAGAAAGGCGCGGTACAGGCGCTCGAAGGTGGCGCTCGATTCGACCGGCTCGGCCGGTGGCGACTCGACGAACCAGCGGCCAGGCCCGGTCACGCTCAGGCTTGGCCCTGACGGGCTTCGAAGCTGGCGCGATGCGTGGCGCCGCAGAAAACGCCGCCCCGGCCCGGCAAGGCCTCGTCGGCCGGCAGATGCATGCCGCACTCGGCGCAGCGCAGCATGGCCTGCGGCGGCGCCGGCGGTGCAGGCGGCGGGGAGCGGCGGGCTTCGGGCTCGCCGGGGCGGCCGCGCCTGACGCCGAGCACGAAAAAGAGGCCGGCCAGCAAGGCCAGCAGCAGCAGGTACTTCATGCGCCTGCGGCAGCGGCGGTGCGCTGCAGGATGACTTCGAGCACGAACCGCGACCCGGCATAGGACAGCAGCAGCAGCCCCGCGCCCGCATAGAGCCAGCGCGTCGCGCGCCGCCCCCGCCAGCCGTAGATGCGCCGCCCCAGCAGCAGGCCGGTCAGCACCAGCCAGCCGAGCACCGCGAGCAGGTTCTTGTGGTCCCAGCGCCAGGTCGGCGTGAACCACCAGCCCAGCGCAATGGCCAGCGACAGCACCGCCACCCCAGCGGCGACGAACTGGAAGGTCAGCCGCTCCAGCTGCAGCAGCGGCAGGCCACCCGCCGTGCTCTGCTTGCGCCTGAGGCGCGACTCGGCGCGGCTCAGCAGCGCGGCATGCAGCACGGCCACACCGAACAGCCCGTAGGACGCCAGGCCCAGCACCCAGTGCAACGGCGCCCAGGGCGATGCGGCCAGCGGACGGCTCTCGCCCGGAAAGCTCCAGGCCAGCAGCACCGCGGCCGCCGCCAGCCAGGCCAGCACGCGGCGCACGCTGTGCAAAGGCAGGAAGCGGCTTTCAACCAGATAGACCGTCAGCACCAGCCAGGTCGTCATCGACAGCGCCGGCGCAAACCCGAATCGTGCACCTGGCATGGCCAGGCCGTAGCCACTGATGTCGACATAAAGCGCCACGAATTGGGCCGTCCAGGCCAGGGCCATTGGGGGCACCGAACGCAGCGGGCGACCGGCCGCAGGGTCGCCCTCACCGGCCCCCGCGCGCAGCAGGCCGACCCAGACATAACCCAGCAGTGCCAGGCCACTGGCCACCGCGAGTGCGAGACCCGGCCCGACGGCATGCGCAGCGACGCCAGCGTCTGCGAGGGGGGCGGGCGATAAACTCATGGCCGCAGTGTACTTTTGGCCTGTCGCGACTCTGCGGACCGGGCCCTCCCCATTCGATGGCTTCCACCCTCACCGACCGCCTGAGTCGCCTCGTCAAGACGATGCGCGGCCAGGCCCGCATCACCGACAGCAATGTGCAGGACATGCTGCGCGAGGTGCGCATGGCCCTGCTCGAGGCCGACGTGGCCCTGCCCGTCGTGCGCGACTTCATCGCGCGGGTCAAGGAGAAGGCGCTGGGCCAGGAGGTGGTCGGCTCGCTGAACCCCGGCCAGGTGCTGGTGTCGGTCGTGCACAAGGAACTCGCGGCGACCATGGGCGAGGGTGTGGCCGACATCAACCTCGCCGCCCAGCCGCCCGCCGTCATCCTGATGGCCGGCCTGCAGGGCGCCGGCAAGACGACGACGACCGCCAAGCTCGCCAAGCACCTGATCGAAAAGCGCAAGAAGAAGGTGCTGACGGTGTCTGCCGACGTCTATCGGCCGGCCGCCATCGAGCAGCTCAAGACAGTCACGCGCCAAGCCGGCGCCGAGTGGTTCGAATCCACGCCCGAACAGAAGCCGCACGATATCGCGCTGGCGGCGCTCGACTACGCCAAGCGCCACTACATCGACGTGCTGCTGGTCGACACCGCCGGCCGGCTGGCGATCGACGAGGCCTTGATGGCCGAGATCAAGGACCTGCATGCGGTGCTCAATCCCGTCGAGACGCTGTTCGTCGTCGATGCGATGCAGGGCCAGGATGCGGTCAACACGGCCAAGACCTTCAAGGAGGCGCTGCCGCTGACCGGCGTGATCCTGACCAAGCTCGACGGCGACTCGCGCGGCGGGGCGGCCCTGTCGGTGCGCCAGATCACCGGCGCGCCGATCAAGTTCGCTGGCGTGTCCGAGAAGATCGACGGCCTGGAGGTCTTCGATGCCGAGCGGCATTCCGGCCGCGTGCTGGGCATGGGCGACATCGTCGCGCTGGTGGAACAGGTGACGCAGAGCGTCGACCTGGCCTCGGCCCAGGCCATGGCCGAAAAGCTCAAGAGCGGCAGCGGTTTCGACCTGAACGACTTCCTGCAGCAGATCGCGCAGATGAAGAAGATGGGCGGCCTCGGCGGCCTGATGGACAAGCTGCCGCAGAACATGATGGGTGGCAAACAACCGGGCCAGGCCGACATGGACCGGGCCGAGCGCGACATGAAGCGCATGGAGGGCATCCTGCGCGCGATGACCGCCAAAGAGCGCGCCCACCCCGCGCTGCTGATGGACGGCAAGAGCAAGGCCTCGCGAAAGAAGCGCATCGCGGCGGGCGCCGGCGTGCAGATTCAGGAGGTCAACCGGCTGCTGAATCAGTTCGACCAGATGCAGCAGATGATGAAGAAGATGAAGGGCGGCGGGCTGATGAAGATGATGAAGCGCATGGGCGGGCTCAAGGGTTTGCCCGGCATGGGCTGACACGTCCGCTTACCGCAACCAACAAGCGCACACACCTGCCCCCATGCTTGAAGGGCGTCTGCCCATGCCAGGGATGCGATTCGGGCGCTAGCGTCGCCCGTCATGCTGAAGCTTCATTTCCCCCGTGCCGTCGGAGCCTGGCTCAACCGCCTGACCGGACCGACCGACGCCCTGGACAGCACGCCCGCGGACACCGTCGTGCACTGGCCGCCGACGCCAGCGCGGCTGCTTGCCAGCGCGGAACGCCAAGCACACAAATGTCTGGCCGAGGCGCTCGCGCTGGAGCATCCCAAGGGCTTTCTGTTGGCCCATGTCCCACTGCACAAGCTGCTGCGCGTGCCGGCACAACATTCCTACCGGGAGTGGCTGTCGCGCACCGGCCTGTTGACGGTCGACTTCGCACTCTGCGACGAACACGGCTATGCCCGCGCCATCGTCCTGATGCCGGTCGCCGACGATCAGCCCAAACAGGCCCGCAAACGCGAACGCCTGCTGCGCGTGCTTGCCGCCACCGAATTGCCCGTCAGGCCCTGGGACCGGGAGTGGCGCGGCGAGCCGGGTGAGCGGCTGCGCGAGCTGCTCTTCACCAGACCTCGCGGTGACGGCTACTTCGCCGACACACCGCATGCCCACTGACGCCCGGCGGCGCGGCTCGGCCTATTCGAGCAACGCCCGCGCGAATTCCCTGGCGCGGAAGGTTTCGAGATCTTCGAGCCTTTCGCCCACACCGATGAAGTAGACCGGCACCGGCCGCTCGCGGGCGATGGCCGCAAGCACACCGCCCTTGGCGGTACCGTCCAGCTTGGTGACCACCAGGCCGGTCAGACCCAGGGCGTCGTCGAAGGCCTTGACCTGGTTCAGCGCGTTCTGCCCCGTGTTGCCGTCCACCACCAGCAGCACTTCATGCGGCGCGCCAACCTGGGCCTTGGTGATGACGCGCTTGATCTTCTTGAGCTCCTCCATCAGGTGAAGCTGGGTCGGCAGGCGGCCGGCCGTGTCGGCGATGACGACATCGACCCCGCGGGCGCGGCCGGCATTGACCGCGTCGAAGGACACCGCCGCCGGATCCCCGCCCTCCTGGCTGATGATCTCGACCTTGGCACGGTCGGCCCAGACGCCGAGCTGCTCGCGGGCCGCGGCACGGAAGGTGTCGGCAGCGGCCAGCAGCACGCGCTGGTCGGCCCCGGCCAGATGGCGGGTCAGTTTGCCGATGCTGGTGGTCTTGCCGGCACCGTTCACGCCAACGACCATCATCACGGTGGGCATGTGTCGGCCCACCTCCAGGCCTTTTTCGAGCGGCGCCAGCACATCGGCCAGGGCGTCCACCAGCAAGCCGCGCACCGCTTGAGGATCCTGGGCCTTGGACGCCTTCACGCGGCGCTTGAGGTCGTCAAGCAGAAACTCGGTCGCCTTCACGCCGGCATCGGCCAGCAAGAGCGCTTCTTCGAGCTCTTCGTACAGCCGCTCATCGATCTGCGTGCCGGTGAAGACCTGGGCGATGCTCGAGCCGGTCTTGCGCAGGCCGGCCCGCAAGCGGTCCAGCCAGTTCTGCCGAGGCGCGTCCATCGAGGGGCGCGACGCCCCACTGCCGACCGGCGCGACGATGGGCGCATCCGGCGTCGCCGTCACAGTCGCCTGTGCCGTAGGCACCGCCGGCGCGTCTGCGGGAGCTGGCGCCGCCGCGCCCGACACCGGGCTCGGAACCGGCTGGGCGACCCAACCCTCGGGGAGCAGCGCGGGCGGTTCGGCCGGCGCGGGGGGCTGGGTGCGCTTGAAGAAACTGAACATGGCTTGCATTCTCGCCCGAAAACCCGCTAGAATATTTGGCTCAGGCGCTTTAGCTCAGCCGGTTAGAGCGACGGAATCATAATCCGCAGGTCCGGGGTTCGAATCCCTGAAGCGCCACCAAATTCGAAGACTCCAGAAAGCCTTGCAGGTCTGTGCCCTGCGAGGCTTTTTTGTTGGCAGCCGTTCAGGCGCGGCTGGCTTGCGTCACCGTGAAGGACTCGACTTCAGGCAGGTTGGCCAGTTCGGCGGCGAGCCTGACCATCGCATCGGCACGGCTGCCGGCCTTGGCGACGATGAGGCACTGGATCTCGAATCGGCCCTGGTGGTAGTTGACCGCCACGCTGTCGGAGGGCATGCGCAGCCCGCGGGCATCCAGGTAGCGCTGGATAGCCTCGGCGCGCGGCTCATGCCCCTCGTGGAAACGCAGCGTGCTGGCGATGACGGCGTGCGCGGGCAGGAGCCGCTCCAGCCGCGGCATAAGTTCCACCGCGAGGACGCACAGCAGCGTCAGACCGATCGCCGGCAGGTAAAAGCCAACGCCAACCAGGATGCCGATGGCCGCCGCACTCCAGATCGACGCGGCGGTGCTCAACCCGCGGACATTGATCCCGGTCTGCACGATCAGCCCGGCACCGAGGAAGCCGATGCCGGTCAGGATGGACCCGACGACACGGGTCGGATCCCCAGCCATCGCATCCGGATTCGCGCCGCCATACCAAAGCCCGGGGTAGCCGGCCAACAGCGAGACGGCCGCCGACGTGGTCGAGACCAGGCAATACACCTGGCTGCCGGACGCCCGACCACTGAAGTAGCGCTCATAGCCGATCACCCAGCCGAGCAGCAGGGCCAGGGCCATGTCGGTCAGGATGGGCAGGCTGGAAGCCCAGACGGTGTGTGCGGTCAGCATCGCGAGTCCTGGCGTGTGCAGCGGATGGGCGTCGTGGTGGTGGCGCGGCGGCTATCGCGCCGCCCAACCGCCGCCCAGCGCGCGGAACAGCGCCACCTCGTTTTGCAGCAACCCGGCCTGCGACTGCAGCACGCCCTGCTCAACCGCCAACAGGCTGCGCTGCGCCAGCAACTCATCCAGCTGCGACGCATAGCCCTCGCGATAGCGTCGGCCCGCCAATCGCAAGGCCTCGGCCGCGGACTGCCGCTGGTCGAGCGCCTGCTGCAATTGGGTCTGCTGCTGCAGATGGGCGTCCAACTGCGTCTCCACCTCGGTCCAGGCGGCGAGAACGGTACGCTCGTAAGACACCAGGGCCTGCTCCCGGCGCGCGGCGCTGCCTTCCGCCAGGGCTTGCAGGCGCCCACCGTTGAACAGCGGGGCCAGCACGCTGCCACCGAGGCTCCAGATCGAGAACGGCCCGTTTCGAAGCACGCTCGACCCCACGGTGCCGAAGCTGGCGCTCAGCCTGAGGGACGGCAGCCACTGTTTGCGCGCTGCGGCCAGCTGGGCATCGCTCGCGGCGAGTTGAAGCTCCGCGCTGTAGAGGTCCGGGCGCCGACGCAGCAGTTCGGACGGCAAGCCGGCGTCGGGCATCGCACAGGGCCGCAACGCCTCCAGCCTGCCACCCCGCTCGACCGGCCCGGGCCGGCGTCCGAGCAGCAGATTGAGCTGCGCCTCCTGACGCTCCACGGCGCGCGCCAGCTGCGGCAGCGCCTGGGCACTGCCATGCATCTCGATCTGGGCCTGGGCCAGTTCGACCGCACTGGCATGGCCCACCTCGAAGCGTTGGCGCGTCAATGCCAGCGAGCGCTCGCGCGAAGCCAGCATGCGCCGCGCCAGGTCGCTCTGGGCGTCGAGCTCGAGCAGGCCGATGTAGCTCTGGGCGACGCTGGCCGATACGCTCAGTGCGACGGCGTCGCGGGCCGCAACGCTTGCCGCCTCGCTGCTGTCGGCCGCGCTGGCGAGGTCGGCCACGCGACCCCACAGGTCAAGCTCGTAGCCGGCCTGGAACAAAGCCTGATGCCCGGTGGACAGATAGGGCGCGAGCTTCACGTCGCTGATGCTCCGCGAACGCGCCTCCGCCGCCACGACGTCCAGGCTGGGCCAGAACGCGGCATGCTGGACGCGCGCCATCGCATGCGCCTCGGCCACACGGGCCGCCGCAAGACGCAGGTCGTGGTTGCTCACCAGCGCTTCGGTGATCAGCGCGGTCAGCGTGGCGTCGCCAAACCCCTGCCACCAATCACTGCGCTGCGCCGCACTGCCGCCGGCGTGCTGCCACTGCGCGGGTGGCGTGATGGGCGGCGCAGCGGGCGCCACCGGGTGCTGGGCGCAGGCCGCCAAGGCGAGCGCAGGCAAAGCCCACAGCAGACGTGAGCGGGCCGTGGCTCTCATCGGGCCTGCTCGCTGGTGTCCACTTCGGCGATCACCGACATGCCGGGCCTGAGCCGGGCGGCCAATGCCTGGTCGGGGTCGAGCACGATGCGCACCGGCAGGCGTTGCGGCACCTTGGTGAAGTTGCCGGTGGCGTTGTCCGGACGGATCACGCTGAACTCCGACCCGGTGGCCGGCGCCAGACGCTCCACGCGCCCCCGCAGCCGCGCCTGCCCCAGGCCGTCCACCCGCAGCTGGGCCGGCTGGCCAGGCGCCATGTGCACCGTCTGCGCCTCCTTGAAGTTGGCCACCACCCAGACCTGCTCCGGCACCAGAGCCAGCAGCTGAGAGCCCGGCGTCACGTATTGCCCCAGCTTGACGCCGATCTCGCCGGCGTGACCTGCCCGCGGCGCGCGGATGCGGGTGTTCTCGAGGTCGATCTCGGCCAGCTGCACGGCGGCCGTCGCGCCCTCGATCGCGGCCTCGACGGCCTGCTGATTGACCTTGACGGCGAGCAGTTCCTGCTGTGCCACCGTGATCGCCGCGCGCGCCTGCTGGACATGCGCTTCCGCCTGGCGCTGCGTGGCCTCGGCCTGCCGCAGGCTGCTTTCGGTCTGGTCATGCTCGCGCCGCGACACCGAACCGTCGCCAACCAGCGCCTGCGAGCGCCGCTGGTCCGCGCGCGCCCGTGCCAGTTGGGCTTCGGCGTTGACCTGCTGGGCCTGGGCGGCGGCCAGCTGCGCCTGGGCGTTGACGATGCCAGCCTCGCGAACGCGCCGCGCCTGCACCGTATTGGCGAGGTTGGCTCGCTGTGCGGCCAGCGTGGCCTGGGCCTGGGCCAGGCGCTGCCGGTAGTTGCGGTCGTCCAGCCTCACCAGCACCTGCCCGGCCTGGACTGCAGCGAAGTCCTGCGCGAGCACCTCGGCAACATAGCCGTCAACCTTGGGCGCAATGACCGTCACGCTGCCGCGCACATAGGCGTTCTCGGTGCTTTCTACCGGGCTCGCAAATGGCGGCAGCCGCCAGGCGTACAGCGCCACGGCAACGGCGGCCGCGGTTGCGGCCGCGACCAGCGCATTGGTGGTGGACAGGAATTTAGCCATGGACTCGGGATCTCCGGGGTCAAGGTGTGGCTGCAGCGTCGGCCTGGCGCCGCATGCCGCGCCAGGCCAGCACGGACAGCCAGAGCAGCATCGCTGCGGCCGTCACGGCGGTGCAGAGGAAGACATCGTTGTAGGCCAGCACGAAGGATTCGCGCTGCAGCTGCTGGTTGAGCAACGACAGGCCCTGCTGCGCATGCGCAGCGGGGTCGTTCACCCAGCGGGCCACGGAACCGGCCAGCTCGGCCAGGCGGCGCGTCACCATCGGATCGCCGATCGCCAGGTGCTGGGCGAGGGCTGCGAAATGCGCGGTCTGGCGCTGTGCAACGAGGGTGTTGATCCAGGCCGATCCCATCAGGCTGCCGAGGAATTGCGCGCCGCTGAAGGCGGCCAGAAAGCTCACCATGTGCTGGCCGCCCTCCCGCAACACGGGCCCAAAGCCCTGCAGCAGCGAGGCTGAAAAAAACAGACCCAAGCCGGCGGACAACAGGGTCTGGCTCAGCCAGAACTGTTCCGGTCGGCTGATCGCCGTGGCATCGCTGTCCAGCCATGCCGCCACCAACACCATGGCCACCGCCAGCACGCTGAGCAGCGGCGCGCCGCGCTTGACCGCAACGACCAGGGCCAGCACAAAGCCCGACAACAGCCCCGCGCTGGCCAGCAGGAAGAGCCAGCGCATCTGTTCGTTGGACTGCCCAAGCACCGTCAGCAGGCCCACCACCGCCACCGTCTGCTCGGACAGCACGATGCGGAACAGCAAGACGGCCACCACGAAACGCAGCAAGTAGGGCTGGGCCAGCCAGCGCAGATCCAGCAGCGGCTGGGCTCGGTTCAGGTCCACCAGCACGTACAAGCCGATGCAGACGATGGCGCCGACCAGACATTCACCGAGCCACGGCGAGTCGGTCCACCACTGCAAGCGGCCTTGGGAGATCGTCACGCACAGCAGCGCCAGGCCAACGGCGTAGAGCGGAAAGGCGAGCAGATCGCCGCGGTCGAACGCCGGCCGGCGCGGCTGGGGCGACAGCGGCAGCGCCGCGATCGCTGCGAGGCTGATCAGGGCCAGCGCGACGTCCAGCAGGAACAGCCCATGCCAGCGGCCGATTTCCAGCAGGTCGGGCGACACCACACGCGACAAGGGCCCCGGCAGCTGCAGGCAGGCAAACCCCGCCAGCAGCGCCACCGGCGCCAAACGCTGAGGCAAGGCCTCCATCATGTAGTAGATCGCCAGCGTGCTCAGCGGCGCGGCCGCGATGCCCAGCGCTGCGCGCACCGCCAGGGCCGACACCAGATCATCGGTCAGCAGGTGCAACGCGCTCACCAGCAGGAACAGCAGCAGCCCGCCGATCGCAAAGGGGCGCAGGCCGAAATGCAGGCGCACCTTGGTCAGCAGCAGGGTGGACGACAACGCCGTCGCGAAATACGCGGTCACCAGCCAGCTCGCCTCGGCCGCCGTCGCGCCGAGCGAACCCTGGATGGCGCTCAGGTTGTTGCTGACCAGATAAAGCCCAAACCCCTGCGTCAGACCCAGCAGCAGGCCGGTGCAGGCCAGCGCCAGGGGGCGGGCCCATGCTGAGGCACGAAGCGGGTCGGAGACGGTCATGCTCGCGAGTATTGGCGTCCGGCCCGGCGACAACAGCCGATCAAGCCGGCCAAAAAATTGATCCTGCCGGCCAATCCAAGCGGCCGGCCCCGCGCGGCGCCTGTGGCAAGCCCTCAGACCGAAGCGGCAGCACTGCGAAACGCGCGCGGCGTGCGCCCATGCCAGCGCTTGAAGGCATGGATGAAGCTCGATGCCTCTGCATAGCCCAGCCGCTCGGCGATGTCGCTGATCGGCAGCCGCGGAACGGCCAGCAACTGCTCGGCCAGGGTTCGCCGCAGCTCGTCGCAAAGGGTCACGAAGCTCGTCCCCTCATCCTGCAAGCGCCGGCGCAGGGTGCGCTCCGACATGCACAGCAGCGCGGCAGTGGCGGCCATGTCGCCAAGGCATGAGGGATGGGCCGACAGCAAGCCCCGCACCTCGCCGGCCAGCCCGGCGCGCGGCCGGCAGCCCGCCTCCAGGCCCAGGCACTGCGCTTCCGCCAGCTTGAACATGCGCGCATCGCCATGCGGGAGTGGCGCATCCAGATCGGCCTGCGCCAACACCAGAGCGCTGGCGGCCATGCCATGCAGTGGCGCGCGGCCGCCACAAAGTTCGTAGGCCTGCGAGATGTCGGCACGATCCAGGGCCAGTTCCAGCGCAACCACCCGCACCGGGCGCTGGGCAAGCGAGCTCGAGAGGCTGAGCACCGCAGCCAGAGAACGCTCGACGACGAAGCGCCCAAGCTCGGCCGGATACTCCCGCTGCGGCAGGATCAGCCGCAGGTCTTTGCCGCCGGGACCGCAGGCTTGCAGGTGCAGATGCAGCGATGGGCAGCCCAGGTTGCCGAACCGGGCCGCGGCATGCAAAGCGGCGCGCAGGCTCAGGCTGCTAACCATGGCCAGGCCCAGTGGGCCCAGCGCCGTGAAGCGCACGCGGCGCCCGGCCTCCAGCCCCAGGCCCGGCGCATGCCCGGTGTGTTGCAGGAGCCGGCTGATCAGCCGGCATTCGTCGGCCAGCGACACCCGGCAGCGCGGATCACCCAGATCGAAGGCGCGCAGCCTGGTCTCGGCCAGCAAAGCCTGAGTCGCCAAACCATGTTTGGCGGCCAGTTCGGCCAGCGCCGCGGCACCTGCCACGCCCTGATTGCTGCGCCACGCCCGCGGCGCCTCGGGAACGTCAGCACACTGAAACTGGCGGGCATCTCGGGCAGGCGGCATCGGCAGGTCGCAAGGACTCGGTAGGGGCAAGCGGCCGCAATACTAGGGCGAAAGCGATTTCATAACGGTTAATTTCGAGGGAATGTCGCTCTCTTCCGGCAAACGGCGGTCTGGACAGCAAAGTGAAAGCCTGAGGTGCCGCGTCTGGTCCATCGCCATCGGCGAACCGCAGCCAGCGATGGCGCCCTGCGACCGCTCCAAGGCCACGCGCAGCGGCTCCGGCGTGCTCCCCAAGGGGCCGACGGTAGAATCTGTGCCCGATCCACCCGGTCCAAGGCCAGGTGGGCCGCTCAGATCCGTCTGAGCGCAAAAGCCGGCAGGTCGCCACCCTGGCGCCGATTCTGTGCCCTGGCGGCCGTCGACCACTGACCGCTCTTGCGCCGCTTTCTCATCACCCGCAACCGGCCCCGTCGCGCCCCGCGCCAACGGCCGCCGGCTTCGCAGCCACTGGACATGCCATGTACCGCTGTGTTCTCCCCTTGATGCTGGCCGCCAGCAGCCTGGTTGCCCAGGCCCAGACGCACCGCTTCTTCCCTGCCAATGCCCTGCGTGGCGAACTCGTCATCACGCAGTTCCCCGAAGTGCAACTCAACGGCCAGCCGGCGCGGCTGGCGCCTGGCGCGCGGGTCAAGAACGAGAGCAACCTCTGGGTTCCGCCCGCCGGCCTCAGCGGGCAGAAGCTCACGGTGCACTACACGATCGAGAGCAGCGGCCTGATCCTCGATGTCTGGGTGCTGAACGCCGCCGAGCTCGACAACAAGCTCTGGCCTCGCACCCCTGCCGAGGCGGCGAGCTGGCAGTTCAATCCCGGCAACCAGACCTGGAGCAAGCCATGAGCGGCGACGCGAACGTCGGCAAGAAGGTCTACATCAAGACCTTTGGCTGCCAGATGAACGAGTACGACTCGGACAAAATGGCCGATGTGCTCGGAGCCGCCAAGGGCTACACCCCGACGGACGACCCCGAGCAGGCCGACCTCATCCTGTTCAACACCTGCTCGGTGCGCGAGAAGGCGCAGGAAAAGGTCTTCAGCGACCTCGGCCGTGTGAAGCACCTGAAGGCCAAGGGCGTGATGATCGGCGTCGGCGGCTGCGTGGCCAGCCAGGAAGGCGCGGCCATCATCGAACGCGCGCCCTACGTGGACGTCGTCTTCGGCCCGCAGACCCTGCACCGCCTGCCACAGATGCTCGAAGCCCGCCGCGAGCAGCGCCGGCCGCAGGTGGACATCTCCTTCCCCGAGATCGAGAAATTCGACCATCTGCCACCGGCCAAGGTCGAGGGCGCCTCGGCCTTCGTGTCGATCATGGAGGGCTGCTCCAAATACTGCAGCTACTGCGTGGTGCCCTACACCCGCGGCGAGGAGGTCTCGCGGCCCTTCGACGATGTGCTGACCGAGATCGCCGGCCTGGCCGACCAGGGTGTGATGGAGATCAACCTGCTCGGCCAAAACGTCAATGCCTACCGCGGCAAGATGGGCGGTACCGCAGAGTTCGCCGACCTGGCCCTGCTGCTGGAATATGCGGCCGAAATTCCGGGCATCCAGCGCCTGCGCTTCACGACCAGCCACCCCAACGAGTTCAGCCCGCGCCTCATCGAGGCCTACGGCAAGATCCCGCAGCTCGTTAACCACCTGCACCTGCCGGTGCAGCACGGCAGCGACCGCATCCTGATGGCGATGAAGCGCGGCTACACCGCGCTGGAGTTCAAGAGCATCGTGCGCAAGCTGCGCGCCATCCGCCCCGACCTGCGCCTGGCCAGCGACTTCATCGTCGGATTCCCCGGCGAGACCGACGACGACCACGCCAAGCTGATGAAGCTGGTGCAGGACGTCGGCTTCGACGCCTCGTTCAGCTTCATCTTCAGCCCGCGCCCCGGCACGCCGGCGGCGGCGCTGGAAGACACGACGCCCTACGAGACCAAGGTGAAGCGCCTGCAGGAACTGCAGGCCGCCATCGAGGCCCACGCGCTGACCATCTCCCAAGGCATGGTCGGCAAGGTCGAGAAGGTGCTGGTGACCGGCACGTCCCGCAAGGACGCGTCGGAGCTGATGGGCCGGACCGAGTGCAACCGCATCGTCAACTTCCCGGGGTCGCCACGGCTGATGCACCAGCTGGTGGACGTGCGCATCACGACCGCCTTTGCGCATTCGCTGCGCGGCGACGTGGTCACGCTGCCGGAAGACACCGAGACAAGCGCCGCGCTAACGCTCAGATAATTGCGCACTGTGATTGGCGGGGAGGCGCGCATGAAGTTGTTTCTTGCGTTGGGGCTGGGCGTGGCGCTCGGCAGCGGAATGAGTGCCCAGGCGGCGGAAACCCAGCAGGAGCTTGACCCGGCGGCCTGCCATGCCATCAGCGATTTCACTCTGCCGGCGATCCCTTGGGTGGGGAAGTTCATCTACAAGATTTCGATCGCCATCAAAGACGGACGCCCCAGCGACGTGGACGTCAGCGAGGTCCGCGGCCCGGATCGGGTGAGCAACCGCACGGTCCAACGAGAGCTGGAAGACCACATCAGGAAAACCTACGTCTGTGACAGCAACGCGTTGAAGAGCGTGTTCTATCTCGCCCTCGACTACAAGCACAGCATCCCCGGGCTGGCGGAAAGACGCGCTGCTCGCGAGGCGGCCTCCGGCGCGTCGACGCCTTCGGCACATCAGCAAGCTGCCGCCAGCGCGGCCATCGCGGAGACAGCGGGCATGGCCGCAGGAACGCTGGTGCCGATCCAAGCCGGCATGGTCTGCACCGCGATGGGGAAGCCAAACCTCCCGCGTGTCAACGCGGTCGGCAAGCTCGTGTTGAGCGTCGTTGCGGAGGTCGTCGAGGGCAAAGTCGCCTTCGTGGACGCCAAGTTGAAGATCGGCAGCGTTGAACCCAGCATCAACAAGGCGTTCATCGATGAGGTCACACGCACCCTCAAGACGACCTACGTCTGCCCCGGAAATCACGTCTTCAAACAGGAATTCCAGTTTTCGCTGTCCTGATGGCGGGCGTCAGCGCCGCAGCATCAACCTCCACTGGGGCAGCGCCACGCCGAGCAGCAGCAAGCCGTAGCCGGCCATCGTGCCGTCGCGGCCCAGCACGGCAAGCGCAGCGATGCAGGCCAGCGTGCCGCCGCCGCCGCCCCAGAGCCAAAGCCGCAGCCACGGCAGGGCTGCGACCTCGCGCCACCAAACCAGCTTGATCGCCGCTGCCAGCAGCGCCGCCAGCCCCCAGGCAGGCGCGAACAAATTGGCAAGGTGCCAGAAAGCATCCAGAGGTCCCATCGAGGGCTTGATCCGTATCAGCGGTGACAAGGGGTGCGAATCCTACAATCCGAGCCATGTCGGTCTTTGCTCTCGGCCTGAACCACCACACCGCCCCGCTGGACCTGCGCGGGCGGTTTGCGTTCACGCTGGAGCAACTGGCGCCGTCGCTCACCGGCCTGCGGCAAAAGCTGCCCGGAGCGCCCGAAGCGGCCATCCTGTCGACCTGCAACCGCACCGAGCTCTACGTGGCCGCGCCGGCCGCCCAGGTGCAGCCGGCCATCGCCTGGCTCGCGCAGACCGGCGGCGTCGAGGCCGGCGCACTGCGTGAGCATGCCTATGTGATGCAGGGCAGCGCCGCTGCGCGGCACGCCTTCCGCGTGGCCAGTGGGCTCGATTCGATGGTGCTGGGCGAGCCGCAGATCCTCGGCCAGATGAAGCAGGCCGTGAAGGAAGCCGAGGCCGCCGGCGCCCTGGGCACCACGCTGCACCAGCTGTTCCAGCGCAGCTTCTCGGTGGCCAAGGAGGTGCGCAGCTCAACGGAGATCGGAAGCCATTCCATCAGCATGGCCGCAGCGGCCGTGCGCCTGGCCGGCCAGCTGTTCGAGGAGCTGGCACGCACCCGCGTGCTGTTCGTCGGCGCCGGCGAAATGATCGAGCTGACGGCGACCCATTTCGCCGCCAAGACGCCACGCCACATGGCGGTGGCCAACCGCACGCTGGAGCGCGGCGAGAAGCTGGCCACCCGCTTCGGCGCCGAGGCGGTGCGGCTCGCCGACCTGCCCGAGCGGCTGCATGAGTTCGACATCGTCGTGTCCTGCACCGCGTCCAGCCTGCCGCTGATCGGCCTCGGTGCGGTCGAGCGTGCGCTCAAAAAACGCAAGCACCGCCCGATGTTCATGGTCGACCTGGCCGTGCCGCGCGACATCGAGCCCGAGGTCGCCCAGCTGGACGACGTCTACCTCTACACCGTCGATGAACTAGCCCAGCAGGTGCAGACCGCCGGCGAAAAGCGCCAGGCCGCCGTCGAGCAGGCCGAGGCCATCGTCGAGACCGGCGTGCAGAGCTTCATGCACTGGCTGGACCAGCGCCACACCGTGCCTTTGATCCAGGCCCTGCACGCGCAGGCCGACGACTGGCGGGCGGTCGAGATGGCCCGGGCCCGCAAGCTGCTGGCCAAGGGCGCGGATGTGGACGAGGTGCTGGACGCCCTCTCCCGCGGGCTCACCCAGAAGCTGCTGCACGGCACGCTGGCCGAGCTGCATGCCAGCGACGGCGAGCAGCGCCTGCAGCTGGCGCAGACCATCTCCCGCCTGTTCCTGCGCGGCGGCAAGTCCTAGCGGCGCTCACCCCTGCCGCCCGGCGCCAGCATGGTGCCGCTCCCGCCCGCCTCACCGATCGCCCCGATGAAAGACTCCCTGCGCCAGCAGTTCGACCGCCTCGGCTTCCGCCTTGCCGAGCTGGACACCATCCTCGCCGACGGCAGCATCGCCGCCGACATGAAGCGCTACCGCGCCCTCACCCGCGAGCAGGCCGAGGTGAGTGGCCTGGTCGAGCGCTACCACCGCTACCAGCAGCACGAGGCGGACCTGGCCGCCGCGCGCGAGATGCTGGCCGACCCGGAGATGGCCGAGATGGCGCGCGAGGAGATCGCCTCCAACGAAGCCGCCCTGGCCGCGCTGGACCAGGAGCTCCAACTCGCGCTGATCCCCAAGGACCCCGACGACGAGCGCAACGCCTTCCTCGAAATCCGCGCGGGCACGGGTGGCGACGAGTCGGCGCTGTTCGCGGCCGACCTGGCGCGCATGTACCTGCGCTTTGCCGAAAGCCAGGGCTGGCGCACCGAGATCCTGTCGGAGAACGTGTCCGACCTCGGCGGCTACAAGGAACTGGTCGTGCGCGTGGACAGCAACGGGGGCGACGGCGTCTACGGCCGACTGAAGTTCGAGTCCGGCGGCCACCGCGTGCAGCGCGTGCCGGCCACCGAAACCCAGGGCCGCATCCACACCAGCGCCTGCACCGTGGCCGTGATGCCCGAGCCCGACGAGGCCGAGGCCATCACGCTGAACCCGGCCGACCTGCGCATCGACACCTTCCGCGCCAGCGGCGCCGGCGGCCAGCACATCAACAAGACCGACTCGGCGGTGCGCGTCGTCCACCTGCCCACCGGCATCGTGGCCGAGTGCCAGGACGGCCGCAGCCAGCACAGCAACAAGGCCAAGGCGCTGCAGGTGCTGCAAGCCCGCATCCAGGAAAAGGAGCGCAGCGAGCGCGCGGCCAAGGAGGCCGCCACGCGCAAGGGCCTGATCGGCAGCGGCGACCGCAGCGACCGCATCCGCACCTACAACTTCCCGCAGGGCCGGCTGACCGACCATCGCATCAACCTGACGCTGTACAAGCTCGGGCAGATCATGGACGGCGACCTGGGCGACATCATCCAGGGCCTGCAGGCGGCCCAGGCTGCCGAGCAGCTGGCCGAGCTGGAAGCGGGGCGCTCATGACCGTCGACGAGGCCCTGGCACTCGCGCGCCAGCTCGGCATCGAGCGCGGCGACGCGCAGACCCTGCTCGGCCACCTGAGCGGCCAGGGCCGCGCCTGGCTCGTCACCCACGGCGATGCCCCGGTGCCGGGCGCTGAAGACCTGCTGCGCCGGCTGGCCGACGGCGAGCCGCTGGCCCATCTCACCGGCTGGCAGCCCTTCCACGGGCTGATGCTGAACGTCACGCCGGCGACGCTGATCCCGCGCCCCGACACCGAGACCCTGGTCGACTGGGCGCTGGAGCTACTGGCTGCAAGGCCCGGTGCGCCTCTTGTCGTGGACCTCGGCACCGGCAGCGGTGCGATCGCATTGGCCGTGAAGGCGGGCTGCGCGCGCGCCCAGCTGACCGCCGTCGACCTCAGCGCCGATGCGCTGGCCGTCGCCCGCAGCAACGGTGAACGACTCGGCCTTGCGGTGGACTGGCGGCTGGGCAGCTGGTTCGAGCCGCTGTCCGGCCAGCGCTTTGACCTCATCGTCAGCAACCCGCCCTATATCGACGCCGCCGACCCGCATCTGGCCGCGCTGCGGCACGAGCCGCTGTCGGCGCTGACGCCTGGCGGCAACGGCCTTGCCGACCTGTACACGCTGATTGATGCGGCGCCGCAACACCTCGGCTCGGGCGGCTGGCTGCTGCTGGAACACGGCTGGGACCAGGCCGATCCGGTCGCGCAACGCCTGGCCAGCCGTGGCTTCGCCGACGTCAGCCTGCACCGCGACCTGGCGGGACGCCCCCGCGTCAGCGGCGGCCGCTGGCCCGGCTGAGGCCGGACCGCCGGTCTGCCGACGGACCCCGGGATTGCGTGATGTTTGCCGCCAGTTCGTCATTCCAGGCAACGCAGGGCGAGCGTAGTATCAAAGCGCTGCCATTCGGCACACCGCCCGGGAGAAGATCATGGACCGCCTCGCCAGCGCTGCAGTACTGAGCCTTTCCGCCCTCTCCGCCCTTTTGGCCGTCTCGGCCCGGGCCGACGCAGATCCCAACCCACGCTGGCAGGCCCGCTTGCAGCTGAACAGCGTCGAGGGCAGTCATGAAGCCCAGCAACCTCATCTGGGCGGCTCCCGCGTACTGAGCGCCAACCTGCTCGGGGACTATTACCTCACCACGGCCGGCTTCTCCGGGCTGAGTGGCGGCCTGCGTGCCACCGGCGGCATGTTGGTCGGCCCGCTGTCGCTGGCGCAGAGCAGTGGTGGCCTGGCCCTGGGCGGCGCTGCAGTCTCGGCCGGCCGGCGCAGCCTGGTGCTCAGCGGCCCGGATGCCTATGCGCTCGAGCCCGGCGGCAACCTCTCCTACTTCGGCATCGGCTACACGGGCCGCGTGCACCACAGCGGCCTGGCCTTCAGTGCCGACTTCGGCCTGATGTCCGGCTCCTACGGCGTGCGCCTGGGTCGCAGCAACGCCCAGGGTTTCGAGGACGCGATGCGCGATCTGCGCTTCAAGCCCCTGCTGCAGCTGGGCCTGGCCTACAGCTACTGACCGTGCATGTGCCGCGGTCTCGGATAATCCCGGCTTTGCCACGATATCGAGCAGTTCCATGAGCGACGTTCAGCAACGCATAGCCGACCTGGTCAAATCCAACCGCGTCATGCTCTTCATGAAGGGCACGGCCCAGTTCCCGATGTGCGGCTTCTCGGGCCGTGCCATCCAGATCCTGAAGGCGGCCGGAGCGACCGACATCAAGACCTTCAATGTGCTGGAAGACGAGGAAGTGCGTCAGGGCATCAAGGACTACGCCAACTGGCCCACCATCCCGCAGCTCTACATCAATGGCGAGTTCGTCGGCGGCTCGGACATCATGATGGAGATGTACGAGTCCGGCGAACTGCAGCAAGCCCTGACCCAGGGCTGACATGCCGCCGCGCCTCGTCGTCGGCCTCACCGGGGCCACTGGCGCGGCCTATGCGGTGCGACTGCTGCGGCGCGCACGCGAACTGGGTGCAGAAACCCATCTGATCGCCACGCCCGCAGGCATCCTGAACGCCCATCACGAACTGGGCCTGGACCGCTCCGCGCTGGAAGCCGAATCAGATCATGCCTACGCACCTGGGGACGTTGGTGCCTGCATCGCCAGTGGCAGCTTCGCCACGGCCGCCATGGTCGTGGCGCCCTGCTCGATGAAGTCGCTGGCCGCCATTGCCCATGGCCTCGGCGACAACCTGCTGACGCGTGCGGCCGATGTGACGCTGAAGGAGCGCCGCCGGCTGATCCTGATGGTGCGCGAGACGCCCTTCAACCTCGCTCACCTGCGCAACATGGTCGCCGTCACCGAGATGGGCGGCATCTGCTTTCCGCCGCTGCCGGCCTTCTATCACCGCCCCGAAACCATCGAGGAGATGGTCAACGAAACGGCCGAACGCGTGCTGGAGCTGGCCGGCCTGGACGCGGCCCAGCCGCGCGCCTGGACGGGGCTTTAGGCCCGGACGGGGCCGCACTTGGCCGCACGGGGCTGTGCTGCGGGCCCGGGCAGGCCCGACGCGCCCGCTCAGGGCTTCTGCACCACCAGGCCGCGCCGCTCCAGCAGTGGCTTGATGTCGGGCTCATGGCCGACGAGATTGCGGAACAGCAGCATTGCGTCCTCGCTGCCGCCGCGCGACAGCAGCTTGCTGCGCAGTGCGTCACCATTGGCGCGCTTGAGGCCGCCCTTGGCATTCAGCCATTCCACCGTGTCCGCATCCAGCACCTCGCTCCAGATGTAGGCGTAGTAGCCGGCGGCGTAGCCACCCAGGATGTGGCTGAAATAAGGCAGGCGGTAGCGCGGCGGTACGGGGCCGAAGTCGACCCCCTCTTGCTTCAGCACCTGGGCCTCGAAGGCCTCGATGTTGTCGGCGCCAGGGGCCTGGCCGGGGCTGAGCTGGTGCAGGCGCTGGTCGACGATTGCAGCGCCGAGGTAGGACAGGGTCGTATAGCCCTGGTTGAAGCGCTTCGAACGCGACACCTTGTCCAGCAGTTCGCTCGGCATCAGCGCACCGGTTTGATAGTGCTTTGCATAGTTGGCCAGCACACTGGGCCAGCGGGCCCAGACCTCGTTGACCTGGGATGGGTATTCGACGAAGTCGCGTGGCACACGGGCCAGGCTCGGGTAGCGGCTCTGGTTGAACATGTAGTGCAGCGCGTGGCCGAACTCATGGAACATCGTTTTGACCTCATCCCAGGTCATCAGCGTGGGCTCACCGGCAGGCGGCTTGGGGATGTTGAGGTGGTTGGCGACCACCGGCTGCGTACCCTCCAGCGGGTTCTGGCTGACGTAGGAGTTCATCCACGCACCACCGCGCTTGCTGGGGCGGGCGTACAGGTCGGCGATGAAAATGGCGAGCTGCTTGCCGTTGTTGTCGAACACGTCGTAGACACGCAGGTCGTCTCGATAGACCGGCAGGTCCGTGCGGCGCTTGAACGTGATGCCATAGAGCTGCTCGGCCGCGAAGAACACGCCGCGCTCCAGCACGCTGGTCAGTTCCAGGTAGGGCTTGAGCTGGCTCTCGTCGAAGCCGTACTTGGCCGAACGCAGCTTGTCGGCGTAATGGCTCCAGTCCCAGGCCTGCAAAGCAAAGCTGGGCTGGCCTTTGGCGGCCTGATCGCTGTCGATGAGCTGCTGCAACTCGGCCGCCTCCTGCGTGGCCGATGCCAAAGCAGCCGGCGCCAGGCGGCGCAGCAAGGCATTGACGGTATCGGCCGACTGCGCGGTCTCGTCCTCCAGCACAAAGGCCGCTGGCGTCGGATAGCCGAGCAATGCGGCGCGCTCCTGGCGCAGCGCAATCACGCGCGACAGCGTCGCGCGTGTGTCGAATTCGTTGCCGCGCGTGCCGCGCGCCACCGAGGCGCGGTGCAGGCGCTCGCGCAGCGCGCGGTTCTGCAGCACGGTCTCGAACGGCTGGATGGTGGTGTTCAGCAAAGCGATGAGGTATTTGCCGTCCAGACCGCGCTGTTTCGCGTTGGCGGCCGCCGCGGCGATCTGCCCCGGTGTCAGGCCGGCCAACTCGTCCGCGCTGTCAACGACGATGGCCGAGTCGTTGACCTCGGCGAGCACCGCCTTGTTGAAGGCCGCCGACAACGTGGCGAGCTCGGCATTGATCGCTTTCATGCGCGCCTTCTGGGCGTCGTTCAGCAACGCGCCGGCGCGCACCATGTCGCGGCGGTAGCGCTCGATCAGGCGCTTGGCTTCGGCATTGGGCGCCATCTTGTCGCGCGCCGCATAGACGGCCTCGACGCGGGCAAACAGCTTGGGGTTGAGCAGGACGGCGTCGCGATGCGCAGCCAGCTTGGCGGCGTAATCGGTCTGCAGCTGCTGGCGGGCCGGGTTGGCGTCGGCACCCAGCAGGTTGAACAGCAGGGTCGTCACACGGTTCAGCAGCCGGCCGCTCCTCTCGATCGCAAGAACGGTGTTGTCAAAGCTCGGCGCGTCGGCCGAGTCGGCAATGGCCTGTACCTCGGCGAGCTGCTCGGCCATGCCCCGGTCGAGCGCGGGCGCGAAGTGCTCGTCGCGCAGCTTGTCGAACTGCGGATATTGCAGCGGCAGCGGGCTGACGCTGAGCAGCGGGTTGTCGGACGGCTGGGCCCAAGCAAGGCCCGTCGCGAGAAGCGTGGAGAGCAGCATGGGCGCGAAGCGGCTGGTGGCTGACATGGATAGGTCGGGTAACAGAGGATTCGTCAGCCTAACCGCCGCAACAACTGATGCGACAAGGCACAGCGGGAAATCCCGGAGTCATCGCTCTCCGGGCATCAGCCACTGGCGCCGGGCCGAGAGCACCGCGTTGGGATACTCCGGCCGGCCCCGGCTGCCGTTGTAGCGGCCCAGCGCGAGGAACAGGTCGCCCTTCTCGATATCGAGGTAGTGGCGCAGGATGACGCAGCCAAAGCGCAAGTTGCTTTGCATGTGGAAGAGCCGCGACGCGTCGCCATCGCCAATGCTGCGCGTCCAGAAGGGCATGACCTGCATATAGCCGCGCGCACCGGCGGTGCTGATCGCGTATTTGCGAAAGCCGCTCTCGACCTGCACCAGGCCGAGCACCAGGCTGGGCTCCAGGCCGGCGCGCTTGGCCTCGTACCAGACCGTCTCCAGGAATTCGATACGGATCTGGGTCTCAGTCTTGCGGTGCTTCAGCCGTTCGCTCATCACGCCCAACCAACGCAGGTAGGCCTCGCGGGCCTCAGCGTCGTCGAACCGGGGCCGCGGCGGTGCGGCCTGGGCGATGGCGGCGCTCAGTGCCGAGCGGATGGAATCCGCCAGCGGCTCTTCGATCTGGGCCCCGGCTCGTGCGGTCAGCGGCGCCGCGAGCAGGCCCAGGACGGCCAGGCGCCGGGTGGGCCGCTTCATCAGAGCTTGAGCAAGCCCTTCAGGTGGGCAACCACATCGCCGACGGCGAGCTTGGTCGCCGCCTCGTCGCGGCGGCCCTGGTACTCCACCTGGCCGTCCTTCAGTCCACGGTCGCCCAGCACAACGCGGTGAGGCACGCCGATCAGCTCCCAGTCCGCGAACATGGCGCCCGGGCGCTCGCCGCGGTCATCCAGCAGCACGTCCACGCCGAGTGCCTTGAGCTCGCCGTAGAGCTTGTCGGCCGCGGCCTTGACGTCTTCGCTGCGGTCCGCGCCGATAGGGCAGATGACCACGGTGAACGGCGCGATGGCATCGGGCCAGATGATGCCGCGGGCATCGTGGCTCTGCTCGATGGCGGCGCCGAGGATGCGGGTCACGCCGATGCCGTAGCAGCCCATCTCCAGCAGTTTGGGCTTACCGTTTTCGTCGAGGAAGGTCGCGTTCATCGCGGCGGAATACTTGGTGCCAAGGTAGAACACATGGCCCACCTCGATGCCGCGCTGGATGGCCAGCACGCCCTGGCCGTCGGGTGAGGGGTCGCCCGCGACGACGTTGCGGATGTCGGCCACCACGTCCGGCTCGGGCAGGTCACGGCCCCAGTTGACGCCGGTCAGGTGGAAGTCCACCGCGTTGGCGCCGCAGACGAAGTCGCTCATCAGCGCGACGGTGCGGTCGGCCACGACCTTGACGCCCTGCGCGCCGATCGGGCCCAGGTAGCCCGGCTTGCAGCCGAAGTGGGTCTCGATCTCGCCCACCGTCGCGAAGCGGAAGCCGCCCTTCAGCCCTTCGACCTTGCCGGCCTTCACCTCGTTGAGGTCATGGTCGCCACGGACCAGCAGCAGCCACACCTGGGTCTTCTGGACCGTGCCGTGCTCGTCCAGGTCGTCGGTGGCCAGCACCAGGGACTTCACGGTTTGCGTCAGCGGCAGGCCGAGCAGCGCCGCCACGTCTTCGCAGGTGCTTATGCCCGGCGTGGGCGTCTGGGTCAGGGCCTGCGTGGCGGCACCTCGTGCCGGCAGTAGCGGCAGGGCCTCGGCAAGCTCGATGTTGGCGGCGTAGTCGCTGGTGGGGCAATACACGATGGCGTCTTCGCCGGTGTCGGCGATGACCTGGAATTCATGCGAGCGGTCGCCGCCGATCGCGCCGGTGTCGGCCGCCACGGCGCGGTATTGCAGGCCGAAGCGCTCGAAGATGCGGCAGTAGGCCGCGTACATGTTGTCGTAGCTGCGGCCGGCGGCCTCGACATCACGGTCGAAGGAATAGGCGTCCTTCATCGTGAACTCGCGGCCGCGCATCAGGCCAAAGCGCGGGCGGCGCTCGTCGCGGAACTTGGTCTGGATGTGATAGAAGTTTTTCGGCAACTGGCGGTAGCTGCGCAGCTCCTGGCGGGCGATGTCGGTGATGACCTCTTCGCTCGTCGGCTGCACGATGAAGTCGCGTCCATGGCGGTCCTTCACGCGCAGCAGTTCAGGGCCCATCTTGTCGAAGCGGCCGGTCTCCTGCCACAGCTCGGCGGGCTGGATCACCGGCATCAAGCATTCGACGGCGCCGGCCGCGTCCATCTCCTCGCGGATGATCTTCTCGACCTTGCGGATGACCCGAAGCCCCATCGGCATGTAGTTGTAAATGCCGGCGCCCAAGCGCTTGATCATGCCGGCGCGCATCATCAGCTTGTGGCTGACGATCTCGGCATCGGCAGGCGCTTCCTTGAGGGTGGAGATGAAGAACTGGGAGGCTTTCATGGGCGGACCGAACGTGGGACAGGCACAGCCTGGCAATGCGAAGGCCGGGTGAAAACCCGGCCAAGTCACGACAAAACAGGGGGAAATCTCCGGGTTTGCGAGGGCGCCACCGCGATCGCAGCCCGATGCAATAATCGAACCAACTAGAGATTTGAGGTTGATTATGCTCGACCGTGAAGGCTTCCGCCCCAACGTCGGCATCATCCTGCTCA
>RXJV01000043.1 GCA_003963075.1 Burkholderiales bacterium
GGTCGATGCCGGGGAACACCGGCCCGGACGTGCGGCCACTGAGCTCGATCCAATCGATGTAGGCGTCGACCGGGCACAGCCTCGAAAGGGCAGGGCAGTAAAAGCTCCGGTCTTCGTCCTCGTCGGTCGTCTTGGTACGACCTGGCCGGCAAGTCAGTCCTTGACCCCGCACGGCGTGCACTTCCGAGATCCGCATGCTGGCAAGCTCGTCGGACCGAAAGGCTCGCCAGAAGCCGAGCAGCACCAGCGCGCGGTCCCGGCTCAAGCGCAGCTCCTTGGTGCGGTTCCCTTGCTCACGCGTTGCTTCCTGGGCAGCCAGCAACCGGGTGGAGACATCTTCAAGGACATCCAGCTGCAGCGGGCGCGCCCGACGCTGAGCAGTTGCATGCTTTGCACGGATGCCGCGGAGCACCTTGTGGACGAGCGGCGCGCGGGTTGGGTCGGGAAAGCCGTTGTCCGCATGCCAGCGGGACAGTGCGGCGATGTGTAGCCGTAACGTGCTGAGTCGGTAGGTGGTCGCGTGCTCGGCCAGGTAGCGGGCTACGGTGTCGCTCGTGCTGGGCAGCAGGCCCTTCCAGACCTCCTCGAAGTTTTTGAGGGCGCTGGCATAGCTGCGAACCGTGTTCTCACGGTCAGCGGCGAGCACATAGTCTTCGACCTTCGCGGGCATAGATCGGAATTCTGTCTGATGGTGCTCCTGCGTACGCAGGGCGTCTGATGCAGTTCCAGAACCAAAGGCCTGAGTCGCCCGGCCCGTAGCGGTTTGCAAGGTTCGGGCCTCTCATCGCGGCTAGGCCGAACCGCACACCGCATGTACTGTACTAAATTACAGTACATGGGCTTCTGCCTCAATCGAGTGGCGCCCGATGCCTGCTCACTGAGGACATCTGATCTTCACTCCCCCGCTTGCTGCAAGCCGGCTCGCACGCGTTGAATCTCACGTGACCAGATGCGGCGTATCTCGCCGGAGTCGGACATCTCTTGGAGTACCAGTTCGAGGCGTTCAGCAAGTTGCCCATGGCGCTTGTTCAGCGAGTGGAACAAATCAGCCGACGCAACTGGCTCGGAGACCTTGCAGAGATGTCGCCACTTATGCTTGGCCACCAGCGCGTCACCTTCCAACTGTCCAATCACGGCGTACTGCGCGATTCCTCGCTGGACATGCCGCAGTGCGTCAAGATTGTTGGTGGTGGCAAGCAGGGCTTGAGTCGGGACAACATCTTCAACAGCTCGAGTACCGCGCATATAGGCGACGCGCGCCGTCGCGAGTTCGGAACGAGCGATGGCGAGAGGACAGGTGTCGCCGACCATATAAGCGACGAACACGGCGCGCGCGAGCGGCACCCTGACGACAATCAGGTTGTCCCACTCCTTCAACGAAGGCAGGCTGTGGAGGAGGTCGCCGTCGATTTCGCCTCGGTCTGCCATCTGGACGCCGCGGCGCAACGGCAAAACTCTGGTCTTGAGGTCGACGCCCAGCTTGCCGTAGGCCTGGCGCAATACCGAAATCGCTAAGGGGCCCATCGCCGAATTGTCGAGCGTGGCGATCTCCAAGGAATCCTGCGCCGTTGCGGTCATCGAGAGCACGAGGAAGGCTCCACAGGCCACTGCCCGCGCCCTCATCCGGTGGAACGCAAAGCTCATATGGCATTGTGCTGCGGTCGCCTCCAGTGGTGAAGTGGATCCCGGCGCTCTGAATGCAGCCAGCAGCGCACGGGTCACTTTCTACCGTGAAGACGGAGGCGCCCAGCCGAGTCAGCTCAGTGTCATCGACGGATTGGCTACTCATCGCACCGTGGCCGCCGTCGAGTTGCGCCGGCTCGAAGTTGGCGTCGACGAGTTCTTTGGCGTATGCGCGGATCCGTGATGCCGTGGGTGCGAAGCTCTGCGTCCAGCGTACGAACAAATCTCAAGAAGCTGATGTCCAGCGCAGCGATCCAATCCCTCAACTGAATGACGTCCAGGCGCCGCTCGCCTCGCTCGACCTTGCTAACCGTTGCCTGACTCTTGCCGAGCAGGACGGCAAGGTCGGTCTGCCGCAACCGCTTCCGCTCGCGCAGGCCCCTGAGCATGTCCAGGAAGATGGTGTTGTGTCGGCTGTGGAGAGTCTTACCCATGAGAACCTTTCAGGCGACACGCTACGCGACGGTCAGCAATATTCGGAAAGGGAATTCATCTCCCGACGCCGTGCTCGGCGATCTGCGCCGCTGGTTGGGAGGCGTTTTGGCCGCCTGTGGCATGGGTCCATCCATCAGCTACAATGTATGAATTGGTGTGAGTGCGATTGAGTGTACGTTCGTGCCTGCGGTGAGAGGCCGCAGACTCAGCGGCCATGGCGGGTGTCCGTTCCTCGTCGAATCGGAGTGCTGGCTCGATCAGTCAGGCGGTGAACCTAGCCTGGAGTTCGCATCAGCCGTTCAGGCAAGAACCGTTACTGGGCGGTGTGGCCCTCAGGAGGGCGGGCCTTGCCAAGCGGCCTGCGCGGCGGTGAAGTAGCTACTACACGAGAAAGTAGCTACTGAAGTCACGGCCTGCTGCGGAACAGCGAAC
>RXJV01000154.1 GCA_003963075.1 Burkholderiales bacterium
AGCGCAAAGCTCTGGCCGGCCTGGCCGGTGAAGCCGGCCCAGGAAACGATCTTCAGCGTGCCGCCAAAGTGCAGCTTGCCGCCGACCTCATAGCGGTCATAGCTGCTGTTCTTGAAGGCCTCGTCCGTGGCGCACAGCAGCGTGCAGGCCGTGGTGCCGCCGATCTCGGCCAGATAGGTGTTGCCGCTGCCAAAGCTCACATCGCCTTCGGAGACGCCCAGGCCCGGCGAGGCGCCGACGGACAGACTGCCCTCGTAGAGGATGCTGCCGCTGCCGCGGAAGATCGCGCCGGTGCGCTGCTGCATCGAGCCAAAGAAGGTCACCGAGCTGCCGGCCGCCAGGCGCAGCTCGCCACCCTGCTGCACCTCCACCGGGCCGTAGAAGGCGGTGTTGCTGTTGGCGCTCAGGATGATCTTGCCGCCGCTGACGGTGCTGACCTTGCCGTACACATTGGCGCCGCCATAACTCACCAGCAGCTGGCCAGCATTTACCAGCCCGCCGTTGAAATGGGCATTGCCCTGGTCCAGCGCCAGCCGCCCGCCCGCCATATTGGCCAGCACATCGTCGAAGCGCAGCGTGGACGCGCCGCTGACGATGATGTCGCCGGCATTCGAGGCCGATGACGCAAAGCGCGCCAGCGAGCCGCCGCTCAGGTTCAGCTCGGCGCCGCTGTTGTGCGTGAAGGCGCCCACCACGCGCAGCTCGGCGCCGCGGCTGAGCTGGATCAGCCCCTCGCTGCTGTGCGACACGCCGCTGAGCACCAGCCGCTGGCCGGCACCCAGCTGCAGCGTGCCGCCCGGGGCGTTGTCGAGGTTGGCATTGAGCCGGCCATTGCCGGTCAGCAGCCCGGTGTTGACCAGGCCACCGGGCAGGGTCAGGTTGCTGGCATCGACGGTGCCGCGGTTGAGCACCAGGCCGGAGATGAGGCCGTCGCCCTGCAACACGCCCTTGTCGCTGATGACGGTGCTGAAGCGGTCTTCGCTGATCCCCGTGACCTGGATCGACCCGCCTTGCAGGTTCAGCGTTGCAATGCCGTTGTTGCCGCTGGCATCGCCGCCGATATTGAGGCTGCGCACCGTGGTGCTGCCGCTCAGCACCGTGACGGTGGTGCTTTTGGCCGGGTCGATGAACACCGCGGTGTTCTTGTTCGGCGCAATGCCGTGGGACCAACCGTCCGGCGCATCCCAATACCCCCCGCCGGTATTGCCTTCCCAGACGGTGGTGTCCAGCGTGGCGATGTAGGCGCGGCCGTTGTTGCCATTGGCCACGATCTGGCCGACGTCGTTGATGCCCTTGGCCTCAACGAGCGCGATGCCGCCCCCAGCGATGCCGTTGAAGCTGTTGATGTCCTGCAGGACACCGTTGCTGTACAGGAAGCCCCCGCTCGCCCCGGCCGCAATCGTGTCGGAAGCACCAACAACGAGTCCCGCGCTGTTGATGCTGGTTGCGGAGCTGTTGGCGCCGCCCAGCGTGCCCAGATCGCGCATGGCGCCCGACCGATAGAGAAACGCGTGGCTCTGTTTGTTGGCGGTGTCGGAAAAGCCGACCACGTCGCCGGAATCATTGATGGCGATTCCACTGCCCCAGCCACCGCCCAAGTGGCCCAAAGACAAGACCGTGCCGTTGTTGTACAGGAATGCACCGACGCTGCCGTTGCCAACAATCGCACCCCGGTTGTTGATGCCGAAAGCGTTGCCGCCCAGTGTCAGGGTCAGACATTTAGCCTGCAAAGTGTTGGAGAACGTCGCGGCGCAAGAGGCTACGCCATTGAACTTGAAGCCCACCACCTGGCCGCGCGAATTGATCGCATTGCCAGTGCCGTAGTCAGGCCCCAGCGACAGGGCGCCATTGCCATAGACAAACGGAAACAGGCCGGCCCATCCTGTGATCTGGCCCGCATCGTTGATCGCGGAGCCAGTGCTTGCCGTCCCCGGCGTGTTGTCGAGGCTGCTCAGGACGCCATTGCTGAACAGGACAGCCCGCCGTATGCCGTCGGTGTCATTACTGGAGCCGGTTACCTGCCCGAGGTTGTTGATCGCTGCGACATTGGTAATGCCGCCCAGCGTGCCAATATCCGTCAGCGTCCAATGCGCCACCGCCGGCCCCGCGTGGGCGGCTGAGGCGCAGGCCGCAGTGGCGGCGGCCAGGGCCAGCGGGCGCAGCGAGGCCGAGAGTCGCCGCGGGAGCGCGGAGCGCAACTCTCTGGCCTGTGAATGCTTGCGGTTCATGATGTGCTTCCTTCCTGGTTTGAATGGTGGGATCAATCGGTGATGCGGGGCATCACCGCGGGCCGTGCGCGACCCGATCTGCTGTTGTGAGTTCCGGCTGCGCGGGTCTCAGTCCTGGCGGCGGCGGCGCAGCGCCACCAGGCCGGCGCCGGCCAGCATCAGGGCCCAGGTGGCGGGCTCCGGCACCGCCTGCACCGAGACCGTGCCGTCCAGATACAGCCGCGAGGTGTCCAGCCGGGTGCCGGCGGCCAGCTGCAGGCCGCTGAAGTCGATGCTGCTGAAGCTGCCGTCGCTGCTGCCCCAGCTGAACAGCGCAAAGC
>RXJV01000118.1 GCA_003963075.1 Burkholderiales bacterium
TTGGCGCCGATCTAAATTTGACCCACCCTGCCGATTGAACTTTGACCCAGGGCTTGGAGCCGGCGTCGCGTGACGCCGGCTGTGGACAACTGTAGCGGCGAGCTTGTTCAGCCCGCGTCGTCGCCCTTGTTGCGGCGCTCCTGTTCCCTCGCCTTGATGCGCTTGCGCGTGGCCGCTGTGGCCTGCGTGACGCGGTAGCTCTCGTTGCCGGTCTCCACGATGTGGCAGTGGTGCGTGAGCCGGTCCAGCAGTGCCGTGGTCATCTTGGCGTCGCCGAACACGGTGCTCCATTCGGCGAAGTCCAGGTTGGTCGTGATGACGACGCTGGTGTGTTCGTAGAGCTTGGACATCAGATGGAACAGCAAGGCCCCACCGGCCTGGCTGAACGGCAGGTAGCCCAGCTCATCGAGGATCACCAGGTCCAGCCGTAGCAGGCTGGCTGCGATGCGCCCGGCGCGCCCTTCAGCCTTCTCCCGCTCCAGCGCGTTGACCAAGTCCACCGTGCTGTAGAACCTGACCCGCTTGCCGTGCGTGCCGATGCCCGCCACGCCGAGGGCCGTGGCCAGATGGGTCTTACCCGTGCCGGGGCCGCCCACCAGCACCACGTTGTGCGCTGCGGCCGTGAACTCGCAGGTGGCCAGTTGCGTGACCAGCTTGCGGTCCACCGGCGAGACCTCGAAGTCGAAGCTGGCCAGGTCACGGTGCACCGGGAACTTGGCACTGCTCATCTGGTGCTGCACCGAGCGCGTGGCGCGGTCGCTGGCCTCGGCCTGCAGCATGTGTTCCAGCAGCCAGCGCGAGCGCTCGACTTCGGCGCTGTGCTGTTCGCCGAGCTCGGCCCAGGTGGCGGCCATGCCGTGCAGGCGCAGGGCCTTCAGGTCGGCAATGACATCAGCCATGGTCGGCCTCCTGCTCGGCCTCTTGCTGGGCGAGCTTGCGCAGCCGGTCGTACAAGCCCGGGTCGGCCTGCACAGGTGTGCTCGTGCTCAGCGGCGTGGCGACGTTGGGCGGTCGCTGCGGCGCCGTCAGCCGTGCCAGCACGTTGGCCACGTGTTCCGGGCTGATCCGCCCGCTGGGGCCGGCGTGCTCCAGCGCCAGCTCGACCGCCACCAGCACCTCATCCAAGCCGGCCGTGCTGCACAGCGCCAGCACCTGCGCCATCAGCCGGTCGCCACCGGCATGACGCAGCAAGGCCTGGCGCAGCTTGGCCAGCGGCTCGGGCAGGTCCACGAAGGGCGCGCCGTTGCGCAGTGCGCCGGGCTTGCGCTGCACCAGCGGCACGTAGTGCTGCCAGTCGTAGGCGGTGTGGCCTTTGCCGCTGAGCCGGGCGTGCTCGGCCACCACGCGCCCATCGGCCACGATCACCACGCGCTGCGGGTACAGCCGCGTGCTGACCGTCTGGCGCGCCAGCTCGCAGGGCACCGAGTAGCGGTTGCGCGCCACGGTGACCAGGCAGGTGCTGCTCACGCGAGAGACGTCCTGAACATAACCGTCGAAGTCCACGGGCTTGGGCATCAGGTGGCTGCGCTCCAGCTCCAGCATCTCCGCCACGCTGAAGGCCTTGTGCTCGGGGTGGCGCAACTCGGCCCACAGCACCTTGCAGCGCTCGAACAGCCAGACGTTGAGCTCCTCCAAGGACCCGAAGCGCTGCTCGCGTGCCGCCAGCCAGATGCGACGCCGGCTGTCCTGCACGTTCTTCTCGACGACGCCCTTCTCCCAGCCCGAGGCGACGTTGCAGAAGTCGGGGTCGAAGAGGTAGTGCGCGCACAGTGCGGCGAAGCGGTCGTTGACGTCGCGCTTCTTGCCGCGGCCGACGCGGTCCACGGCAGTCTTCATGTTGTCGTAGATGCCTCGGCGCGCCACGCCGCCCAGGGCCGCGAAGCTGCGCGTGTGGGCGTCGAACAGCATCTCGTGGCCCTGGCTGGGGTAAGCCACCAGCATGAAGGCGCGGCTGGCGCACAGCTTCATGTGCGCCACCTGCAGCCGCTGGTACACGCCGCCGATGACCAGTGGCTCCTCGCTCCAGTCGAACTGGAAGGCCTCGCCGAGCTCGAAGCTCAGTGGCACGTAGGCATCACCCGTCGCGGCACTGCCCTGGGCCAACCTCCAGGCGCGGATGTAGTCGGTCAGCCGGCTGTAGCCGCCGCCGTAGCCCGCAGCCTTCAACTGCTCCAGCAACGCCTTGGCGCTGCGCCGCTCCTTCTTCGGACGACGGGCATCGGCGCGCAGCCATTGCTCCAGTTGCTCGACGTACGGCGCCAGCTTGGTCGGCACCGCCGGCCGCCTGTACTGCGGCGCCTCCGCCTTGCCCAGCCTCAGGTACTTGCGCACCGTGTTCCGCGCCAGGCTTGTGGCCTTGGCAATCTCCCGCACCGACTTCTTCTCGCGGTGGTGCATCCGCAAGACCTTGCCAATCATCACCATGGTGATCACTCCTCACACCCCCGCCCAGCTGTGGATATCTCGGGCAGGGTAGGTTGAACACCTGGGTCAAATTTCGGTCGGCAGGGCCCTCACGGGTGGGTCAAATTTCGGTCGGCGTC
>RXJV01000121.1 GCA_003963075.1 Burkholderiales bacterium
ACGGCCATCATCTACGACCAGACCTGCGCCACCGAGAAGCGCCGCCGCCGCAAGCGCGGCAAGCTGGTGGACCCGGCCAAGCGCGTCGTCATCAACGAGCTGGTCTGCGAGGGCTGCGGCGACTGCTCGGTGCAGTCCAACTGCCTGTCGGTCGAGCCGCTGGAGACCGACTTCGGCCGCAAGCGCCAGATCAACCAGAACACGTGCAACAAGGACTTCTCCTGCGTGAAGGGCTTCTGCCCGAGCTTCGTCACCGTCGAGGGCGGCGAGCTGAAGAAGCCCAAGAAGGAAGGCCGCAAGAGCCCCTTCGACGCCGCGCTGGGCGCGCTGCCGCTGCCGGTCATCCCGAACGCGGAAGAAGCCTGGGGCATCGTCGTCGCCGGCGTGGGCGGCACCGGCGTCATCACCATCGGCCAGCTGCTCGGCATGGCGGCCCACCTCGAAGGCAAGGGCGTCATCACCCAGGACGCCGCGGGCCTCGCGCAAAAGGGCGGCGCGACCTGGAGCCACATCCAGATCGCCAACACGCCTGAGGCCATCCACTGCACCAAGGTCGGCACCGCCGAGGCCCACCTCGTGATTGCCTGCGACGCCATCGTGGCGGCCAACAAGGCCACGCTGGCCGTCATGCGCGAGGGCCGCACGTTTGTGGCGCTCAACACCCACGGCTCGCCGACCGCCACGCTGGTGAATGATCCGGACTGGAGCTTCCCCGGCGCGGCCTGCGAGCAGGCCCTGGGCAAGGCCGTCGGCCGCGACCACCTCGGCGCCTTCGATGCCGAAGAGGTGGCCGTCAAGCTGCTGGGCGACTCGCTCTACACCAACCCGCTGATGCTCGGCTATGCCTGGCAGCAGGGCCGCATCCCGCTGAGCTACGACGCACTGATGCGCGCCATCGAGCTCAACGGCGTGCAGATCGACAACAACAAGGCCGCCTTCGAGTGGGGCCGCCGCTGCGCGCATGACCTGAAGGCGGTGCAGTCGCTATATGCGGCCCAGGCCGTGATCCAGCTCGTCAAGCGCCAGAGCCTGGACGAGATCATCGCCAAGCGCGTCGAGTTCCTGACCGGCTACCAGAACGCCGCCTACGCGGCCGACTACCGCGCCTTCGTCGACAAGGTGCGTGCCGCGGAGGCCCCGCTGAGCAGCACCCAGCTCACCGAGGCCGTGGCCCGCTACCTGTTCAAGCTGATGGCCTACAAGGACGAGTACGAGGTGGCCCGCCTGCACACCGACCGCGCCTTCACCGACAAGATCGCCGGCATGTTCGAGGGCGACTACAAGCTCGTGCACCACCTCGCGCCGCCGCTGTTGGCCAAGACCAACGACAAGGGCGAGCTGGTGAAGCGCCCCTTCGGCAGCTGGGTGCGCCCGGCCTTCGGCCTGCTGGCCAAGATGAAGGGCCTGCGTGGCACCGCCTTCGACGTCTTCGGCCACACCGAGGAACGCAAGATGGAGCGCCGCTGGATCGCCGACTACCGCGCCGGCATCGACCAGGCCCTGGCCCGACTTAATCCCGACACCCTGCCCAAGGCGGTCGCGCTGGCCCGCGTGCCCGAGGAGATCCGCGGCTACGGCCATGTGAAGGCCCGCCACGAGAAGGCCGCCAAGGCCAAGTGGGACGCGCTGCGGGCGGCGATGTGAATCCTGCCCTGAGGGGCATTCCCTGAGCGGGGCCGCGTCTGGGGACACCTAGACTGCGGCCCGGTTTCACAGGGAGTGAGCATGAACAAGATCCTCCGCAGCTGGCTGGCCGCACTGGCCGCACTGGCCGCCTGCTGCGGCCTGGCCGCGCAGGCCGCCGAGGCTCCGGCCGACAAGCCCGCCGAAGACCCCGCATGGACCGCGGCCAAGGCGGCCGCCAAGGCCGGCCCGGCCGATATCGCCATTGCCGGCCAGGCCACGCTGCACCTGCCCGCCGATCGCATCTTCATTCCGCAGCCGCAGGCCGGCACGCTGTTGCGCGCGATGGGCAACCCGGGCAGCCATGATGAACTCAGTGGCTTGATCTTCCCCAAGGGCGAGGGCGAGTGGTTCGCCACGCTGCGCTACATCGCGTCGGGCTATGTCAAAGACGGTGACGCGAAGGAGTGGAAGGCCGACGAGCTGCTGGCCAGCTACAAGGAAGGCACCGAGGCCAGCAACGAGGAGCGCCAGAAGATGGGCGTGGCCCCGCTCGAGATCACCGGCTGGGCCGAGGTGCCGGCCTACGAGGCGGGCACGCACCGGCTGGTCTGGGCCATGAGCTCGCGGCAAAAGGGCGCGCCGGCCGCCGCGCCCCAGGGCGTCAACTACAACACCTTTGCGCTGGGGCGAGAGGGCTATCTGAGCCTGAACTTCGTCACCGACCTGAAGGACCTGCCGGCCCAGAAGCCCGAGGCCAAGGCGCTGCTCGGCGCGCTGGAGTTCGACAAGGGCAAGCGCTATGAAGACTTCGACGCGGCCACCGACCATGTGGCCGAGTACGGCCTGGCAGCCCTGGTGCTGGGTGTCGGCGCCAAGAAGCTGGGCCTGCTGGCCGTGGTGTTCGCCTTCGTCGCCAAGTTCGCCAAGATCATCCTGCTGGCCGTGGCCGGCTTTGGAGCCGCGATCGCGAAGTTCTTCAAGCGCGGCAAGGCCGAAGGGCCCGCGGCCTGATGTTCAAGCTGGTGCCGCTGCTGCTGGCGGGCGCCAAGTTCGGCAAGCTGCTGACCAGGCCGTGGAAAGCGCTGGCCTGACGGCCCGGCCCTCGCCGTGCGGACAGCGCGTCAGGGCCTCAGGGTCAGGTGCTGCAGCACGATCAGCCAGTGGCCGTCGATGCGCTGGTAGGCCAGGCTGTAGCGAACTGGGCGTGTGACGACCTGCCCGTCGACCTGCTCGTCGAATTCGCACTCGCCCGAGCGCACGGCGGTCTCGCCGAACATCTTCAGGTTGCCGATCACCCAGCGCATGCGCGCGGTGGGGCGCTTGGCCATCTCGTCGAAGAACTCGGGCAGGGCGCTGCCGCCCAGCGGCACGGCCGAATACTCGTCGTCGGTGATCAGGGCGCCAGGCGCGTAGAGCCGTCGCAGTTGCACCGGGTCGCGCAGGTTGTAGGCCTCCTGCCAGGCTTGCAGAGCCTGCATCAAATCGGCCATGCAGTCCGTGCCCGCCTGCTCGCACGGGCGGGGCGCTGACACCACCACGGTCCGTGTACCGGCGCAGCCGCTCAGGCTGGTGAGCAGCAGCGCGGCAACCCCGGCGAGCGCTGCTTGCGTGAGGAATCGATGGATCATGTGTTCTCCCTGGACATGCGAAGGATTGCACGACAAGCCATCCGGCCACGCAGCCGTGAAAACGCCGAGCAGATGCTTGCCGTCGGCAGCCCTCGCCCTTCGCGGCGCACGCAGGCAGAGCGCCCTAGACTGGATCCATGCGGTTCATGATTCAGACGCGGTGACTCGGCGGCAGCGCTGGCCGGGCCTCGTGATGGCGGTGCTTGGCGCCATCGGCTTCTCGGGCAAGGCCATCATCGTCAAGCTGGCCTACCGCCATGGCGTCGACGCGGTGACGCTGTTGATGTGGCGCATGCTGCTGGCCCTGCCGTTCTTCCTGGCGCTGGCCTGGTGGGCGGGCCGTGGCAAGCCGCCGTTGACGAGGCACGACCTGCGCGACATTGCGCTGCTCGGCTTCACCGGCTACTACCTTGCCAGCTTCCTGGACTTCGCCGGCCTGGCCTACATCACGGCCAGCCTGGAGCGCCTGATCCTCTATCTGAACCCGACGCTGGTGCTGCTGATCTCGGTACTGTGCTTCCACCACCGGCTGCAGGGGCGCCAGCTGCTGGCGATGGCGGTCAGCTATGCCGGCGTCGTGGCCGTGTTCGCCCACGAGCTGCACTTCGAAGGCCCCAGCACTGCCCTGGGCGCGGCCCTGGTGTTCGGCAGCGCCGTCAGCTACGCGGTCTATCTGGCGCTGAGCGGCCGCGTCGTGCAGCGCCTGGGCGCGCTGCGTCTCACCGGCCTGGCCAGCAGCGTCGCCTGCGGGCTGTGCATCGGTCAGTTCATGCTGCTCAGGCCGCTGTCGGCGGCCGGGGTGCCCGAGCCGGTGCTGTGGCTGTCGCTGCTGAACGCCACGGCCTGCACCGTGGCGCCGGTGCTGCTGCTGATGTTGGCCATCGCCCGCATCGGCGCGCCGCTGGCGGCCCAGGTCGGCATGGTCGGGCCGATGAGCACGCTGCTGATGGGCTATGCCATCCTCGGCGAACCGATGAATGCCTGGATCGCCCTGGGCACGCTGCTGGTGCTGGGCGGGGTGTTCCTGGTCGGCCGGCGCTGAGGGGCTCAGCCGCCGTGGGCGTCAAAGTGGGCGCCGATGTCGCGCTCGATCAGGTCGTAGAGCGTGCGCACCAGCGGCCTGAGGCCGGGCGCGAACTGGCTGGTGAGGAAGAGCGAGGGCACGCGTTCGCCGCGGTGTTCGATGCTGCCGCCAATGCGCTGGATGTGCACGCCGAGCCGCGCGAAATGCGCGGCCAGCCGGGGCTCGGTCAGCACCAGCACATGCTCGCGGCCGAGCCGGCGCGCGATGGCGGCTGCACCGAAATACAGGCTCACCGGGATGTAGGGGAAACGGGCCTGCTGGCCGCGTGACTGGAAGTCGTCTTCGGTCAGTGACGCGGCCGACTGCGACTCGCCCTTGCGCTGGCGGAAGTTGCGCATGACCGCCAGCCGCGACACCTCGGCCACCGTGTGGCGCGGCAGCTGGGCCGGGTCGACGATGCGGCGGTCCAGCACTTCGGCACAGCTCTCCTCGACCGGCAGCAGGGCCTGCGGGTTTTCAGCGTCGGCCATGATGAGGCGGGTGCAGCCCACGGGTTCGCCGGTGGCACGGTGGCGCAGCAGGCAGTGCACCGACTGGTCATCGAAGTCGTCGCGCTCCATGCCGTTGGGCTGCAGGGGCTCCCAGCCCAGGTCACGGCAGTAGACCTCGTGGCGGATGCGGTAGACCTCGTTGCGTGTGTCGTCGTCAAGCGCCGGCAGCAGCTCGAAATATTCGTTGAAGCTATCGCCCAGATTGCGGCTGGAAGACATCGCGTCGGACACTTCATCCCCCTTGGTCACCTCGCCCCGGCGGGCCCGGGCAGGAGGCGAGCATTGTTGCATCTTGAATCGCCTTGGGCATCGATGTCACGGGTTTAGGCGGCTAAGTTGTGTCGCGATTCGGTCGCTGGTCGGTGTGCGGGCCCGGCCCGGCTCTCGATCGGAAGCGCCCCTGACATTCAAATTCGCTGAACAATGGCAACAAGACCCGTGAACCGCCTTTGACGCCGCGGGCCACACACTCTCGACATCATGAGCGCTCCCCTCCGCTATACCCGCATCGCTGTCGTGCTGCACTGGCTGCTGGCGCTCGCCATCGTCGGCGCCTTTCTGGTCGGCCTGTACATGACCGACCTGCCGTTCTCGCCGCAGCGGCTCAAGCTCTACAACTGGCACAAATGGGCCGGCGTGACCATTCTGGCGTTGTCGGCGCTGCGGCTGCTGTGGCGGCTGACGCACCGCCCGCCGGCCGATGCGCCGATGCCGGCCTGGCAGGCGCGTGCCGCCCATGCGGTGCATCTGCTGCTCTACCTGGCCTTCTTTGCGGTGCCGCTGACCGGCTGGGCGATGAGCTCGGCCAAGGGCTTCCCGATCGTGTGGTTCGGCAAGCTGCCGCTGCCCGATTTCGTGCCCAAGGACCATGACCTCGGCGAGCTGCTGGAAAGCGTCCACGCCTGGCTGGCCTACGGCCTGGCCGCCCTGGTGCTGGCCCATGTGGCCGGCGCCCTCAAGCATCAATTCATCGACCGCGACGGCCTTCTGAGCCGCATGTCGCTGCGTCGCCCCTGACGAGGATTGCCCCATGTTGAAACATCTGGCCCCCTGGCTGATTGCGGCCACCCTGCTGCCCGCCGGCGCTGCCACGCTGCAGCCTGACAAGAGCGAGCTCGGCTTCACCTTCAAGCAGATGGGCGTGCCGGTCGACGGCAAGTTCAAGAAGTTCGAAGCGCAGCTCGACTTCGACACCAAGAAGCCCGAGGCCGGCAAGATCAGCTTCACGGTGGACCTGGGCAGCGTGTCCCTGGGCGACCCGAGCTATGACAAGGAGCTGGCCGCCGCGACCTGGTTCGACACCAAGCGCAACGGCCGCGCCAGCTTCGTCTCCAGCGCGATCAGGCCCACGGGCGCCGGCAGGTACGACGTGGCCGGCAAGCTGACCATCAAGGGCGCCACTCAGGATGTGGTCGTGCCCATCACGCTGACGGGCGGTGTGGCTGCCGGCAGCGTGGCCATCAAGCGGCTGGATTTCAAGATCGGTGACGGCGAATGGGCCGACACCTCGATCGTGGCCAACGACGTCACCGTCAAGTTCAAGCTGGCCTTCAGCGGCCTGTGATTCCCACCCACCCCCCTCTGGAGACCTCCCGATGAAGAAAGCCCTGCTGATCACCGCCCTGCTCGCTGCCGTGGGCGCCGCCCAGGCCGAGCCTGCCACCTATGCGCTGGACCCGACCCACACCACGGTGTTCTTCGAGGCCAAGCATTTCGGCACCAGCACCAACCGCGCCCGCTGGGACAAGAAGGAAGGCAGCATCACGCTGGACAAGGCGGCCAAGACCGGCAAGGCCGAGGTCACGATCGACATGAACTCCATCTCCAGCGGTGTCGGCCCGTTCGACGGCCACCTGAAGAGCAAGGACTTCTTCGCCGCCGCCGAATTCCCGACCGCCAAGTTCGTCGGCAGCAAGTTCGTCTTCAACGGCGACAAGGTCGCCAGCATCGTGGGTGAACTGACCCTGCGCGGCAAGACCAACCCGGTCACGCTGACCGCCACCAGCTTCAACTGCTACGACAGCCCCATCTACAAGCGCGAGGTCTGCGGCGGCGATTTCGAAACCACCATCCAGCGCAGCCAGTGGGGCATCACCTATGGCCTCGACTACGGCATTCCCGACAGCGTGCGGATCGTGATCCAGGCCGAAGGCGTCAAGCAGTAAGGCCAGCGCTCGCGCACGTCACGCCCGCGCCGAGCCCACGCCCAGCCCGCCTCAGGCGGGCTTTTTGCCGTCTGCGGGCCTGCGATTCGTGAAGGATTGCCGGGGCGGCTGCGCCGGGGTCTGCAGCGCCGAGCGGCCTGTCGCTCCCCCACGCAGTTCGTCCCCAGGCCACGCCGGCGTGTCGGTTGGTGGCCACAGGCCGCGACGCCACTGCGTACAGTGGCATCAACGATCAACACCGGCCATGAGCACCTCCTTCAATCCCAGCCCGCAACAGAAGCTCTGGATCGAGCGCTGGCAGCGTTTCGCAACCGCCGCGGTGCGCTACTTCCATGTCTATGCCGGCTGGCTGGTCAGCATCAGCTGGAAGCGCTTCGTGCTGCTGTCGCTGGCACTGCTGTTCGGCGTGAACGTGCTGAAGAATCTGCCGCCCTTCACCTGGCATATCAGCGAGACCGTCGAGGAGCATGACCACGGGGCCGAACGCCGACGCGCCAAGCTGGAGGCCGAAGCCCGCAAGGCCTCCGATCGGGCCCGCAAAGCCGCCGAAAAGCTGCAAAGCCGCAAGGGGGCCGGTAGCGCCGACGAGGGCTTCCACTACGAGATCAAGGTTGACGAACGCGGCGTGCGAATCGTGCCGGTGCCGCAGGCCGCCAGCGCGGCGGCGAGCGGGCCCGGTGCGGCCACCGACGCGGCCAGCGCGGCCCTTTCGCTCGACTTCCCCAAGAGCGCCAAGGCCGAGGACGTCCTTGAAGCCCTGGAGGCCGCCAAGGACAAGCTCGAGCAGCTCAAGCAGCAGGCCGACGAGGTGAAGGAGGCACAGGCCGCCGCCGCCGAGGCCCAGCGGGCTCTGGAAGACGCCACCGAGGAGGTCGCGACCTCTCAGACCCGCCGCCGCGTGACCGTCGTGCAGCTGGGCGACACCCTGGTGGACCTGGCCATCCTGTGGGTGCTGGCATCGGCGGTCATCAAGGCCATGTACAAGGGCCGCATCCAGGCCGAGGTCAAGGCCGCCCAGGCCGCCGAGACAGCCGAGGCCGAGAGCCTGAAGCGCCAGGTCGTCGAGGCCCGCATGGCCGCGATGCAGGCCCAGGTCGAACCGCACTTCCTGTTCAACACGCTGGCCAGCATCGACCACCTGATCGAGGTCGATCCGCCCACCGCCAGCAAGATGCAGCGCAATCTGATCGCGCTGCTGCGGGCCTCCATGCCGACCATGCGCGAGGCCAATGCCACCGCCACCCGCGACCTGGGCCGCGAGCTGGCCGTCATCCGGCCCTACCTCGAGATCCTGAAGATGCGCATGGAAGAGCGCCTGCAGACCGAGATCGACGTGCCCGAGGGCCTGCTGTCCGCCGAGTTCCCGCCGATGATGATCCAGGGCCTCGTGGAGAACGCGATCAAGCACGGCCTGGAGCCCAAGGCCGACGGCGGCAAGCTGACCGTCAAGGCCGAGATCCTGCACGGCAAGCTGGCCGTCACGGTGGCCGACACCGGCCTGGGCTTTGGCCGCGCCGCCACCAGCGGCACCGGCGTGGGCCTGGCCAATATCCGCGAGCGCCTGCAGCTGCTGCATGGCAACCGGGCCAGCGTCACCGTCACCGAGAACCAACCCACCGGCACCGTGGTCACCATCACCGTGCCCTACCGCAGCCGCAACGACGAAGGAGCCGCCGCATGAAAACCCTGTTCAAGATCCTGTTCATTTGCACCGCGCTGATGGTGCTCGCCGCGATGTTCGGTGGCTTCGCGCTGCTGCAGCACCACAGCCCAGACATGCATATCGTGGTCAACGACGAAGAAATCTTCCTCGGCAGCAGCGGCTTCGGCGACTGGCTGGGTGCCAGCATCGGTCTGTTCGTCGGCGGCGCCGTCTGCTTGGTGGTGCTGCCGCTGGTGCTGCTGCTGGGCGTGGCGCTGCCGCTGCTGATCGTGGGTGGCCTGCTGGCCCTGGTCGTGTTCGGCCTGCTCGGCGTCGGGGCGGTGCTGGGCTCGCCGCTGATCCTGCTGGCCCTGTTGCTGTTCGTCGTGCTGCGCAACCGCCGCGCGGCGCTGGCGCCGACGCCCAAAACCGATCCGGTCTGAACTAGCATCGCCGGCCTGAGCCCGCAGAGCGAAGGTAGCCGAGTGAACACCACCCCCATCCGGGCCGTCCTGGCCGACGACGAACGTCTGATGCGCGAGCAGCTGCGCAGCCGCCTCACCGAGGTCTGGCCCGAGCTGGAGATCGTGGCCGAGGCCAAGAATGGCCTCGAAGCCGTCGAGCTGACCCAGGCCCACAAGCCCGACCTGGTGTTTCTCGACATCCGCATGCCCGGCCTGACCGGCGTGGAGGCCGCCCGCCAGATCGCGCAGCTGCCCGAGGACGACGACTGGCTGGTGCCCGAGATCGTCTTCATCACCGCCTACGACCAGTACGCGGTCGAGGCCTTCGAGCAGGGCGTGGCCGACTATGTGCTCAAGCCCGCCGAGCGCGAGCGCCTGCAGCTCACGGTGGCCCGCATCAAGAAGCGCCTGGCCCAGCGCGAGGGCGCCGAGCCCGCCGACACCGGCCCGGTGCCGCTGCAGCAGCTGCTGCACAAGCTGTCCGCGCAGATGAACCCGGCGGCCAAGCCCAACTACCTGCAATGGATCCAGGCCAGCGTCGGCCAGGCCATCCAGATGATCCCGGTCGAGGATGTGCTGTTCTTCATCAGCGACGAGAAGTACACCCGCGTGCAGACGGCCAAGCTCGAGGCGCTGATCCGCAAGCCGATCAAGGAGCTGGTCGACGAGCTGGACCCGCAGCTCTTCTGGCAGATCCACCGCTCCACGCTGGTCAACGCCCGCGCGATCGACGGCATCACCCGCGACTTCCGCGGCCGCCAGCTGGTGGGCGTCAAGGGCCTGACCGAAAAGCTCGAAGTCAGCCGCAGCTACACGCACCTGTTCAAGGGCATGTAGGGCCTTGCCGGGAGGCGAGGGCTCATTGCCTCGGTGCCGAGGCGGGCGTCGCAGGCTGCGGTCGGGTCGGTGGTTGGGCGGGAACCGCCTGCACAGGGTGGCCGGCCGCCGCCATGCAAGCGGCATAGATGTTGCGGTCGTTGCCGATCACGACGTCTTTCAACACCGCCACCGGAAACGCTGCCATCGACATCTGCTGCCGGATCTCCGACTGTCTTTCACAGCGCGCCGCGTCGACCGTGTAGCGTTGTGCTGGTGTTTGCTCCGGCTCGCTGGCGCAGGCCGCCAGTTGGACGAGCACGGCAAGCACCGTCGTGAGCGGCAGGCGCTGGCCCGTGGTCATCACTTGTCGACAAACGCGCGTTCGATGACGTAGTCGCCCGGCGTCGTGGTGCTGCCTTCCTTGAATCCACGCACTTCCAGCATCGTCTGCATGTCCTTCAGCAGCGCCGGGCTGCCGCACAACATGATGCGGTCGTCCTCGGGGTTCAGTGCCGGCAGGCCCAGGTCGGCCTGCAGCTTGCCGGTCTGGATCAGGTCGGTGATGCGGCCCATGTTCTTGTAGGGCTCGCGGGTGACCGTCGGGTAGTAGAGCAACTGGTTGCTCGCATACTCGCCGAGGAACTCGTGCTGGTGCAGGTCCACGGTGAGGTGGTCGTGGTAGGCCAGTTCGGCCACTTCGCGCACGCCGTGCACGATGATGACCTTCTCGAAGCGCTCATAGGTCGCGGGGTCGCGCACGATGCTGATGAAGGGCGCCAGACCGGTGCCGCTGCCCAGCAGGTAGAGGTGCTTGCCCGGCAGCAGGTAGTCGATCAGCAGCGTGCCGGTGGGCTTGCGGCCGACGATGATCTTGTCGCCTGGCTTGATGTGCTGCAGCTTGGAGGTCAGCGGGCCGTCCGGCACCTTGATGCTCAGGAACTCGAGGTTCTCTTCGTAGTTCGCGCTGACGATGGAATAGGCGCGCAGCAGCGGTTTGCCGTTGTCGCCCTTGAGGCCAATCATCGTGAAGTGGCCGTTGGAAAAGCGCAGCGCCTGGTCGCGCGTGGTCGTGAAGCTGAACAGGCGGTCCGTCCAGTGGTGGACGGTCAGGACGGTCTCTTCGTGGAAGGCACTCATGGGCGCTCGCTGCGGTTCGGGTGACGGGTAAACCCGGCATTTTCGCCGGGATCCGATAGAAGGCTTTCGCCTATCGATCAACGCATCGTGTCGACGCGCAGAAGCCTGGCGCCAGCGCCGGCTTTGCTGACCTCGTCCCCGGGGTTGTACAACGCGCAGGCCCTGAGCGACAGGCAGCCGCAGCCGATGCAGCCGGTCAGCTTGCTGCGCAGTGCCTGCAAGGCTTGGATGCGCGCATCCAGCAGCGTCGCCCAGCTGGCCGAGAGCTTGGCCCAGTCGGCCTTGGTCGGCGTGCGGCTGTCGGGCAGGGTGGCCAGCGCCGCCTTGATCTGCGGCAAGCTCAGGCCCACGGTTTGCGCCGCGCGGATGAAGGCGACACGGCGCAGCGCGTGGCGCGGGTACTGGCGGTGGCCGCCGGCGCTGCGGCTGCCGGCGAGCAGGCCCTCGGCCTCGTAAAAGCGCAGCGCACTCGCCGCAACGCCGGCGCGCCGGGCCAACTGGCCGATGGTCATGGGCTCGGCCGCAGCATTCGGCGGCTTGCTTGACTTCAAGTTCACTTCAACATCGAGCATGGCGGCCATGTTCCCATGAATGGAGTTGCCATGTCGACGACGACCGCCGCCACAGCCGCCTCACCTGCTACACCGGCCCAGCTGCACCGTCTGCTCGATGCCGGCCAGGTGTGGGCCGCCACCTACCGTGGCCGGATGAGCAACCACCTGCCGATGGCCCAGCAGGCGCTCGCGGAGCTGGGCGCGTCGGCCGCGCGGCTGCAGGCCTTCACCGCGGCGCAGCAGATCGCGCTGGAGCCGCAGGCCGCGGCAAGGCCCGCGTGCCTTGACATCGAGTGCGATCTCGGCCGGCCCGACAGCGACGCTGCCTGGCGCGCACACTTCGCCGCCCGCATCGCCGAGGTGGGCGCCGCTGCGGCGCTGCGCGAGGCCCTGGCGCTGCTGCTGCCGGGCGCCGGCGCCATCGCCTTCCACGGCCTGATCCGCACCGGCCATGCGGTGCTGGCCGGTCACGACGGCGAGCTGGCTGCAGGGTTGGCGCACTGGGCGTCACACTTCATGTCGCTTCCGACCGCCGCCGAAGGCCCGCCGCTGGCGCTGGCCGACTGGCTGCAGGCGCTGGCGTCACTGCCCCGCCCGGCTTACCCGGCCGGCAGCTTTATCGCTGATCGCATGCGGGCCTGGGGCGGCACGCCTGGCTTCGCGGCGGTCGCCGGCCGGCTGCAGCACGGGCACGAATCGCTGCGCGACCTGGCGCTGCTCGCGGCCCGCACCTATGCCGCGACCGGCAACTTCACGGTGCTGCATCTGCTGACAGCCTGCCACGCGATGAGCATGCTGGAACCGTGGTGGCCCGCGTCCGAGCTGCCTCGCGGCTTCAGCGTCTCTGCCGCGGCGGGCCTGCTCGCCAGCGGCGCCACGCCGTCGCTCGGGCTGGACCGCCCGCCCACCCGCCCCTGGCCGGCGCTGATCGCCGCGGCCTGTGCGCAGGACGATGCCCATGTCATCAAGCTCACGCATGCGGCCTGGCGGCTGGACCGGCGCTGGCCCGACCCGGCTTGGCGCCGCGCGGCCGAACGTGCGATTCCAGTTTGATGGAATGCAAGTTCCAGTATGCTGGAGAAATGAATGAAGGCATCACCGAACTGATCGGCCGCCGTTTGCGCGAGCTGCGCGCGGCCTCGGGCTTGTCGCTGGACGCGCTGGCGCACAAGAGTGGCGTCAGCCGCTCCAACATCTCGCTGATCGAGCGCGGCCAAAGCAGCCCCACCGCCGTCGTGCTGGACAAGCTGTCGTCGGCGTTGGGCGTCAGCGTCGCGTCGATGTTCGAGCCGAGCGAGGCGGCCGTCGCACCGTCCCCGCTGGCCCGCGTGGCCGACCAGCCGGTATGGAGCGACCCGGCCTCGGGCTATGTGCGCCGCAACGTCTCGCCGCCGGGTGTGTCGCCGCTGCAGCTGGTGGATGTGATCTTCCCGGTGGGCCAGCGCGTGTCCTTCGAGACCTCGTTGCGCGATGCCGACATCCACCAGATTGTTTGGATGATCGACGGCACGATGGAGATCGCCCACGGCCCGGACCGCTGGCAGCTCGACGCCGGGGACTGCCTGGCCCTGCGGCTGGACGCACCGATCAGCTTCCACAACCCGGGTGCGAAGGCCGCGCGCTACCTCGTCGCCCTCACCGGAGCCCGGCCATGACTCTGATCCGCGAACTCGCAGGCGCCGAGGCGCTGGCCCGCGTGGCCGAACTGGCCGAGGTGCTGCGCGACTGCGTCGAAGGCGGCGCGTCGGTCGGCTTCATGCTGCCGCTGGCCGAAGGCCGGCCCGAGGCCTTCTGGCGCCGCGTGGCCGAGGGCGTCGCGTCCGGCGAGCGCCACCTGTTCGTCGCCGAGGACGAGGCGGGCCGCATCTGCGGAACGGTCTCGCTCGTCATCGACATGCCCGACAACCAGCCGCACCGCGCCGATGTGAGCAAGATGCTGGTCCACCGGCGCGCAAGACGACAGGGCATTGCCGAGCGGCTGCTGAAGGCGCTGGAAGTGAAGGCCCGTGAGCTGGGCCGGACGACGCTGGTGCTTGACACGGTCGCGGGCAGCGATGCGTCGCGGGTGTATGAGCGGATGGGGTGGCAGAAGGCGGGCGATATTCCGAACTACGCGTTGATGCCTGAGGGGGAGCCATGCTCGACGACGTACTACTTCCGCCACCTGTGATCGGGCGGATGCCCGGCACTGCGCTCAGTTCGACCTGAACCCAATCCCCCGCCGCTCCCTCACCTCCGGCTTGGCCCGATGCTCCGCCTCCAACTGAGCCAGGAACTCATCCGGCGCGAAGGCCTCACCCAGGATCTCGACCTGCTGCCTCACGGCGGCAAAGTCGCCATGCGTCAGGCAGTCCAGCGCCACCAGACGTGAGCGCTGCTCGTCATCCGGCGCCACGCCGGCCTCGCGCTCGAACATCGCCAGCCGCTGCTCGGGCTTCAGGGCCTTGAAGCGGATCTTGAACGCGAAGCGCCGCAGCGCCGCCTCGTCGAGGTCGTCGAACAGGTTGGTCGTGCAGATGAAGAGGCCGTGGAAGCGCTCCATGCCGGCCAGCATCTCGTTGACCTCGCTCACCTCGTAGTTGCGCTCCGCATGCTTGCGGCTGCGCAAAAAGCTGTCGGCCTCGTCCAGCAGCAGCACCGCGCCCTCGGTCTGGGCGGTGTCGAACATGCGGGCCATGTTCTGCTCGGTCTCGCCGACGAACTTGCTGGCGATGTCGCTGGCGCGGCGCACCATCAGCGGCCTGCCCAGCGCTTGCGCGATGTGCTCGGCCAGCGCGGTCTTGCCGGTGCCGGGCGGGCCGTAGAAGCACAGCTGGCCGCGGCCGCTGCGGCGCAGGGCCTCGACGATGCGCGGGATCTCGAAGCGGCTCTCGCAGTTCAGCAGGTCCAGCGTGTACTGCGTGACGCAGGGCCGCGCGAGGCTGGAACCGTCGTCGCGGCCAAGTGCCTTGTCGGCATTCAGCAGCTGGCGCTCGATCAGCCTCTCGGCGTCGCCCGCCGCGCCGGCCAGCTGCGCGAAGCGAACCGCGGTGCGGATCTGCGCGGGCGTCAGGCCCGGCCGGTCGGCCAGCTTGGCGACGAAGGCTTCGCTGACGCTCACGTCGCCCAGCGCCTTGGCCACCAGCCCGCGGCGGGCGCCGGGCGGTGGTGACTTCAGCTCCAGGTGGTATTGGAAGCGGCGGCGGAAGGCCGGGTCGATCTGCTCGATGCGGTTCGTCACCCAGATCACCGGCACCGGGTTGGTTTCGAGGATCTGGTTGACCCAGGCCTTGCCGCTGACCGAGTTGCCGACGCCGCCCTCGGCGCTGGCATCCAGCCGGTTCAGCAGCGAGGCGGTGTCGCTGGACAGCGGCGGGAACACGTCCTCGACCTCGTCGAACAGCAGGGCCACATTGGCGCTGGCCTTCAGGAACACCTGGCTGATCTGCAGCGAGCGGTAGCGGTCGCGGCCGGAGAGCGAGTTGCCGTCGCGATCGGCGTACTCCACCTCGTACAGATCCAGCCCCGCGGCGGCGGCGGCCACCTTGGCCAGCTCGGTCTTGCCGGTGCCGGGCGGGCCGTAGAGCAGGATGTTGACGCCGCTGGCGCGGGTGGCGACGGCCTGGCGCAGCAGGCCCTTGAGCAGGGCCAGGTCGTCGGCGACGAACTGGAAGTCGCTCGGCGCCAGCGGGCTGGGCGTGGCCGGGCGCGTGAACACGGCCATCAGGTCATGCGGGCCGGGGTATTCGCGCATCAGCACCGGCGGCAGCTGGTCGCTGACCTTCATCAGGTCGGCCAGGTCGGTGATGTTGTGCTCGGAGATCAGGTTCTCGACCATGCCGATGCGCTCCAGCCGAGAGCCGGCCCGCAGCGCCTCGGCGACCTCGCGCTCGTCCACGCCCGCCACGGCGGCGATGGCGGCAAAGGCCTCCTGCGCGGTGTTGACCTTGAACTCGACCAGCGCGCCGCGCAGCTCGCGCTGGTAGCGGGCCAGCGTGCCGTAGAGCAGGATGGCGCGCTCGGCCGGGTTGAGCTGCAGCAGCTGGCCCAGCGCGTCGATGTTCTTCTCGACCAGCGTGGACTCGCGCTTCAACTGCCGGTCCAGGTGCTCGCAGGTGGCCGCCAGCAGGGCCATCATGTCCTTGGGCGCATCCTTGACGTATTCGTCGAGGTAGAAGAACAGCGTGCCTTCGGAGAAGGGGCCGCTCCACTGGCCGAAGCGGTCGAGGAAGGCTTCGTCCGACAGCGCCTCATGGCCGCGCCACAGCTCGTTGCCGGCGCAGCGCTGGGCGAGGTAGCCGCGCAGCCGCTGCAGCACGCGGGTGGGCCAGACCAGGTGGCGGCCGGTGAAGGACAGCAGGCCGTTGAAATCACGCCGCAGGTTGAAGCGACCGGCGTGCTTGACCGTCAGCGTCAGCACGAACTGCGAGCACATGCGGTCCAGCAGCGGCGCGCTGTCCAGGCCCGGCGAAGGCAGCAGGCGTCCCGCGGGGCGCGGGGCTGTCTCGGCGGCTGCGGCTCGCTTCACCATGCGATGGGCTCCTTGAAGCGGCCGGCAGTGGCCGGCGCTGACCCATCTTGTATCAGGCCGGGCAACGAATCAATGCCGTATCCGAGCCAAAAAGTGTTCAGTGCATCACGACCGGCTGATGCCCCATCAGCGCGTAGCGTTCGATGAAGGCGTCGAGTTCGTCTTCGGATGGCTCGCCGTCGCCGATCAGGGCCTGCACGCCCTGCTCGAAGGCCTCGGCGAGCGCGCCCTCGATGAAGATTTCCTTGCGGGCAAACTTGTCGACGATCTCGAAGCCCCCACGGTTCAATGCCGGGCCGGCCGGCACGGTTTGAGGTCCGGTCGTTGGCACGTCGAACTGGACGACGATGAAGCTGTCGGAGTTGTAAAGCATGTGCATGAAGGGCTCCTGTCGGCTTCAACTGCGGGTGGGCCGGGGTGTTTCAAGCCCTGGTCGGTGGAGATACTGGCAGAACGCCCCGCAATTCGGGCCTTTTCGTCCGGGCTCAACGCGCGAGAAGCGTCAGGAGTTCACATCGCAGGCTGGCCGGCCGCGGCTTCTTCGAGCCTGATCTCGAAACCCCGCGCTTCCGGGTCCCCGTGGCGCAGCCGCACAGGCCAGTAACCGCGGCCCGGATCCAGCCACACCTCCACGCCAGGGTCGTGCGGCCCCAGCGGCTGGCGGCGCAGATGCAAGGTGCCGGCGTCGTCGGGCTCGGCGTCGACGGTCTCGAAGGTCCATTCGCGCAGCTCGCCGCGCAGGCCCGCGACCCAAACCCGCCAGCGCCCGCCCGGCGCAGGCGCGGCCTGCACCAGAGCCGCCAGCTGCAGCCACCAGGAGAGCCGGTCCTGTGCGCCTTCGGGCCGCTGCAACTGGGCCGGGCTGGCCGAGAAGCTGATGCGGCCGGCATCGGCGTCGAAGTTGATCGCCTGCCGGTCCTGGCCGCCGCGCTGCAGCGCAAAGCGCTCGGGCGCCAGGCCGGCGCTGCCGGTGCGGCCCAGGCTCTCCCAGGCGGGCAGCGCGCGCTCGCCGACCTGGCGCGTCAGCCTCAGGCTGTAGCGGCCGTCGCCCTCGGGCTGCCAGTCCAGCCTGGCCTCGCCGTCCTGGCCCGCCTGGCGCAGGCGGTAACGCCATGATGCCGGGCCGGCCAGGCGCAGCAACGGCGCTGGCGGTGCCGCCACGTCGGTCTCGGCAACAGCGGCCGCCGGCGGGCGCTCGGCGGGGCGTGTCGCGCGCGGCCGAGGCGCGGGCAGGGCGGGTGGCGTGGGCTCTGCCAGTGCCACCGGTGCAGGGGCGGGCACCGGCACTGCAAGCTGCACCGCGCGCGCCGGCCGCGACGCCCGGTCCTCGCGCGGGCGCTCGCCGACCAGCAAGGCCGCATGGCCGAGCAGGCTGGCCGCCAGCGCAAGCAGGGCGGCACGCGGGAGTGAAGGCAGGGCGCGCATCGCACAATGCTGCCACCAACCCCGGCTCGATCCGGCACGCCACCCATGAAACTCGCCAGCTACGCCGACGGCTCGCGCGACGGCCACCTCGTCGTCGTGTCGCGCGACCTGACCCAGGCCCACCACGCCACCGGCATCGCCACCCGCCTGCAGCAGGTGCTCGATGACTGGGGCTTCATCGCCCCGCAGCTCGAAGACCTGGCGGTGCAGCTCAACCACGGCAAGCTGCGCCACGCCTTCCCGTTCGAGCCGTCCAAGTGCGCCGCGCCGCTGCCGCGCGGGGCCGGCTGGGCCGTGGTGGATGCCGACGGCGCCGTGCGCCGCGATGCTGGCCACTTCAGCGCGCCGCACCAGCCGCTGCGCGCCCCGGCCGACGGCCACCTCGCCCTCGCAGCCTTCACCGGCGACCTCGCCGCCGCCAGTGACACCGGCGCCGCGCTGGATGCACTGCGGCTGCTGACGCTGGCGGTGGACTGGCGGGTCGGCGACGAGGGCATCGCCACCCAGCTCGCGCCGCTGGCGGTCACGCCCGACGAGCTGGGCGCGGCCTGGCAGTCCGGCCGGCTGCAGGCCCGGCTGCACCGGCTGCACAACGGCAGCAAGCAGGCGCCGCTCGACATCGACACCCCGCCCGGCGCCGCACTGGCCCGGCTGGCGCGCCTGCGCCCGCTGCGCGCCGGCCAGCTGGTGGGCGCCGACCTGGGCCCGCTGGACCTGCCGCTCGCGCCCGGCGACAGCCTGCTGCTGGACCTCAAGACCGCCGACGGCGCCAGCCTGTTCGGCGCCATCGACCTCGACATCGCCCCCGACACCCCATGAACCGCTTGCCCATCGTTATCGACACCGACCCTGGCCAGGACGACGCCGTCGCCCTGCTGCTGGCCGCCGCCAGCCCCGAGCTGGAGCTGCTGGGCGTGACCACCGTGGCCGGCAATGTGCCGCTGGCGCTGACCACGCTGAACGCCCGCAAGGTGCTGGAGCTGGCCGGCCGCGTCGATGTGCCGGTCTGCGCGGGTGCGGACCGGCCGCTGGATGTGCCCCTTGTCACCGCCGAGCATGTGCATGGCGAGACCGGCCTCAATGGCGTCGAGCTGCCCGAGCCCACGCTGCCGGTGGACCCGCGCCATGCGGTGGACTTCATCGTGCAGACGCTGCGCGAGCGCGAGCCCGGCACCGTCACGCTGTGCCCGCTGGGCCCGCTGACCAATATCGCGCTGGCGCTGCGCCAGGCGCCGGACATCGCCACGCGCATCCGCCGCATCGTGCTGATGGGTGGCGGCTTCTTCGAGGGCGGTAACGTCACGCCGGCGGCGGAGTTCAATTTCTACGTCGACCCGCAGGCGGCGCACGAGGTGTTCACCAGCGGCCTGCCGATCACGATGGCGCCGCTGGACGTGACCCACGAGGTGCTGACGACGGCCGCTCGCATCGCGGCCATCCGCGCGCTGCCCAACCGCGTGGGCCAGGTCGTGGCGGCCTGGATGGAGTTCTTCGAGCGCTACGACGAAGAGAAATACGGCCAGGACGGCGGCCCGCTGCACGACCCCTGCGTGATCGCCTTCCTGCTCAAGCCCGAGCTGTTCACCAGCCGCGAGTGCAATGTGCGCATCGAGACGCAGAGCCCGCTGACCCGCGGCATGAGCGTCATCGACTGGTGGGCCGTGACCGGCCTGCCGGCCAACGCCCAGGTGCTGCGTCACGCCGATGCGGACGGTTTTTTTGCACTGTTGACGGAGCGGCTCGGACGGCTTTGATGGGCGTGGCCTACGGGATGCGCTTGAATCGCATCTCGTGGCTGACGAAATCGAGGTAGATCGCGTGTGCCTTGAAGAAGTCGATGCCGAGCAGTCCATCGAACGGTAGCGGCCCCATGGCGACCACCACGAAGCTCGCCGTGGCCGGCGCGGCATTGCCGATGACGCTTTGGCTGAAGCGGGTCGGGCCACAAGCGGGCACGTCTGGCTTCTGACCTAGACAGACATCGTTGGCCCCCGTCAGGACAGGGGCCCCTTTCTTCATCAGGCTGGTTGTGGCGGCCGAGTCCAGTACCAGTTCAGCCGCTTTGCCGTTGGCTGTGAAGTGCACTACGGCGCCCCGCTTGTCGTAGGCAAAGGGCGTGCTGGACCAGCTGGCATCGAATTCAGGCCGCTCGCTGGCCGCGAACACGGTCAGCCTTCCCTGGCCCAGTTCGAACAGTACGGCTTGCTTGTCGAAGGCGTGCAGGCCGATCGTGCCTTGTTGTGTGATGGCCGGCGCTGCACCTTCGCCGATCTTCAGGCCCCAGCGGTAGTGCACCAGCCCATCCAGGGCGCCGAGCGCAGCGGCACCGAGGGCGACGGATTCGGCCCGCAGGCGATGCACCTCGTGGACGACGCCTCCGGCATCGGTGGTTCGGATGGTGTCGGCCTGCTCGGTCACGCCCGCCGATGGCGTGATGAAAGGCTTCGGCACCGTGATCGCCATCGCGGCGCCCGTGTCCAGCAGGAAATCCGCCGTCACGGTGCCCAGGGTGACGCTCACCACGGGCAGCCCGTCGATCATCCGCACGGGCACGGTCCGACCTTGGGCCAGAGCAGCCATCGAAGCAGCGCCCCAGGCGCAGGCAAGCAGGCAAGCGCAGAGTCGGCGTGTCGTCATGAACGGATTCTCATCGGGCCAGAAGGGGTGGCGTCATCCCTGCAGCGACCGGGTCACGAGCCGGAAATCCGGCTCCTCCGGGTGTGGCTTCACCGCAAAGCCCAGGCCGCGCATCAGCTTGAGCATGTCGGTGTTGTTCGTCAGCACCAGGCCCTCGATGTCGCTCAGGCCCTTCTCCCGGGCGGCGTCGGTGATGCCTTCCATCAGCCGCGAGCCCAGGCCCTTGCCGCCGAAGTCGTCGGCCACCAGCAGGCTGAACTCGCAGCTGGTCTGGTCGGGGTTGGTGATGATGCGGCTGACGCCGACGATGCGCTCGCGCTCGTCGAAGCCGCCGTCGTCCCTCGCCGTGCGCTCGCAGTAGACGGCCACCAGGGCCATTTCCCGGTCGTAGTCGATCAGCGTCAGACGCGCCAGCAGGCCCGGCGGCAGTTCCTTGATCGCGCTGGCGAAGCGGAAGTAGCGGCTCTCGGGCTTCAAGCCGCGCACCAGGTCCTGCAGCATCTGGGCGTCGTCGGGCCGCACCGGGCGCACCGTCACCTCGCCGCCGCCAGCCAGCGGCCAGACCTGCTCGAAGCGGGCCGGGTAGGGCAGGATGGCCAGGTGCGGGTAGTCGAAGGCCCGCGGGCTGCCGGCCTGGGGGCCGGGCTGCAGCACGATGCGGGCGTCCACCGCCACCGCGCCGTGCTCGTCGACGATCAGCGGGTTGATGTCCATCTCGCGCAGCTGCGGGAACTCGCAGACCATCTCACTCACACGCAGCAGCACCCGCTCCAGCGCCTCCAGGTCGGCCGGGGGGCCGCCGGCCCGGCCCTCGGTCAGCGCATCGGCCACGCGGGCGCGGTCGATCAGGCGGCGGGCCAGGAACTGGTTCAGCGGCGGCAGCTCCATGGCGCGGTCGGCGATCAGCTCGATCATCGTGCCGCCGGCGCCGAAGACGATGGCCGGGCCGAAGGCATCGTCCGTCACCAGGCCGACGCACACCTCATGGCCACCGCGGCCGTGGCGGGCCCGGGCCATCTTCTGCACGGTCACGCCATTGATGCGCGCCTGCGGCTGCAGCCGCTTCACGCGGGCCACCATCTCGTTGTAGGTGTCGCGGGCGGCGGCGCCGCTCTGGATGTTGAGGGCCACGCCCTGCACGTCGCTCTTGTGGGCAATGTCGGGCGAGTCGATCTTCAGCGCCACCGGGAAGCCGAGCTGGGTGGCCAGCATCATCGCCTCGTTGGCGCTGCGGGCCAGCACGGTTTGCGTCACCGGGATGTGGAAGGCCGCCAGCAGGGCCTTGCTCTCCATCTCGGTCAGGGTGCGGCGGCGCTCGGCCAGCACGCTCTCGATCAGCAGCCGCGCGGCCTCCACATCGGGCTGCGCCAGCGTGGACATGGGCGGCGGCGTCTGCAGCAGCAACTGCTGGTTGGCGTAGAAGCTGGCGATGTTGCCGAAGGCGCCCACGGCGGCCTCGGGGGTGCGGAAGTTGGCGATGGCCGCTTCGTTGAGCACGCGGCGGGCGTCGAGCACCGAGGCGTCGCCCATCCAGCAGCCCAGCAGCGGCTTGGCCGTGCTGGCCTTGGCAGCGGCCACGGCGCGGGCGGTCTCGGTCGCGTCGGAGCCGATCTGCGGCGCGTAGACGGCCAGCAGGCCATCGACCGCCGGGTCCTGGCCGGCGGCCTCGACGGCGGCTCGGAAATGCTCGGGCGTCGCCGCGGCCGACAGGTCGATCAGGTCGGCCAGCGAGGCCAATGCGGGCAGTTTCGCCTTCAGCGCCTGGGCCACGTCGGGCGAGAGCCGGCCCAGCTGCAGGCCGATCTCGCTGACCCAGTCGGCCGCCAGCACGCCGGGGCCACCGCCGTTGGTGATGATGGCCAGGCGCTTGCCCACCGGGCGGTAGCGCGCGGCCAGGCATTTGGCGGCCGAGAACAGCTCGACGAAGCTGCGCACCCGCACGGCGCCGGCGCGGCGCAGTGCGGCGTCGAACACGTCGTCGCTGCCGACGATGGCGCGGCTGTGGGTCAGCGCGGCCTCGTTGCCGGCGCTGCGCCGGCCGGCCTTGAGCACCACCACCGGCTTGGCGTGCGCGGCCGAGCGCAACGCGCTCATGAAGCGGCGTGCGCTGGAGATGCCCTCCAGGTAGACGACGATGCTCTGCGTGCGGGTGTCGGTGGCGAGGAAGTCCAGCACCTGGGCCAGGTCCACCGCCGCGTTCGGCCCCAGCGACACGACCTGGCTGAAGCCCACGTGGTTCTGCCGTGCCCAGTCCAGCATGGCCGAGGTCAGCGCGCCGGACTGCGACACCAGGGCCAGCGAGCCTTCGGCGGCCAGCGGGCCGGCAGCGCTGGCGTTCAGCTTCAGATGCGGGCGCTGGAAGCCCAGGCAATTGGGGCCCAGCAGGTGCACGCCCTCGCGTCGGGCGATGCGCTTGAGCTGAGCGGCCTGCTCGGGCTCGACACCCTCGCTGACGATCAGCGCCGAGCGGCAGGCGATGCGCCCGGCCACCTCCAGCGCGGCGACGATCTCGTCGGCGGGCAGCGCGATGACGGCCAGGTCGGCTCGCGAGCGGGCCAGCTCGCCCAAGGTGCCGGTGGTCTCGCCATGCAGGAACTGTGGCGGGCTCGCGCCCGGTGCGGCCTGCAGCGCGGCGCGCAGCACCTGGGCCTGGCGGGTCTGGCGTGCGGGCTCATCCGGCGGGCCGGCGAAGACCACAACCGAGCGGGGCGTGAACAGCGGCGCGAGGAAGTGGGTGTCCATGCCCGAGACTCTAAACGGCGCGCAAGCCGTCGTGGGCCGTGCAGCGCAGCGCCAGAAGCGGTCGAAGTGGCCGGCGGATACGGGCTGTTTCGGTGTCGACATCGTCTGCACCCGGTGAGACACTCGCGCGACAGGGGGCGCAGCAGTGCCCGCGGGCCGCCCGGGCCCGGGGCGCGCCGTCGCGAGGTAGCGACGACGAGGAGACATGGATGCCAAGCCAGGAAAAGCTGCTCGAGGTCATTGCGATGCAGACCGAGGTGGCCGCGCTCGGGCTGGAGCTCGACCTGGGCGCCCTGCTGGACTTGGTCGTGCGGCGCACTTGGAGCCTGGTGGACGCCGACGGTGCCGCTCTCGAGATGGCCGAGGGCGCCGACATGGTCTACCGCGCGGCGGCTGGCATGGCCACCGACTGTCTGGGCATGCGGCTCCGGATCAGCAGCAGCATGTCGGGGCTCTGCGTCGCCGAGGGCAAGGCGCTGCGTTGCGATGACGCCGTGACCGACCCGCGCACCGACCCCGTGGCCTGCGAACGGCTTGGGCTGCGCTCGATGGCGATGGTGCCGCTGCGGCACCATGGGGTCACGGTCGGGGTGCTCAAGGCCATGTCCCGCGAGGCTTACCGCTTCAACGACACCCACCTGGCGCTGATGAGCATGGTGTCCGACCTGGTGGCGTCGACGATGTATTTCGCAACCCGCTATGCGCCGGGCGAGCTGTTCTACAAGGCCACGCACGACAGCCTGACCGACCTGCCGAACCGCGCCCTGTTCATCGATCGCCTGCATGCCTCGCTGGCCCAGGCCGCACGCGACCGGCAGCCGCTCGCCGTGGTGGTGCTGGACATCAATGGCCTCAAGCCGATCAACGACCACCACGGCCACCGGGCAGGGGACGCGGCGCTGCAGGAATTCGCGCGCCGCTTGTCGGCGGGCGTGCGCCAGTCCGACACCGCAGCGCGCCTCGGTGGCGATGAGTTCGGCGTGCTGCTGCGTCCGCTGGCGGCTGAGGGCGGACTCGACGCGACGATACGGCGGCTGTCTCGGCAGCTGGAGGGCAGCTTCGAGTTCGAGGACCGGCTGTTGCGGGTCGGCGCCAGCATCGGTGCCGCATGCTTCCCGGAAGATGGGGCCGAGGTGGCCCACCTGATCGAACTCGCCGACCAGCGCATGTACCGTCAAAAGCGCGGCCTGCAGCACGCAACGGCGTGAGCCTTCGGCCGCTGGTGGGATGATGCTCCCGTCGACCGAGAGCCCGCCATGCAACGCCGCCATGCCATCGCCTGTATTCCTGCCCTGCTGCTGCGCCCTGCCGCGGCGCTGAACCTGACCGAGGCGGATGCAAACGCCGGCATCCGCGCCGCGCTGGAACGAGGCGCCCAGGCCGCTGTTGCGCTGCTGGGGCGGCCCGATGGCTTTCTCGGCAACCCGCTCGTCAAGATCGAGCTGCCCGGACATCTTCGGGACGTCGCCAAGCTGCTGCGCGCCACGGGCCAGGGCGGCAAGCTCGATGAGCTGGTGACGGCGATGAACCGCGCCGCCGAGGCTGCCGTGCCAGCAGCCAAGCCCCTGCTCGTCAAGGCTGTTCGCGACATGAGCGTCGAGGACGGGCTGAAGATCCTGAAGGGCGGCGACGACTCGGTGACGCAATTCTTCGCGGGCAAGACGCGCGAGCCACTCGGCCGCGAGTTTCTGCCCATCGTCACCCAGGCCACCGAGCGGGTGGCGCTGGCCGACAAGTACAACGCGGTGGCCAAGAAGGCGGCTGGCCTGGGCCTGGTCCGCAGCGAGGACGCCAGCATCCAGCAGTACGTCACGGGCCGCGCGCTTGACGGGCTCTACCGCCTCATCGGCGAGGAAGAGAAGAAGATCCGCCAGGATCCGCTCGGCACCGGCAGTGCGCTGCTGAAGAAGGTCTTCGGCGTCTGATCCTGGCCGGTGCGAACGACCGTGGGGTTGGTTGTCGGATGGGCCTGAACGACAATCCGCAGCCTGCTTTCAGGCCCGTTCATGAATTCTGACCTTCCCGAGACCGCCGCCCCGGCCCATGACACCCCCGCGGCTGCGCCCGCCGACACCGAGGACCAGGCGCCCGCGCGCGACGCAACGGCCGAGCTGAAGGCGCTGTTTCCGGCCCTCTTCACCGGCAAGCCCAAGCCCGTCAAGCTGCGCATCCAGGCCGACATCCAGGCCCGCGCGCCAGGCCGTTTCACCAAGGCCCAGCTCAGCGCCTTCCTGCGCCGCCACACCGGCGGCACCGGCTATCTGATCGCCCTGACCCAGGCCAAGACCCGCTTCGACCTCGACGGCAACCCGGCCGGCGAGATCAGCGAGGAGCATCTGAATGCCGCCAAGGAGGAGCTGGCGCGCCGCCGGGGCGTGCAGCAGGAGCGCCAGCAGCTGGAGCTGCAACAGCGCCGCAACCGAGCCCAGCTGCTGTGGGACTTCGAGCGCACCACGCTGACCGAGGCCAATTTCTGCGTGCTCAAGGGTGTGGCGCCCGAGGAACTGCCGGGCTTGCTGGAGATTGCGCGCAGGGAGCGCGCCGAGGCGCCGCCCGTGGAGGCTCGCCGTGAGGCACCGCGCCGTGACGATCGGCGTCCGGCCGGCGGCCGGTCCGATGGCCGCGGTCCGCGCCGTCCCGAGCACCGGGCCGAGGGCGACCGGCGCGCTCCACCGCGCGGCGATCGCCCCGCCCGCCCGGCTGGGGACCGCCCGCCGCAGCCGGGTCGCAAGCCGGCGTCTCAGCCGGTGGAGTCGCCCGTGCCGTCACAGATGGCTCAAGCCCTGCAGGCCGCGACCCGCAGCGCCCAGGGCGATGCGGCAGCCGATCGGCCCGCGCCGCAGGACCCGGCCGACGCATCAGGCCGCTGAGTAGCGCTGCTCCAGGTAGGCGAGCAGTGTTCGTATCGTCTGCGCTTCGCCGCCGACCGGGCGGCCGGGGCGGGGCGAGTCGTTCCACGCGAACATGTCGACATGCAGCCAATCCTGCTCGGGCGGCAGGAAGTCTTCCAAGAACAGCGCGGCGTTGATGGCCCCGGCCAGCGCGCTCTTGCCGGTGTTGACGATGTCGCCGACCGCGCTTTCGATGCCGGCGTGGTAGGGCGCCCACAACGGCATATGCCAGAGCGGGTCGTGCAGTTTCAGGCCCAGGTCCACCAGGTCGCGGGCGATGTCCATGTGCTTGGCGAACAGGGCCGGCAACTGCCCGCCCAGGGCGATGCGGGCGGCGCCGGTCAGTGTCGCCAGGTCGATGACCAGGTCGGGCTTGCTCTCGGCCGCGTAAGCCAGCGCGTCACTCAGGATGACGCGGCCTTCGGCGTCGGTATTGCCGATCTCGACGTGCAGACCCTTGCGAGTCTTGATGACATCACCCGGCCGGAAGGCATTGCCCGAGATCGCGTTCTCCACCGCGGGAATCAGGAGTTGCAGCCGCACCGGCAACTTGAAGGCCATGATCAGGCCGGCCAGGCCCAGCGCATTGGCGGCGCCGCCCATGTCCTTCTTCATCTGGCGCATGCCATCGCCGCTCTTGATATTCAGGCCGCCACTGTCGAAGCAGACCCCCTTGCCGATCAGGGCCAGCCTCGGGTGCTTGGGATTGCCCCACTGGAGCTCGATCAGCCGAGGTGAGCGCGGGCTCGCGCGCCCCACCGCATGGATGCTCGGGAAGTTCTGTTCAAGCAGCGCCTCCCCGACCACCTGCTTGAAGCTGGCGCCGTATTGCTTGGCCAGGGCCTTGGCCGCGCCGGCCAGCTCGGCCGGGCCCATGTGCTCAGCCGGCGTGTTGACCAGGTCGCGCGTGGCGTTCATGGCCGTCGCCAAGGCGACACCGCGCTCCGCGTCGGCGCCTGCCTTCAGCACCAGGGTGGCTGGCGCACGCTTCGCCGGCTTGTACAGATCGAAACGATAGGCGCCAAGCTCCCAGGACAGCGCCGCCGCCTCCGGCTGCAAGTCAAGGCCGGCGGTGTCGAGCCGGTACAGGCCTTCCGGCAGCGCCAGCGGCAGCGCACTCAGCGAAAACGGGTGGGCGGCGTGGGTGACGCCGGCGAAAACACCGGCAAGCCGGCCGTCGGCACCGGGCAGCAGGGCGTGCGTGTCGGCCGCGCCGGTGAAGCCGACGGTGGCCAGCCACTGCCGGGTGGCCTTGGGCAGGCTGGGTGCCAGGGCCTGGAAGGCGGCGCGGTCGACCACGGTGATCGGTAAGGCCTTGGCCGGCATGGATTTTTTCAGCTCGACGCTCATCGGGGGTGATCCTTGAATTCGGAGGACGGGATTGTCCGCAGATCGGCGTGCAAAGAAATGTGAGCGGCCTGTCAACCGCGTCTCGGTGGCTGGCGTTGTAGCTCGCAATCGCGCCGCTTTCGTGCCGCGAGACAGGCCAAACCGCCATGATGAAGATCCAGCCCCGTACCGAACCGCAGCATCGCCGCCACCCCGCCCCCGAGATGGGCCTGGCCTGGAGCGCGGAAGAATCCGTCGACAAGGGCCGCAAGCACGAAGCCTTCGACACCGGCTTCTACAGCGGCGAGCGGCGTGGCCTCGCCCGCGCCATGCGCTTCGACCGCAAGCGCTGATCAAGAGCCGCGCCCAGTGCCCGCGCACTGGGCGATGCCGTTTGAACGGCGATGGCCATTCATGCCCGTCGCCAGCCGCGGGCGCCTCTTGCCTGCCAGGGCCCGTGCCCTGGCTCTTCGGCCGCCGGATGGTCACCCCGTGTTGAGGGTTCCGCACAGCGCGGTTTTGGCGGCAGTTCGGGAATTTTCCTCCCAGTCGCTCGCGTCGCAACGCCGAGAATGCGCGCCATGAAAGCTGCGCGTCGCTCCATTGCCTTTTTCTCTGGCGTCTTGCTCTATTGCTTCGGTGCGGGCGCGGCGATGCAGTACGCCACGACGGGGCTGCCACGCCAGGTGTATGTGGCCCTTGGCGGGCGCAACAGTCTGCCCGTGATGCTGGGCGAGGCGATCGTGATCGCGCTGCTGCTGTTTGCGATCGCGGTGCTGTGGGGCTATCTGACCATGCGCCCGACGCGCCGCCGCCACCGCCCCTACGTGGCCTGGATGATGTCGGGCGTGGGGTTGGCCTGGGCCGGATGGCTGATCTTTGGTGCATTCACCTTCGCGTTGAAGCCCCGTGCCTATTCGGCGCCGCTGCAGACCATGTTGCTCTCGTCCAGCTCGGCCCCGTTGTTTGGCGCCTTGAACATCTTTGGCGTCGTTGGCGGCGTCTGGTTGGCCGGCAGTTTCGCCAAGCGGCGCCAGATGGGCCTGCCCAGCACCCGGTCGCGCCGCCGGCCGGCCGGCGCCGCATCGCAGGCCGAGACCCGCGATGACCAAGGCGCCGACAGCATCGTGTCGACGCTCTCGCCGAATTCGGTCTCGCCGCCCTTGAACGGATGAACTGAACGGCCGGCCCGGGCGCCGCTGTGGCTCGCCGGTTGGTCCCGAAGGGTTGACCCGACGCGGTGAAACCGGTTTGGCCTAGGATGCCGGCATGTTGACCCTGCTGCGCTCCTTCGCTCCCGTCCTGCTGGCCGCCCCCCTGATGGCTTGGGCCGTGCCGCCCGATGCGGCGACCGAGCATGTCCAGGCCCGCCTCGTGTCCAGCCAGGCTTCGGTGGCCGCAGGCCAGCGCTTCACGGTGGCGCTGGAGCAGACCATCAAGCCGCATTGGCACACCTACTGGAAAAACCCTGGCGACTCCGGTCAGGCGACCAGCCTCGACTGGAGCGGCACCCAAGCCGGGCCGCTGCAGTGGCCAACGCCGTCCATCCAGGCCATCGGCCCCATCGTCAACTACGGCTACGAGGGCCGGGCGGCCCTGCTCGTCGAGCTGACCGTGCCGGCCGATGCCAGGCCCGGCAGCCGCTTCCAGCCGAGCGCCGACGTCAAATGGCTGGTCTGCAAGGATGTCTGTATTCCCGAACAGGTCAGCCTGGGGCTGGATCTGCCGGTCGTCGCCTCGTTGTCGGAGGCCCAGGCCGGCCCGGATGTCGCACAGATCGAAGAGTGGCGGGCTGCGATTCCCAAGCCGGCGCCCTTCGGCGTCACCCTCAAGGCGGCTGCCCAGGGCGTCACGCTTGCGGGCCCGACCGCCGCAGTCACCAAGGCTTATTTCTTCGCCGAGACCTGGGGCGCTGTCGCCCACAGTGCGCCCCAGGCCCTCAAGGCAGAGGGTGGCGGCTGGGCGTTGGAGCTGCCGGCGGGCGATGAGCCTCTGGCCGCCGGCAAGGCGTTGAGCGGCGTGCTCGTGCTGACGACGGCGGCCGGTGAACAGGCCTGGGCCGTCTCGGCCCCGATGCCCGAAGGCGCCGGCAAGGGCCCCGGCCCGGCCGACCTGAGCGTCACGGCTGCCACCGAGGCGGCGTCGACCGCCGCGCCGCAAAGTGAGCTCGGCCTGCTGCCCGCGCTGGCCCTCGCGCTGCTCGGCGGCCTGATCCTCAACCTGATGCCCTGCGTGTTCCCGGTGCTGTCCATCAAGGCGCTGGCGTTGGTGAACAAGGGCAACCACCGGGCTGAGGGCCTGGCCTACACGGCCGGCGTGCTGCTGAGCTTCGCGGTCCTTGCCGGTGTGCTGATCGCGCTGCGCACCGGCGGCCAGCAGGTGGGCTGGGGCTTCCAGTTCCATTCGCCGGTGTTCGTGCTGGTGGTGGCCTATCTGCTCTTTTTGGTGGGATTGAATCTGTCGGGGCTGTTTGAGATCGGCGGCAGCTTCACCGGCCTGGGCTCGGGGCTGGCGGCCCGCAACGGCCTGACGGGCAGCTTTTTCACCGGCGTGCTGGCGGCCGTGGTGGCCACGCCCTGCACCGCGCCCTTCATGGGCGCGGCTCTGGCCTTCGCGCTGGCCCAGCCGGCGGCGGTGATGCTGGCCGTGTTCCTTGCGCTGGGCCTGGGCCTGGCCCTGCCCTTCCTGGTGCTGGCGTTCTGGCCGGCGGCCCAGCGCTGGCTGCCGCGCCCGGGGGCGTGGATGGACACCTTCAAGCAGGCCCTGGCCTTCCCGATGTATGCGGCCGTCGTGTGGCTGCTGTGGGTGCTGGCCCAGCAGGCCGGGCCGGATGGCGTGGCGCTGGCGCTGGGCGGGCTGGTGTTGATGGCCTTCGGGCTGTGGTGGCGCCACAGCAGCGGCGCGAGCGCGGTCGGCACCGGCGCCGCCGTGCTCAGCGTCGTGGTTGCTCTGGGTGCTTCGGCGGCGCTCAGGCCGGTCACGGCGCCGGCGGCGTCAGCCGGCACCGAGGCCTTCAGCCCGGAACGGCTCGCCGAGCTGCGTGCGCAGAACCAGCCGGTGTTTGTGAACCTGACGGCGGCCTGGTGCATCTCCTGCCTCGTGAACGAGCGCGTGGCGCTGTCCCGGCCCGAGGTGCACGAGGCCTTCGCCAAGGCCGGCGTGACCTATCTGAAAGGCGACTGGACCCGTGAGGACCCGACCATCACCGCCGTGCTCAAGGCCCATGGCCGCTCGGGCGTGCCGCTGTATCTCTATTACGCCCCCGGAGCCACCGAGGCCCAGGTGCTGCCCCAGATCCTGACCCCCGGCCTCGTTGTCGAGGCCATCACTTCTGCCAGAAGGAGCTCGACATGACCCTGCTGCGTCGCAAGCTGATCACGGCCGCCCTGGCCTTGCCGGTGTTCGCGCTGGCCACACCCGCCATCGACGCTCCGGCGCCCGCCTTCACGGCCACAGCGGCGGATGGCCGGACGGTCTCCTTGTCCGACTTCAAGGGCAAGACCGTCGTGCTGGAGTGGACCAATGCCGACTGCCCCTATGTGCGCAAGCACTACGGCAGCGGCAATATGCAGAAGCAGCAGCAGGCCGCCGCCGCCCAGGGCGTGGCATGGCTGCAGATCATCTCGTCGGCGCCGGGCCAGCAGGGCTTTGTCGACGGAGCTACGGCGCAGAAGCTCAACGCTCAGCGCGGCGCCGTGCCCACCGCCACGCTGCTCGACCCCAAGGGCGAGCTCGGCCGGCTCTATGGTGCGCAAACGACGCCGCATATGTTTGTCATCGCTCCGGACGGCCGGCTGGTCTACAAGGGTGGCATCGACAGCGTCGCCTCGGCCGACCCGGCCGACGTCGCCAAGGCCGAGCCCTATGTGACCGAGGCGCTGGCCGCGCTGGCGGCCGGACGCAAGGTCACCAACGCGTCGACGCGGCCCTACGGCTGTTCGGTGAAATACGCGAGCTGAGCGGGCGGGATCTCGGGTTGGCACGTTGGCGCGCCATCGAGGCCGAGCGCAGGCGCGCTCACGAGCCGGCCCTGCTTCGACCGCTCCCAGGGGTCAAAAGACCGACAACCCCGTCTTCGTGACGAACAGCTCCAGCCCCTGGCGCCCCAGCCAGGAGTTGCCGGTGGCGTCCAGCGCGGGCGACCAGACGCACAGGCTCAGGCGGTCCGGCACGATGGCCATGATGCCGCCGCCGACGCCGCTCTTGCAGGGCAGGCCGATGCGGAAGGCGAACTCGCCGGCGGCGTCGTAAGTGCCACAGGTCAGCATCAGCGCATTCACCCGCCGGGTTTGGGCGGCGCTCAGCACCGGCGTGCCGGCCAGCGGGTGGCGGCCGTCGCGGCACAGGTAGCCGGCGGCGCTGGCGACCTGCTCGCAGCTCATCGCGATCGCGCATTGGTGGAAGTAGACGTCCAGCACCTCGGCCACGTCGTTGTCCAGCGTGCCGAAACCCTTCATGAAGTTGGCCAGCGCGGTGTTGCGAAAGCCCGTGTCGGCCTCCGACTGCGCCACCTCGGCGTCCACGTGGATGGGCTCGCCGCAGAGCCGGCCCAGCAACGCCAGCAGCTCGGCCAGCGCATCGCCCTGGGACACCAGCCGGTCCGCCACCGCGATGGCGCCGGCATTGATGAAGGGGTTGCGCGGGATGCCGCGCTCGCTCTCCAGCTGCACCAGCGAGTTGAACGGGCTGCCCGAGGGCTCGCGGCCGATGCGGTCCCACATCGCCTCGCCCAAGGCGCGGATCGCCAGCGTCAGCGAGAACACCTTGGACATGCTCTGGATCGAGAACGGCACCGCCGCGTCACCGGCCGCGGCCGTTTCGCCCGCGCAGGTGCGCAGCGCGATGCCGAACTGCCGTGGCGACACCCGCGCCAGCGCCGGGATATAGCTCGCGACCTTGCCCTCCACCGCATCGAGGCGTGGGCGCAGTTCGTCGTCGATCTCGTCGAGGATGGCCTGGAAGTCCATGCGCGGATTGTGGCGCCCGGGACAATGCGCCCGCATGCAAGCCCTGCTCGATGCCATCGCCGCGCTGGCGGCCCCGCCGGCCGACGCCCAGCGCCTCTTCCACGGCCGTGGCGGCCGCTTCCCCGGCTGCGAGCACCTCGCGCTGGATGCCTACCCGCCGGTGTTCCTGCTCACCAGCTTCAAACCCCTCGACGAGGCCGCGCTGGCCGCGGTTGGCGCGGCGCTGGAGGCCCGCTGGCGGGCCATCGCACCGGCGGGCGAGCCGCTCAGCTGGGTCTACCAATGCCGCGGCGAGCAGGCCGAGACGCGCCTGATGGCCGGCGCCGTGCCCGAGCCCCATGTCGTCAGCGAAGCCGGCGCGCGCTACCTGGTGCACCTGCTGCGCGGCCAGAACCATGGCCTGTTCCTGGACATGGCCGAGGGCCGCCGCTGGGTGCGTGAGCATGTGACGCCGGGTGCCAAGGTGCTCAACCTGTTCGCCTACACCTGTGCCTTCTCGGTGGTCGCGTTGCAGGCCGGCGCGGCCGAGGTCATCAATGTGGACATGGCCTCGGGCGCGCTGGCCACCGGCCGCGTCAACCACGAGCTCAACGGCGTGAAGCAGGGTGCGAAGTTCCTGGCCCATGACATCTTCAGCTCCTGGGGCAAGCTCACGCGCGGCGGCCCGTATCAGCTCGTCATCTGCGACCCGCCCAGCTTCCAGAAGGGCAGCTTTGTCGCGACCAAGGACTATGCCCGGCTGGCGCGGCGGCTGCCGGCGCTGCTGGAACCGGGCGGCCGGGCGCTGCTGTGCCTGAATGCGCCCGAGCTGGGTCTGGACTTCCTGCGCGATGTGGTGGCCGCCGAGGCTCCAAGCCTGGCCTGCGACGGGCGCGTGGAGAACCCAGCGGTGTTCGCCGATGTGTCGCCCGACCGCGCGCTCAAGGTCGTGGCGTTCCGCGCGCCGGCGTGCTGACGCGGGTCAGGAGCCGGCGCTCGCGGGCCCCTCGTTCCAGCTCTCCTGGCGAACCCGCCACTGGCCGTCGATGCGCTGCAGTACCAGGCTCATCTTGCCGCGGCCTTCCCAGTCGGGCTTGCCGTCCGGGCGCGACACCACCTGGTGGGTGTCGCACCATTCGCTGGCCAGGTCGCCGTGCACGACGAGGTCATGGCATTGCATCTCCTGCACCTTGATCTTCCAGCCGCGCATCTCGGCCTGGATGCGGTCCAGGAAGCGCGCCAGCGCGTCGCGGCCGCGCAGCGCCGGTTCGCCGGGCAGCAGGCTGACGCCGTCGGCGGCCCACAGGGCCAGCACACGTGCATTGTCCTGGCTGCGAATGGCGGCGTTGTAGGCCTGGTTGAAGGTCTGGATCGCGGCGGCGTCGGCGGCCGACGGAGCCGCCTCGGCGATCGCCGCCGCGCCCAGGCTCAGCGCGGTGACAAGAAGAAAGGCGGGGCGGATTGGTTGCATCGGCGCTCTCCGGCGGCGGCGGCTTGCCGCCTCGCTGATTCTGGGACGAGCGCCGGCCCGTGCCGGAATGCACCCCCAAGGTCTTGCAAAGCCGCTGCGCGCGGGCGCCTCAGCGCAGCCTGGCGAGCTCGGCCAGCAGCCGGTCGCGCGCGGCCGGGTCGCTCACGGCTTCGGCCAGCCGGTTGAAGAACACGGCGCGGCTGTCGATGCCGGTGGCGGCGCGCCGGGCCAGTACCTTGGCGATCGGGCCGACATGCTGGGCCAGCAGGGCCTGGGCCTTGTCGATGACGGCGTCGTCCAGTGGGCCGCCCAGCGTCGTCGCAGCCGCCGCGCTGCGCGAGCCCGACGCGGCCTGGGAGCCGGCCGTGGAGGGCGTGCCGCGGGTGGCGCCGGCGGTGCGCAGATTGCTGCCGGCCACCAGGCTGGCCTGGCCCAGGAAGGCGTCGCGTGCGCGCGGGTCGCTGACCTGCTCGGCGAGCTTGCTGTAGAGCTCGTTGATGTCGCTGCACTCGCGCGCGGCGCGGCGCACCAGCACGCTGGCCAGCGGGCCGACATGCTTGGCCAGCGTCAGCTCGGCCTGGGTGAGCTGGGCCTTGTCCCAATGCGACGGCGGCGGTGAGCCGGTCGAGGGGCTGCCGAGCGAGGGCGGGGCGATGGTGCTGGGCGCCATCGGCGCACGCGCCGGCCGGGGCGGCGCCATCAGCAGGGTCTTCTCCCAGGCCGTGTCGTCGATGGCCTGGCCGGCGCCGTCGATCAGGGCCTGCTTGAAGGCCTCGGCGGTGTCATAGCGCTCGTCGGCGCGCTTGGCCAGCGCGCGGGCGATGATGGCGTCGAACCAGCCGGGCCGGTCGGCGCCCTCGACGCTGGAGGGCGGCGGCGGCAGCTCGTTGACGACCTTGTACATCAGCGCCTCGGTCGTGCCGGCAAACGGCGCCCGGCCGGTCAGCAACTGGTAGAGCACGACGCCGGCGCCGTAGATGTCGACGCGGCGGTCCATCGGCTTGCCGAGGAACTGCTCGGGTGCCATATGGCTGGGCGTGCCCACCATGTAGTGGGTCTGCGTGAGCTGGGTACTCTCGATGCGGGCGATGCCGAAGTCGGCCACCTTGAGCCGGCCATTGGCCATCATGATGATGTTGGCGGGCTTGACATCGCGGTGCCAGACGCCGTTGTCGTGCGCATGACCGAGGGCGTCGAGCAGCTGGCTCATGATGCCCGGGATGTCGGTGTCGGTGAACCTGACCTTCGAGCTCAGGTAGCTGGCCAGCGAGCGGCCCTCGACATACTCCATCGCGATGTAGGCGATGTGCTGGTCGCGACCGAAGTCGTAGACCGCGACGATGCCGGGGTGCGTCAGCCGGCCGGCCGCCTGGGCCTCGTTGCGAAAGCGCGAGGCCGGCGCACCGGGGCTGTCGTCATCGGCGTCCAGGTTCTGGCGGATGGTCTTGAGCGCCACCGTGCGCTGGATGTCGGGGTCGAAGCCTTTGTAGACCACGCCCATGGCGCCCTCGCCCAGCACCGCGGTGATGCGGTACTTGCCGAGCTGCGCGGGATGCTTGCTGTCCGCCATGCCGGGGCGCTCAGGCATCGAGAAGTTTCATCGCCTGAACCACGCTGGCGCGCATGCGCGAGAACGAGTCGCTCAGCGTGGCGATCTCGTCGCGGCCGCTGGACTTGAACTCCGGCGCGTCCAGCTCGCCCTGGCTGACGCGGTCGGCCAGCGCCGACAGCTGGGTGACCGGGCGCACCACCAGCAGCCAGACCATCAGGTTGAGCACGATGCCGACCGCGACGAACACGCCCACCAGCGAAGTGATGAAGACCTTGAAGGTCTGGTCGGCCCGCTGCAGCGGCACGCCCAGCGGCACCGAGACGATCTGCGCGCCGACCACCTCGTTGAGGTTCCAGCCGAAGCCGTTGGCCGGGCCGTACTTGGCCACCATCGTCGCGGGAGCGGCCTCGACGCTGCTGTGGCAGGCCAGGCAGGCGGGGTCGGTGATGCGCAGCGGCCGGGCGATGTAGAGCGAGGGGCCGGAGGGGGTGTCGCGGGTGCCCGTGGTTTCCTTCAGCTCGGCATCGCTGCGGAACTGGCCGACGATGTCCACCTCCCAGCTGGTGGCGCGGTCGCGCGGGTTGGTGGGGTTCAGCGTCGCCTCCTTGTAGGCGAACTCGGGATGCTTGGCCAGCAGCGTGCCCAGCACCTCGTTGGCCGAAAAGCTGGGCACGGTTTCCGGCAGGAACTTGTCGGACATCTGCGCGGCCAGCAGCGGCTTGATCTTGGTGTTGGTGTAGCTGCGCACCGCCAGCGCCTTCTCCATCAGCATCTGCGCCGTGGCGATGGTTTCCTGTTTCGCGTTGTCCTGCAGCAGCTGGCGGGCGATATAGCCGCTCAGGCCGATGCCGAGTGCCATGACGAGCACATAGACGAGATTGAACTTGACGAGCAGTTTCATTGGGCGCGACTCCCGGAGCGAGCCGCATATCGTAGTGCCCGCTGCGTGGCCGGCCGGCCTCGCTCAGTCCGCGGCGCTGCTGAACGCCGCCTGGAACGCTGCGACGAAGCGCGCCGAGCCGGTCAGCGTCAGCGTCAGCGTGCACCAGCCGCCAGCCTCGGTCGTGCGCTGCAGCTCGTGGTCCCAATCGAAGCCGTCCTCGACCGGCCCCTCGCTGTGCGGGAAGGCGCTCCGGCACCAGCCGAGCACCGCGTCGGCTTCGGCCAGCACCTCGGCATGCTGAGCGGCGGTCGTCGAGGCCATGGCGTCCAGCGTGATGACGCCGTCGGCGCCTTCGCTCCAGTCAAAGTCCAGATAGCGCAGCATGGGCGCAAGCCTAGCGCGAGATGCGCTGATCGCCTGGCCGCACCGAACCCGGGTTGATCGGGCTTGCGAAGGCACGGGCCAGCGTCTAGCGTGCGGTCTCCTCTGACTCCGAGTCTGCACGTGCCCGCCATTCCGCCCACCACCGCCGCCCCTTCCAAGCAGCGCCGCAGCCTGCTGCTGGCCCTGCCCAGCCTGTATGCCCTGTCGGCCTGGGCCCAGCCGGCGGCCCCGCTGTCCAGCAAGCCCTATCCCGGCCGCCTCGAACTGGAGGTGGACGCCACCGATCTTCAGCGGCGGCTGGTGCAGGTCAGCCAGACCCTGCCGGTGCGCCCCGGGCCGCTCACCTTGCGCCTGCCGCAGTGGCTGCCCGGCGAGCATGGGCCGAACGGCAACCCGGCGCTGCTGGCGGGGCTGGTCATCGAGACGGATGCCGGCGCCCGCCTGGCCTGGCAGCGTGACGCCATCGACGCACTGGCCTTCCGGCTCCAGGTGCCGGCCGGCGTGGGCCGCTTGCGGCTGCGCTTCCAGCACCTGAGCCCGCACAGCGAGGAGCAGGACCGCATCACCATCACGCCGTCCCTGCTCGGCCTGCAGTGGAACAACCTGGTGCTCTACCCCGAGGGCTACGCGGCCGCGGCCATCGACACCGCCGTGCGTCTGCGCCTGCCGCTGGGCTGGCAGGCGGCCACCGCCCTGCGCGCGCCCGAGGGCCAGCCCGCCACGCCCGATGCCCAGGGCTGGCGCCAGTTCGGCCCCTGCTCGCTGGAGCAGCTGATCGACTCACCGCTGTTCGCCGGCCCGCACTACCGCCGTGTCGACCTGGACCCGCCCGGTGCCGCGCGGCCGGTGGTGCTGCACCTGTTTGGCGACACCCCCGCCGACATCGCAGCCACGCCGGCCCAGCTCGACGCGCACCGCGCGCTGGTGCAGCAGGCCGACCGGCTCTACGGTTCGCGCCACTACCGGCACTACGACTTCCTGCTCGCCATCAGCGACCGCTTCAGCGGCATCGGCCTGGAGCATCACGAGTCGAGCGAGAACGCTGTACGCAGCGGCTACTTCCGCGACTGGGACAAAAGCGCCGGCGAGCGCGGCCTGCTGCCGCACGAATACAGCCACTCCTGGTGCGGCAAGTTCCGCCGCCCGGCCGACCTGCTCACCGCCAGCTACGAGCAGCCGATGCGCGGCAGCCTGCTGTGGGTCTACGAGGGCATGACGACCTACTGGGGCGACATGCTGACCCCGCGCAGCGGCCTGTGCACGCTGGAACAGGCCCGCGACAGCCTGGCCTACGACGCCGCCACGCTGGAGGCCCGGCGCGGCCGGCTGTGGCGCAGCCTGCAGGACACCACCACCGAGCCGGTGTTCTACGCCCAGGCCCGCTTCAAGGACTGGCCGAGCTGGCAGCGCTCGGCCGACTACTACCCCGAGTCCATGCTGCTGTGGCTGGACGCGGACACCCTGATCCGCGAGCGCAGCGGCGGCCGCCGCTCGCTGGACGACTTCGCACACGCCTTCTTCGGCGTGCAGGACGGCCGCATCACGCCGCTGCCATACACCTTCGACGACGTCGTTGCGACCCTCAATACCGTGCTGCCGCACGACTGGCGTGCCTTCCTGCGCGAGCGCCTGGACCGCCACGGCCCCGGGGCCCCGCTGGACGGCCTGACCCGCAGCGGCTGGCGCCTGGCCTACAGCGACCGCGAAAGCGAATTCGCCCGCCACGAGGCCGGCAAGCCGGGCCGGCATGAGGGCCAGGATCTGCGCTTCTCGGTCGGCCTGCACATCGGCAAGGACGGGCGGCTCCATGAGGTGCTGTGGGACAGCCCGGCGTTTGCGGCCGGCGTCGCGCCGCAGGCCAAGCTGGTGGCGGTGAACCAGCGCGCCTACGACGCCGACCTGCTGGCCGACGCCATCGCCGCCAACACCGGCGGCCAGGCGCCGCTGCAACTGCTGCTGCGCGACGGCGACCACTTCCGCACGGTCACGGTCGACTACCGCGGCGGGCTGCGCTACCCGCAGCTGGTGCGCATCGACGGCACGCCGGACCGTCTCAGCGAGATCATGGCGCCGCGCGCCTGACAAGGTCGGCGAGGGGCGGCATCATGCCGCCCATGAATGCACCCATCGACCGCTGCACCGACGCCAGCTCCAGCCCGCCGCGCCTGCGGCGTGACATCAACCTCGGCACGCTCGCCGAGCTGCCGCCCGCCTCGCGCGGCTGGCGCCCCACGCTGGCCGAACAGCTGGCCCTGCTGAAGGCCGATGGCCACGAGGCCGCCCAGGTCTGGCAGCCCTCGGCCGAGGCCGCTCGCGCCGTGCTCGATGCCGGCCTCGTGGTAACCGGCATCTGCCGCGCGCTGCTGCCCGCCGAGGTCGACGCCATCGTGCGCGCCCAGCGCGAGGTGGGCTGCCAGATCACCACCCTGCATGTCGGCAACAGCTTCGAGACCGATGCCGAGATGGATGCGCTGGCCGCCGCGGTGCTGGAGGCCTCGGCCCGCCATGGCCACCCGGTCTATGTCGAGACCCACCGCGGCACCATGACCCAGGACCTGCGCCGCACGCTGGACCTGGTCGCGCGCTTCCCCGAGCTGCGTTTCAATGCCGACCTGTCGCACTGGTACACCGGCCATGAGCTGACCTATGGCGGCGAGTTCTACGAGCGCGCCGCGCGGCTGCAGCCGGTGTTCGAGCGGGTGCGCTTCGTGCACGCTCGCGTCGGCAACCCCGGCTGCATCCAGACCGGGCTGGACGACCCGGGCGACTACCTCACCCACTTCCGCTGGATGTGGCAGCGCTGCTTCGAGGGCTTTCTGCGCGGCGCCGGGCCGGGTGACTACCTCAGCTTCAATGCCGAGCTGCTGCCGCAGAAGATGGGCGCGGACTTCTGGCTGCACTACGCCCAGCCGCGCAGCGACCTGGCCGGCGACCCGCTGCGTGGCGAGCCCAGCGACCGCTACAACGATGCCGAGCGCCTGTGGCGGATGGCCAGCGACTGCTTTGACGCGGCACGCGCCGCCGTGACGGGGGCGCCATGATGAACTGGAAGCAACGCGGCAGGCTGGGCCTGCTGCTGTGGAGCGCGCTGGTCATGCCGGTGCTGGCCGCCGACGCTGCGGGGCCAGCCCTGCCGGCGGTCGATGTGGGCCGCATCGAGCGGCTGGCGGACCTGCCCGGCCGTGGGCTGGCACCCCGGCATGTCGACGTCTGGCTGCCCGAGGGCTATACCCCCACGCGCCGCTACCACGTGCTCTATATGCACGACGGCCAGAACCTGTTCGACGGCCGCCTCAACTGGACGCAGAAGGCCTGGGACGTGCACCGCGCCGTCACACGACTGGTGCGCGCCGGCCGCATTCCGGACACCCTCATCGTCGGCATCTGGAACAGCGGCGAGACGCGCTTCGCCGACTACGAGCCGCAGGGGTTCCTGGCGCTGGCGGACGAGGCCACGCGGCGCGAATACACCGAGGAGGCCAGCCTCGGCCGGGTGCGCTCGGACGACTACCTGCGCTTCATCGTCGAGGAGCTCAAGCCCGTGATTGACCGGCGCTACGCCACCGTGCCCGGCCCGGAGGGCACGGCCATCGTCGGCTCCAGCATGGGCGGGCTGATCTCGCTGTACGCCCTGTGCGAGTACCCGCAGGTCTTTGGCGCGGCGGCCGGGCTGTCGACGCACTGGGTCGGCAAGCCACCGGCCTGGGGCCGCGAGCGCACGCGCAACGCGGCCCTGCCGCTGGCCGCAATGAACTATCTGATGCGCCGCCTGCCCGACCCGGCCACCCACCGCGTCTACACCGACCGCGGCGACGACTGGCTGGACTCGCTCTATGAGCCCGCGCACCGGATGGTGGAGGAGGTGCTGCGCGACCGCGGCTATGGCCCGGCCCAGGCGCAACTGGCCGTGGTGCATGGCACCGGCCACAGCGAGGCCGACTGGGCCGCGCGGATCGAGGGCGTGCTGGCCTTCCTGCTCAGTCCGCGGCGCTGACGATCAGCGCGACATTGCTGCCGCCGAAGGCGAAGGAGTTGGACATCGCCGCGCGCAGCGGCGTGGCCCGCGCCTCGCCGGTGACCAGGTCGACCTGCTCGGCCAGCTGGCTGCTGCGCACATGGGCGCTGGGCGGCAGCAGCTGCCGGCGCAGGGCCTGCACCGTGGCGACCAGCTCCAGCGCGCCGCCGGCGCCGATCAGATGGCCGTGCAGCGCCTTGGTGGCCGACACCGGCACCGCGCGCGCGCCGAACACCGCCGTGATGGACTCGGCCTCCACCGCATCGCCGACTTCGGTGGCGGTGCCGTGGGCATTGATGTAGCCGATGTCGGCCGGTGCGAGGCCGGCGTCGCGCAGCGCGCTCGTCATGGCGCGCACCTGGCCGGCGGCGTCGGGCCGCGACAGGTGCACCGCATCCACACTGTGGCCATAGCCCGCCAGCACGGCCAGCGGCTTGGCGCCGCGGGCCCGGGCGTGGGCTTCGGTCTCGATCACCAGCGCGGCGGCGCCTTCGCCCAGCACCAGACCCTTGCGGGCGTCATCGAAGGGCCGGCAGGTTTGTTCGGGCGCGTCGGCGTCCAGCGACGCCATCACGCCCATGGCCTGCCAGCCGAGGGCGCTGCCGATGTGCAGCATGGACTCGGAGCCGCCCACCAGCGCGACGTCGGCGCGGCCATTGCGCAGCAGCCACAGCGCCTCGCCGATGGCCTGGGCCGAGGAGGCGCAAGCGTTGGACACCGCGAGCTGAGCCGCGCGCAGCTGGTGGCGCATCGCGAGATGGGAGGCGGCCGAGTTGGCCATCACGCGCACCACGGTGTAGGGGTGCACCCGCGGCGGCCGGGCCGTGAACATCTGGTTGTAGGACGCCTCCATCGACACCGAGCCGCCCAGGCCGGTGCCCCAGGCCACGGCCGCACGCTCCGGCTGCGGCGCGGTGGCCGGCAGGCCGGACTGGGCCCAGGCCTCGGCGGCGGCCTCCAGCGCCAGCAGACCATGGCGGTCGTAGAGGTTGCGCTGGGCCGGTGGCATGCCGGCGGCCAATGGCGCGCTGACCGCGGCGGCGGCGAAAGGCTTGAGCGCATGCTCCTCGCTGCCGGGCTGGGCCGTGACGCCGGAGCGTCCGGCGGCCAGTGCATCGGCGAGCGCGTCGACACCCTGGCCGAGGGCGCTGACCGCGCCCAGACCGGTGATCCAGACGGCCGTCATCGGGCGCCCGTCTTCAGGCGGCGGTCGGCTCGGCCTTGGCCGCGAGCAGTTCGTCCACCAGCGTGGCCAGGCCGGCCAGCGTCGGGTTCTGCAGCGCGCGGTCGTGTTCGATGTTCACCTTGAAATGGTCCTCGACGGTGAACATGAAGTCGACCAGGCCGAGCGAATCCATGCCGAGTTCGGAGAAGGGGGTGTTGACCTTGTCGTTCAGCGCCTCGGCGCCGAGTTCGCGTTGGGCGATGGCGCAGAGCTGGTCAAGCGTGTTGCTCATGGAATTCTCCGAATGCAGAAAGGGGGCTGAGCTTGGCCAGGGGGTGTCGCCGCAGCAGGAAGTCGCGCACCGTGCGGGCCACGGCCGTGCGCTCGTTGTCGAGGGTCAGCATGTGATAGCTGTCGTGGAACCAGTGCACCTCGGGGGTTTCCCCGAGCCGGCTCTGCAGCTCGTGCACGCTGCGCGGCCCGGCCACATCGTCCTCGGTGGCATGCAGCACGACCGCGGGTGCGCTCAGTTGGGTGAGGCGGCCGCGCACATGCCGGATCAGCCGGCTGGCCTCGTACAGCGAAGCGGCCGACAGCCGGGCAGCGCCGACGGCCGACACCTTGTTGGCCGCCATCGCCTGTTCGACCCAGTTGCGCAGCCTCTCGTTCTTCAGGCCATAGGGCGCCGTTTCCTTGAAGCTCATGCGCTTGCGCAACGCCGGCAGATAGGCCAGCGGCAGCAGGCGGCGCCAGGGCGAGACGTTCCGGCCGTCGAAATGCAGGGTGGTGGAGATCAGCACCAGGGCAGCGGCCGGCCGGCGCGCGGCCAGCGCAAGAGCCAGCACCGCGCCCATGCACAGGCCGCCGACCGCGACGCGGCCATGCGTGGCGGCCAGGCGGTCGAAGGCGGCCTCGGCCTCGCGCAGCCAGTGCTCGAAGGGCGGCACGGGCAGTTGCTCACCGGTGGTGCTGCTGACGCCATAGCCGGCCATGGCCGGGGTCTCGACGACGTAGCCGACCTCTCGCAGCGACTTGGCGACCGGCGCGAGCTCCAGCGGGTTGGCACAGAGGCCGTGAAAAAGAAGCACCGCAGGACGGCGCTTGTCTGACGTTTCCATGACATGCAGTGTCCGACCCTGCGCCGTCATGCGCTTGACGCACGGCTTGCCCGAAGCTTGCGTCCTTTGGCGGCCCCCGTGGATGGGTGGGCGCCCGTCCGCGCGGCCGCATGGACGGGTCGACAGCCCGCTGTCAGCGGCTGCAAGGGCTCCGCGCCATACTTCGACCCATGCGCATTTTGCTTGTCGAAGACGACGAACAACTCGTCGAAACCACCGCCCGTGCGCTGCGCTCGCAGGGCTGGGTGGTGGACTGCACCGCCCGCGGTGAGCCGGTGCCGCGCTCGCTGCGCGAGGATGCCTACGACCTGCTGATCCTCGACATCGGCTTGGCCGGCATCGACGGTTTCGAGACCCTGCGCCGCGTACGTGTTGAGGGTCTGGCCGTGCCCACGCTGATTCTGACCGCGCGGGACGCGGTCGAGGACCGGGTCCGTGGCCTCGAGGGCGGCGCCGACGACTACCTCGTCAAGCCCTTTGCGCTGACCGAGCTGGTGGCCCGCGCCCGTGCGCTGGTGCGCCGCAGCCAGGCGCGCACCAGCAACCAGCTGCAGCTGGCCCGGCTGCGCATCGACCAGGAAGCCCGCCGCGCCTACATCGACGAGGAGCCGCTGGCGCTGTCGGCCCGCGAATGGGATGTGCTGGGCTTTTTGATGGCGCGGGCCGGCAAGGTCGTGCCCAAGGAACATATCGCGCTGGCCAGCAATGCCTGGGACCAGGGCGTCAGCGACAACGCCATCGAGGTCTGCCTCTCCAGGCTGCGCGCCAAGATCGAGCCGGGCGGCGTGCAGCTGCGTACGGTGCGTGGCCTGGGCTATCTGCTCGAGGAAGTCGCCTGAGTGGGCAGGGGCGCGAGAGGCCCCTGGAGTCCCAGCCTGCAGCGGCGGCTGTTCGGCTGGCTGATGTTGCCCCTGCTGCTGGGCCTGCCGCTGATGGGCCTGGCGCTGTACAAGCAGGTGCAGTACAGCGCACAGATGTGGCTGGACGACGCGCTGGAGGACGTGGCGCTGACGCTGGCCGGCCAGATCGACACCCGGGGTGACGAGCCGCGCATCGAGATCAGCGCGACGATGGACCGCGCGCTTCGCTTTGACCGCCAGGACGATGTGTTCTATCTGGTGCTCGGGCCGGCGGGCGAGGTGCTGCAGGGCGACGCCGGCTTGGTGGAGCTGCAGCCGCGGCCGGCCACTCAGCCGGTGGGCGGCGCCTTCTACGGCGATGTCAAGCTGCGGGGCCGCGATCTGCGGCTGGTGCAGCTCGGCCAGGACTGCGGCTCGGGGGTCTGCCAGGTGCTGGTGGCCGAGACGCAGCACAAGCGCTCGGCCCTGCAGAGCCAGATCGGTGGCCTGGTGATGCTCAATGGTGGTGGCCTGGCGGTGTTGCTGGCGCTGGCGGGCTGGCTGGCGGTGCGCCAGGGGATCACGCCGCTGACCGATCTCAGCGCCGAACTGGAACACCGCGATCTGCACCGGCTCACGCCGCTGTCCGCGAGCCTGCCGCGCGAGCTGGTGCCGCTGCAGGCGGCCTTCAACCGGCTGTTCGAGCGGCTCACCAGCGCCTCCGAGGCGCAACGCGAGTTCCTGGCCGATGCGGCCCACCAGCTGCGCACGCCGCTGACCTCGCTGCAGACCGAGATCGAACTGGCGATGCTGGAGCCGCATGACCCGCGCGTCGAGCCGCTGCTGGAGCGGCTGCGCCAGAGCGTGCAGCGCAGCGCCCGGCTGGCGCAGCAACTGCTGTCCCTGGCGCGAGCCGAGGACCGCAGCGTCGATGCCGATCAGCTCCTGGACCTGCGCGATATCGCGATGGAGAGTGGCCAGGACTGGGCCCATCGCGCGCTGCCGGCCGGCGTGGACCTGGGCTTCGAGCTCGCCGAGGCGCCCGCGCTGGGCCAGGCCTTCCTGCTGCGGGAGCTGCTCGAAAACCTGATCCACAACGCGGTCAGCTATGCCGGGCCGGGCGCGCGCATCACGGTACGCAGCGGCAACAGCGTCGATGGCCCCTGGCTGGAGGTGGAGGACAACGGGCCCGGCATCCCGCCGGCCGAGCGGGCCGCGGCGCTGCAGCGCTTTCGCCGTGGCAGCACCGCGGTCGGCACCGGCAGCGGCCTCGGGCTGGCCATCGCGGCCGACATCGCCAAGCGCCACGGCGGCACGCTGGAACTGCTGGACGCCCATGCCGGCAGCGGGCTGCGCGCGCGTGTCAGCCTGCCGCCGCTGGACCCGCTGCCGGCGCCGGACTGAAGCGGCACTGCGGCGCGGTCAGCCCAGCGACTCGTACAGCGCCACCATCTCCTGCGTCAGCTTGTGGCGCGCGTCCAGATGGATCATCGGACGGCTCAGCTCGTGGGATTCCTTGACCTTGACGCTGGCCGACAGATAGGGCTCCAGCACCGGCAGGCCTTCGTCGAGCAGTTCCTGCACGACGCGCTGCGGCAGCGCAGCGCGGGCCTGGAACTGATTGACGATGATGCCCTCGACACTCAGTTCGGGCGCATGGTCGGCGCGGATCTCCTCCACCGACTCGAGCAGCCCGTAGAGCGCGCGGCGCGAGAAGTCGTCGCAGTCGAAGGGAATCAGGCAGCCCTGGGCCGCGATCAGCGCCGAGCGGGTGTAGAAATTCAACGCCGGCGGCGTGTCGATCCAGATCTCGTCGTAGCGGCCGTCCTGCTGCTGCAGCGCCTCGAGCGCCTTCTGCAGCTTGTAGATCTTGTAGCGGCTCTCCAGCTTGCCATGCAGCTCGTCGAGTTCGGCCGAGGCCGGCATCACGTCGAGGTTGTCCCAGGGGCTGGCGACGACGAAGTCTGCGGTGTCGACCTCTTTGACGCTGAACTTCAGCGTTTGCGCGAAAAAGGCGGCCGAGCCGGCATGCGCCTCGTCGGCAGCGTCACCGAGCAGGTAGCGGGTCGTGTTGCCCTGGCAGTCGAGGTCGATCACCAGCACCCGCCGTCCGCTGGCCGCAGCGATGGCCGCCAGGTTGCTTGTGATCGTGGACTTGCCCACGCCGCCCTTCTGGTTGAACACCACGCGCCGCATCACTCACCTCCGCTGAATGCGGACATTGTGCATTGCACAAACCGTCGCGCTCAAATCCGGCGCACCGGCCCGATCGCGATCGGCTGCTTCAGCCACTGCTCGGGGCCGGCCTGGGCATGCAGGGCGCGCACCACGCCCATGCCCTGCACCACCTGGCCGAAGGCCGCAAAGCCCTGGCCGTCGGGGTTGCGGCGGCCGCCAAAGTCCAGCTCGGGCTGGTCGCCCACGCAGATGAAGAACTCGCTCGCGGCCGTGCCCGGCGCGCCGCGCGCCATCGACACCGTGCCGTCGCGGTGGCGCAGGCCGGTCTGCTGCGTCGTCTCGTGCGCAATGGCCGGGCGCAGCGGCGGTGCTTCGTCGGCCAGGTTCAGGCCCCACTGCACGACCTCGATCTTGTGCGGGCTCTGCGGCTGGTTGGCCAGCGACACCAGCCGTTAGACCCAGGCCCGGTCGAGCTGGTGGGCGTCCACATAAGCCAGGTAGTTGGCCACGGTCAGCGGCGCGACGGCGGGGTTTACTTCGACGACGAAGTCGCCGAGCGGCGTCTTGACCCGGGTGCGGACGGTCGGCGGTGCGGCCTCTGCCAGCAGCGGCAGGGCGGCCAGCGTGATCACGTGGCGACGTTGCATGAAGGCTCCCGGGGTGAGGCGAGCGGATGCGGGATGCCCCCGTCGCCATAGGTGTTGATGACCTGGGCAATGACGACCTGGTAGCCCCCCAGCCAGCGGCCTTGCGCCTGCTTGGCCTCGCGGTGGGCGGGGTGGTTCATCAACTGTTGCAAGGCGTCCAGCGAGTCCCAGTAGTAGACGTTGGAGATCAGCCCCGTCGCCGGGTTCTCCCAGGTCTCCTCGCCGCGGTAACCGAGCACGGCGCGGGCCATGTCGGCGATGCGAGCGTCCAGCGCATGGAATCCGTCGTCGTAGTTGCCGGCTGCGAAGGTGAAGGTGGAAGTAAACATCAGCTCGTTCGCCAGTCCTGGCCCGGCATGATGCGCTTCATGAACCGGTCGAACATCGGGACGGTGAAGGCGGTGTCGCCGTGGTTGGGGCTCCAGATCATGCCTTTGGCAATCAGCGAGCTGCGCGTCGGTGCCAGCGAGGTGACCCTGGCCTGATAGCAGGCGGCGATATCGCCTGACCGGTGGGGCCCGCACCCGAGTTCTGCCATCGCGCGAAGGTATCTCTTTTCCTTCGGCGTCAACCGGTCGAAACGCACGCGGAAAAAACTCTCGTCGAGTGCCGCGACAACGATGTCCGTTGCCTGGCTCACGTCTTTCAAGGTGAGGGGGGATGCCTCGGCGGTCTCCCAGGTGTAGTAGCCCCATTGCTGAAGGAAGTAGGCGTACCCCTCGGTGAGGCGAATCAACTCCGCCATGGCATCGTCGTCGATGGTGGTGCCTTCCTTCGCCAGCGGCTTGACGATGGCCTGCCTGGCCGCAGCATCGGGCAGGGGGCCAATCTCGGGGAAATTGAACAGTCGCTCTGCGTAGGACTTCGCATTGCCCATGCGTCCACGCAACTGCGGCAAACCGGCGCCTACCAGCACGATGGGGAGCTGGCGTTGCTCGGTCCGGTGAATGGCGGTGATCAGTGCTGCCATTTGATCTTCTTCGACATACTGAAGCTCATCGATGAAGATTGCGAGCGCAGTGTCTGCAGCCTTGGCCGCGAGGCCCACCTGCTCGAAAAGAGCTTGCAGGTCGTGTTCCAGGTCGCCGTTGTCGGCCAGGCCGGGTTCGCCGTCGTAGTCGAACCCGACTTCGATGTCGTTGTAGGTGACCTTCAGCTTGCTCGCAAAGCCTGCCAGTGCGCGCAGCCCACGAATGGCGACGTCTTTGGCGGCTTGGAGATGGCTAAGTCTCAGCAGGGCCTGTCGCAACTGGGGAGCCAGAAGTGCCGGCAGCGACCTGCCTTCGGGGGCCTCAATGCGGACGGTGTGAATGCCCGCTGCTTCTGCGTCGGTACGTACGCGGTCCAGCAGCACAGTTTTACCTACGCCACGGAGCCCGACCAACATGGCACTCTTCGCGGGTCTGCCAATGCGAGCTCGCTCGATGGCAACACGCAGCGCTTCGCGCAGTTCGTCCCGGCCAGCAAGCTCTGGGGGGGGCGTCCCCGCGCCGGGGGCAAAAGGATTGCGTATCGAGTCCATGCAGTACGGCCTTTATTGCAATATTTGGAAGTTTATCTGTCTGGGATAAATTTTCAAATATTCGAATAAAGTGCCCGCTCGACAAACCACCTCGGCACCGTCGTCTTCGGCACCCGCACCGGGAACCAGCCGCGGATGTCATGGTCCAGGCCGATGCCGTGCATGAAGTTGTAGAGGCCCTTCTTCAGCCCCTGGCCCAGGCCGTCGTGGTCGGTGGGTGTGGGGTCGATGAAGGCGATGTCGTTCCTGGCGAAACGGCCTGGCGGCAGCGGCTGCAGCGTGACGCCGTATTCGGCCGGGTTCATGCCCACGGGCGAGTGCACCGTGCAGGCAAAGCGGTGGAAGAAGCCGCTGTGGATGCAGCCGTTCTCGAACAGCTGGCGCACGTACTCCAGGGCGTCCACGGTGTCCTGCGTGGTCTGCGTCGGGAAGCCATACATCAGGTAGGCATGCACCAGCACGCCGGCATCCGCGAACGCCTTGGTCACGCGGGCCACCTGCTCCACGCTGACGCCCTTCTTCATCAGCTTCAACAGCCGGTCTGATGCCACCTCCAGCCCGCCGGAGATCGCGATGCAGCCGCTGTCGGCCAGCAACTGGCAGAGCTCAGGCGTGAAGGTCTTCTCGAAGCGGATATTGCCCCACCAGCTGATGGCCACGCGGCGGCGCAGCAGCTCTTCGGCCAGGGCCTTGAGCGCCTTGGGCGGCGCGGCCTCGTCGACGAAGTGGAAGCCCGTCTGCCCGGTCTCGGCGACGATGGCCTCGATGCGGTCCACCAGCACGCTGGCGCTCGCGGCCTCGTAGCGCGAGATGTAGTCCAGGCTCACATCGCAGAAGCTGCACTTCTTCCAGTAGCAGCCGTGGGCCACGGTCAGCTTGTTCCAGCGCCCGTCGCTCCACAGCCGGTTCATCGGGTTGAGCATGTCCAGCAGCGACAGATAACGGTCCAGCGGCAGGCCGTCCCAGGTGGGCGTGCCGACCTCGTCGAACGGGATGTCGGGCTCGACGAAGTTGGTGTACCGGACCTCCGCACCGTCGCGCCAGAAGGTGCGCACCAGCCGCGTCTTGCTGCGCTTGCCGGCGACGTGCTCTAGCAGCGCCAGTAGCGGGTGCTCGCCGGCGTCCAGCGTCACGTAGTCGACGAAGTCAAAGAGCCGCGGCTCGGCCAACTCGCGCAGCTCGGTGTTGACATAGCCGCCGCCCAGCACACAGGCCACCTCGGGCCGCGCGGCCTTGATCGCCTGCGCGATGCGCAGCGCCGCGTAGACCGAGCCCGGGAAGGGCACGGACAGCAGCACCACGTCGGGCTGGTGCTGCGCCAGGGCGTCCAGCGTCAGGCGCTGCAGCGTCGCGTCGATCAGGTGCGGCGGCTCGGCCAGGGCCTCGGCAAGCGGGTCGAAGTGGGCCTGGGCGGCAGCGAGCTTCTCGGCATAGCGGACGAACTCGAAGCGCGGGTCCACCGCGTCGCGCAGCACATCGGCCAGGTCATTCAGGAACAGCGTGGCCAGGTGACGGGCGCGGTCCTGCAGGCCGAGGGCGCCGAAGGCCCAGGCGAGCGGGTCCTCGCCCTCGTCGCCGACGTAATGGTCCAGCGATGCGAAGCGCGCACCCTCGGGCAGGAAGCTGCGGGTGTTAATGCGGTGGGCCACCGTCGGATCCCGGCCCTGCAGGAAGGCGATGACCCGCGGCGTGGCGGCGGCGATGGCGTCGAATTCGGCGGCGAACCAGGCCGTCTGGGGTGTGCGTTGCGCATCCGGCAGCGCCTGGACCGCCTCGCGGATCTGCCCGAGGCCGGCGGGCGAGAACAGCGCCAGCACCAGGGCCAGCGCCAGGTCCACCTGATGCGCGTCCACGCCACGCGAGCGCAAAAAGCCGGTCAGATAGGCGGTGGACGGGTAGGGCGTGTTCAGCTGCGTCATCGGCGGGATGACGGAGAGCACGCGTGGGGACGGGGAGGCCATAACCGCGATTGTCGCGGCGGTACTCGGCCTCAGGTCATCAACCACCCCGCCAACTTCTCCGCAATCATCAAGGTCGGCGAATTCGTGTTGCCGCTGGTGATCGTCGGCATCACGCTCGCATCGGCCACGCGCAGGCCCGTCACGCCGCGCACGCGCAGCCGCGAGTCGACGACGGCCATCGGGTCGTGCGGGCGGCCCATCTTGCAGGTGCCCACCGGGTGGAAGATGGTCGTCGCGATGTCGCTGGCCAGGCGGGCGAGGTCCGCGTCGGTCTGGTACTGCGGGCCCGGCTTGTATTCCTCGGGCTTGAAGGCGGCCAGCGCCGGCTGCGACACGATGCGCCGCGTCAGCCGCAGGCTTTCGGCAGCAATCTTGCGGTCCTCGTCGGTGCTCAGGTAGTTGGGCCGGATCGCCGGTGCGACGGCCGCGTCGGGCGAGGTGATGCGCACCGTGCCGCGGCTGGTCGGGTTCAGGTTGCAGACGCTGGCGGTGAAGGCATTGAAGCGGTGCAGCGGCTCGCCGAAGGCGTCCAGCGACAGCGGCTGGACGTGGTATTCCAGGTCGGGCCAGACCTTGTCCGGGCTGCTGCGCGTGAAGGCGCCGAGCTGGCTGGGCGCCATGCTCATCGGGCCGCTGCGGCGCAGGGCGTACTCCAGGCTGATCATGGCCTTGCCCCACAGCGATGCGGCTCGGGTGTTCAGCGTCTTGGCGCCCTGCACCTGGTAGATGGCGCGGATCTGCAGATGGTCTTGCAGATTGGCGCCGACGCCGGGCAGGTCGCCCTCGACCCGGATGCCCAGGCTCTGCAGCAAAGGCGCCGGGCCGAGGCCGCTGAGCTGCAGGAGCTGCGGCGAGCCGATGGCGCCGGCGGCGAGGATGACCTCGCCGCCGGCATTCAGCCAGGGTTGTTCGACGCCATGCGGCGTCAGCACCTCGACGCCGCTGCAGCGCAGGCCGCGGTCGTCGTGCAGCAGGCGCAGCTTGCGCACCTGGGCGCCGGTCCAGAGCTCGAAGTTGGGGCGGGCCAGGGCCGTCGGCCGCAGAAAAGCCTTGGCCGTGTTCCAGCGCCAGCCCTTTTTCTGGTTGACCTCGAAATAACCGACGCCCTCGTTGGTGCCGGCATTGAAGTCGCTGGTGGCCGGGATGCCGGCCTGCTGTGCCGCGGCGGCAAAGGCGTCGAGGATGGGCCAGCGCAGCCGTTGCTGCTCCACCCGCCACTCGCCCTTGCGGCCGCTGGGCGGGTTGTGCATCTCGGCGAAGCCCGCGGGCGCTGTTTTCGGCTGGTCCAGCCGCCAATGGTCCTCGTGCTTGCGGAATGCGCGCAGCACCCGCTCCCAGCGCCAGGTGTCGTCTCCGGTTAGCGCGGCCCAGTGGTCGTAGTCGCGGCTTTGGCCACGCATATAGATCATGCCGTTGATGCTGGAGCAGCCGCCCAGCACCTTGCCGCGCGGGTAGCGCAGGTGGCGCCCGTTCAGCCCGGGCTCGGCCTCGGTCTGGAAGCACCAGTCGGTACGCGGGTTGCCGATGCAGTAGAGGTAGCCGACCGGGATGTGGATCCAGTGGTAGTCATCCTTGCCGCCGGCCTCGATCAGCAGTACGCGCTTGTTGCGGTCGGCGCTGAGCCGGTTCGCCAGCAGGCAGCCGGCGGTGCCGGCACCCACGATGATGTAGTCGAAACCTTCTTTGGCCATGCCCGAGCGTAATTCACGCCGGGGTGTCGGTCGGGATGCCGAGGCGATACCAGTCCAGCCGGCGGGTCAGGGTCATCACCAGGGCCAGCATGGCGCTCCCCGGGGCGCGTTACCGCTGAAGCCGCAGGACCAAGGCGTCAGCTGATCGAGCGTGCCGACAGCACGGGGAAGAGCTTGATCAGCCCGTCGCTGAACAGCTCGACGGCCAATGCGGCGAGGATCAGGCCCATCAGCCGGGTCATGATGCTGATGCCGGTCTGGCCCAGCGCCTTGGCGATCTTGCTGCTGGCCGAGAAGGTCGCGAAGGTCACTGCCGCCACCACGACGCCATAGCCGCACAGCACGGCCAGCTCCCACCAGTGGCGGGTCTTGTCGGCGTAGATGACCATGGTGGAGATCGTGGCCGGGCCGGTCAGCAGGGGGATGGCCAGCGGCACGACGGCGATGCTGGCGCCGGCGTCCACCTTGCTGGAGCCCTCGGACACGTCTTCCTTGCGCGCCTCGGCCGGCTGGGCGTTGAGCATCTGCAGCGAGCTGATCAGCAGCAGGCAGCCGCCGCCCACCTGGAAGCTTGCCAGAGAGATGCTGAAGAACTCGATGATCCTCAAGCCGAACAGCGCGGACAGCGCGATCACGATGCCGGCGGTGCTCGCGCTGACCCAGATGGTCTTGCGGCGCTGCTCGCGGGTGAAGCTGCTCGTGAAGTGGATGAAGAAGGGGACCACGCCGACAGGGTTGACGATGGCCAGCAGCGCAACGAGGGGCTTGTAGATGTCCATGGCGGGTGATTGTGGCGGGTGGCCCGGCCCTGCGGCGGCTTCAGCGCGCTTGCGCGAGCTCGCACAGATAGTCCAGCCCCGCCGCGCCCCGTGCGCCCCACCAGCTCAGCAGCTCGCCATCCACGAGCTGCACCCGGGCCTGCGGGCACAGGGCCTGCGCTTCGGCCAGGTGCTCGGGGCCGAAGCGGTAGGGCTCGGAGCTGAGCAGCACGCGGTCGATCTGCCGCAGCCAGGGCTCGCTGCCGGTCAGCGCCGGGTAGCGGCCGGCGCCGTGTTCGCCGCCGAGCAGGTCGGGCCAGGTCTGCCAGCCGGCTTCGGCCAGCAGCGTCGAGATGTAGGTATCGCGCGCCACCGTCATCCAGGGCTCGCGCCAGATCAGGTAGAGCACCCGCTCGCCCGGCCAGGCCTGCTGGCGGCAGCGCGCCAGTGCGGCGGCGAACTCGGCGGACAGGGCCGCTGCGCGTTCGTTGACGCCGGGCACGTTGGCGAAGGCGGCGCGCAACTGCTCGAACAGCGCGAGGTTGTCCTCGGGGCGGGTCGGGTGGGTGACGATGAGCTCGGGCACGAACTCGCGCAGCGCCTCGGCCGTCTCGCGGCGGTTCTCGTCGATGTTGACGACGACATGCGTCGGCGCGAGGCGGCGCAGCTTGTCGAGGTTCACGTCCTTGGTGCCGCCGACCTTGGGCACCGCCCGGACCGCGTCCGCCGGATGGATGCAGAAGCCGGTGCGCGCCACCAGGCAGGGCCCCAGGCCCAGGGCCACCAGCGTTTCGGTGGCGCTGGGCACCAGCGACGCGATGCGTGGCGCCGCCGTCATCGCGGCTCGGTCAGCGCGAGGTAGACCGCGCAGCAGCCGCGCAGCCAGACCAGGGTCGGCAGCACCAGGGCCAGCGCGAACACCACGCCGCCGCCGATCAATGCCGCCAGGCCGAGGTTGCCACCCTGCAGCGGCACGCCGCTGGCACCCAGGGCGCGTGGGCCCAGGCCCATGACGCCGGCCAGCAGCTGGCGCGCCGGCAGCTCGACACCGCCACCGAGGATGGCCAGGCTCGCCAGCAACTGGCTGCCGCTGACGATGACGAAGCTGACCGCCGCGGTCGCCAGCGCCACGAGCAGATAGACCAAGGCCATCAGCAGGGCGGTCTCGGGCAGGTCGCGCCGCAGCCGTTCGCGCAGGAAGCGCAGCACGCCGGCGTTGGGGCCGCCGGCCCAGACGGCGGGCCCGGCGAGCGGGCCGACCAGCATGACGAGCACGAAGCTGATGCCGCCCAGCATCAGCACGCCCGCCGGCAGCACGATGGCCAGCAGCGGCGCACCGACCGCCGGGAGATGGGTTGCCCGCAGCAGGCCGGCCAGCACCGCCACCGCCATGCCGGCCAGCAACACGCAGGCCAGCAGGGCGAGCAGCACGCGATGACCGCAGCGCAGCGCGTCCAGCAGGGCGTCCTGGGGGTCGCGCACCGGCAGCGCCCGTGCCTGGTCCATCAGCATCAGGCCGGTGGCATTGACGCTGAAAAAGGCGACAGCCAGCGCCAGGCCCATCCACAGCGCGCTGATCAGCTCGTCGCCGCGCAGCAGCGCCGACTGCGCCGAGGCGAGCATCAGCCCGGCCATGCAAAAACCGGCCAGCAGGCCGTAGAGCGCGCGCAGATTGCGCACGGCGTCGATGCTGGACAGGACGCGGGCGAGGGCGGGAAGCAGCGGAATCGTCATCGGGGCGGCATGGTATCGATGACGCCGCCATGAGAGGCGGGCATCGACAGGGTTTGTGCTAGCTCGGAAAAACAACAGTCCTCGGAGTGCCTTCCCGCAATTCTTGACCCCGCCACCATAATTGATCGCCTGTGTCTGGACGCCGCACCTTCGCTTGAATGGTTCACGATGGGTTGAAGCTCCACATGGTTTTTTGGTTTTGAGTAGAGAAGGGCTTCCCCATGGGAAACAAGCTTTATGTGGGCAATCTGGCCTACAGCGTGCGTGACGAATCGTTGCAAGAAGCGTTTGGTCAGTTTGGTACGGTGACCTCCGCAAAGGTCATGATGGACCGTGAAACCGGCCGCTCCAAGGGTTTCGGCTTTGTCGAAATGGGCTCGGATGCCGAGGCGCAAGCCGCCATCAACGGCATGAACGGCCAGGCCCTGGAAGGCCGTGCCATCGTCGTGAACGAGGCTCGTCCGCGTGAAGAGCGCCCGGGCGGCTTTGGCGGCGGCGGCCGTGGCGGCTTCGGCGGCGGTGGTGGTTACGGCGGCGGTGGCGGCGGCCGCTCCGGCGGTGGCGGCTACGGCGGCGGTGGTGGCGGCGGCTACGGCGGTGGCGGCGGTGGCCGCTCCGGTGGTGGCGGCTACGGCGGCGGCGGTGGCGGCTACGGCGGTGGCGGCGGTGGCCGCCCCGGTGGCGGCGGTGGCTACGGCGGCGGTGGCCGTTCCGGCGGCTACTGATCCCCTGGCCTTCGGGCATCAATGAACAAGGCGCCTTCGGGCGCCTTGTGCGTTTCTGGCCTGCCTGCGCGGCGCGCGCGCCGGATCGCGCGCCTCAGTAGCCGACGCTGGCCTTGGCGAACAGCTCGCTTGACCGCAGCGCGCCGGGCTGGCCCTGGCTGGCGTTGAACCCCAGGCTCAGCACCCGCGCGATGCCCAGGCGGTGCTGGAACATCACGGACAGCACCCGCCCGCTCTCTTGCTGGGCCGCGAGGCCGGCGTCCGCGTCGGCGCGGCGCGTGAAGCGAGTGCGCTGGTGGATGAGGCGCAGCGAATCACGCGGGCTCAGGTGCAGCACCAGCAGGGTCTGCGCGCTGCGGTCGGTGAAGGCGCGACGGCCATCGGGCGAGTTCACCCAGCCCAGCGCGAGCCGCTGGTCCAGTTCCAGCCACCAGCCGCCCGGCAGGGGCGTGCGCCACTGGGCCTGCCCATGCCCCTGGGCGCCTGGCCCGACGCGGTCGGCTTCGACGTCCAGCCGCCGGCCCCATTCCAGCTCGGCATTCACCAGGGTCAGCAGCTCGCCCGGGTTGGACTCGAAGCCCAGCAGCAGGGTGCGCGTGGCATGCAGCGCGCCGCCGTTGCGGGCGCGGTGGCTGTCCAGGCCGACATGACCCCAGACGCCGGTGTTGCGTGCGGCGGAGAACCAGAAGCCGGGCTGCAACTGGCGGTCGACGACCTGCCCGGCCGCCACACCGAGCAGTGGGTCGGCCAGCGTGCGGGTTTCCTGCAGCTTCAGCTGGGCTTCGCGCTCGTGCAGGTCCAGGCCCGCGAGCTCGCGCGGCCCCAGGCGCAGAGCGCCAAAGGCGGTGGCGCGGCGCACGCCGCTCTGGCTGACGAAGCCGTTGTCATTGGCAAAGCGCGGGCTGATCTGCTCCAGGTTGACATGGGCCGCCCACTGGGCATCGCGGTGGCGCCAGCCGACCCAGGCCCGGTGGCCGCGGTCGCTGCCGACCCGCTGCACCCGGCCGTCGTCGTCCAGGCCCAGCGTCGTGGACGACAGCAGCAGATGGCCGCGCCACTGGTCGCTGTCGCCGGCCCGCCAGACCGCGTCGCTGCCCGCGACCTGGGTGATCAGTCCCTGGCCGAAATCGCGCAGCGACACCAGGCCCGCCAGGCCCACGGAGTCGAGCTGCAGGCGGCCGCGCGCGAAGCTCGCCAGCGAGCCGGGCGGCTGCACGCCCCGGCGCGTGGAGAACGCACCGGCCCGCAGCAGCGCGCCACCGCCGGCATCGCGCAGATGCAGGGCCGTGGCCTCGGCGTCGGCGCCGCGCCAGGTGGCGCGCAGGCCCCAGTCGGGGTCGGTGATGGCGCGGCTGTAGAAGGCCGCCAGGCTGCGGTTCTCGCCGGAGTCATCGGGCTGTGTCGGGCCGACGACATCGGCGCTCTCCAGGAAGAAGGGGCGCTTCTCGGGCACGCTCAGCGCGAAGCGGGTGTTGCCGGCGAGCTGGGGCTCATCGAGTTCCACCTGCGAGAAGTCGGGGTTGAGCGTGGCGTCGATGACCCAGTCGGCGCGCGGCCGCCACTTGATCTCGGCGCCCAGCGAGGCCTTGCGCGAACGCCGGCTGCCCTCGGCATCGCTGCTGTTGCGCGTGCTGCGCAGCGTGAGCTCGGGCCGCAGCGACAGGAAGCTGCGCTCGCGCACCTGCTCCACCAGGTCGCCCAGGCCGTCCAGCGGCTGCAGCTCGGCGATGAAGCTCAAGGCATCCTTGGTCAAGGCCGGGGTGCTGACGTCGAGCCGGCGGTCTTCGCGCGGGATGTTGCGTGCGATCAGCAGGCGCCAGGGCGCGCCGTCGGCATGCGGGAAGCGCAGCGCGGCCAGCGGCCAGCGCAGCTCGACGCTGTAGCCGTCCGGCAGCAGGGCCGCGGCGGCCTCGACGTCGAAGTCGGGGGCCGAGTCGTCGCCGTCGTCCTCGGCACTGAAGAGACCGTCTTCGATCGTGCCGGCCGCGCTGACGCGCACGAACTGGGCGCTGCGGCGGTGGCCGACCGGGTCGATATAGACCGCGACGAAGTCCTGGTCGCCCTTGACCTGGTCGCGCCGGGCCAGCGGTGCACGGATGCGCTCGGGGGCCGGGTCCCAGGCGCGGATGCCAAACACCAGGGCGTCCTCGGTGACCAGCACCTGCACCGTGGTGCGCCAACGCGCAGCCTGCTTGTCGACCGGCAGGAATTGCACGAAATGCTCGTAGACGGGCGCGCGCTGCCAGGCCGGGTCGTCGAGCCGGCCGTCGATGACCGGCGGCGCCTCGTTGGCTGGCAGGCGCAGCGCGGTGGGGTTGGCCAGGGGCGCGGTGTGCGCGGGTGCGCCCAGCGCGAGGCCCAGGGCGAAGCCCAGGCCACAGAGGCGGAGTGTCATGGCGAAACGGAATGTGGGCCGCGATGCGGGCGGCCGCGAGGATCGAGCGGGGCCGCACCTTGCAGCGCAGCGGGCAGCCGGCGGGCGGCACTGACGGCGTCGTCAGTGCGGGGGCGTTAGCAGGGGTGAAGCACCTGGGCCATGGGGTCCTCCTTCGCCGCCGTGTCGGTCGGCATTGGGCATGAAGGCGCGCAGTGTAGCCAGTGGCCTCAGGCGCCGCCAAGGCGTGACTTCAGCCACGCGCGCGCGGCCACCCAATCGCGCTTGACGGTGGCGGGCGAGCAGCCCAGCGCGTCGGCGATCTCCTCCACCTCCAGCCCACCGAAGTAGCGCATCTCAACGACGCGGGCGGCCCGTTCGTCGAGCTGGGCGAATTCTTCGAGTGCGCGGTGCAGGTCCAGCAGCTCCAGCGGTGCCGCCGCCGCATCGTCGGCCACCCACTCTGCGGCGGACAGCGTGACGAGTTCGGCGCTGCGCTTGTCGGCAGCGCGAGCCAGGGCGTGATCGACGAGGATGCGCCGCATCATCGTCGCGGCCATGGCCAGGAAGTGGCCGCGGCCCTGCCACTGGTCCAGCCGCTGGGCCGCCAGGCGCTCGTAGGCGGCGTGGGTCAGTGACGTGGCCGACAGCGTATGGCCCGGCCGCTCGTGGCGCAGCCGCCCGCGGGCGAGCTGGCGCAACTCGGCATACAGCTCGGCGAACAGCGCGTCGGTGTTTGCATCCTTGTGGGCGTCCATCGCACGCGAGGATAGTGCGTGCGATGGATGCTGCTGCGCGTTGGAACCAAGTCAGGGCCCTGTTCGAGGGAGCCCTGGGCCAGCCCGTCGATGAACGTGACGCCTGGCTCGACGCCCAGGCAGTCGACGCCAGCGTGCGCGCGGAAGCAAGCGCGCTGCTGGCCCAGGCGACCACCGGCGCTGCGGATCTGCCCGAGCCCGTTTGGGCGGCGGCCCTGGCGGCGCCCAAGCAGCTCGGCGCCTGGGCACTGGTCGAGCGGATCGGTGCGGGCGGCATGGGCGAGGTCTGGCGAGCACGCCGTGCCGATGGCCGCTACGAGGCCGATGCGGCCGTCAAGCTGCTGCGTGCGGGTCTGGACGGCACCGCCTTCGCCCAACGCTTCGCGCTCGAGCAGCGTGTGCTGGCGCAGATGCAGCATCCGCATATCGCCCGCCTGCTCGATGCCGGCCTCGGGCCCCGCGGGCGGCCTTACCTGGTGATGGAGTTCGTGCCCGGGCGACCGATCGACGAGGCCCTGCGAGGTGGCACAGAGCGCGAGGTCATCGAGTGTTTTCTGCAGCTGACCGACGCCGTCTCACATGCCCATCGAAAGCTCGTGGTGCACCGTGACATCAAGCCGGGCAATGTGATGGTCGACGCTGAAGGCCAGGTCAAGCTGCTGGATTTCGGCATCGCCAAGGCCCTGGATCCGACCGGGCCCGGTTCGGCAAACGAAGCCACTGTGTTCGAGCAGCGCCCCTTCACGCCGGCCTATGCCAGCCCCGAGCAGGTGCTCGGCGAGCCTGTCACGACGGCCACCGACACCTACGCCCTCGGCGTGTTGCTGTACCGGCTGCTCACCGGCCAGGCGCCCTACGGCCGCGACGCGGCGACGCCGGCGGCACTCGGCCGCGCGATCCTCGACGAGGCACCGCAGCCGCCGGACCTGGCCCCCGACCTGGCCACCATCCTGCTCAAGGCCCTGGCCAAGCCGGTGGACGAGCGCTATGCCAGCGTCGACGCCTTCGCGGCCGACCTGCGCCGCTACCTGGGCGGCTACCCGGTCAGCGCGCGGCGGCCGACACGGGTGGAGCGCGCAGTCAAGTTCATCCGGCGCAACCCGCTGGCCTCGGGCCTGGTGGTGCTGTCGACGGTGTCGGTGCTTGGCGGCACCGGAGCGGCGCTGTGGCAGGCGCGCAAGGCGGAGCAGCGTCTCGCCAGCGTCAAGCAGATCACGCGGGACGCGGTCTTCCACTTCGGCGATGCCGTGACCTATGTGCCTGGCGGCATGGCCATCAAGGCCGACCTGCTGCAGCAGATGGTGGGCACGCTGGACCGCCTGTCCGAAGTGGGCAGCGACGACGCCGAACTGCGGGCCGGCGCCGCCATGGCCTATGCCAAGCTGGCCGACATCGAGTTCAACGACACCTCGGCCAGCCTGTCGCGCCGCGAGCAGGGCGCGGCCCACGCGGCACGGGCACTGGCGCTGGGCGCTTCGGTCGTCGAAGAGCGGCTGGGCGATGCCGAGTTCATGATCTGGTACGTCCGGGCGGTGGAGTCTTCGGCGCGGTCCGAGCGGGCCCAGGGTCGGGCCGCCGCGGGCCTGGCCCTGCTGCAGCCGGTGCTGCCGCTGCTGGACCGCGCGGTGGCCGCGCTGAAGCACCCGGGCGTGGGCGAGGACAGGCGCAGCCTGCAGCTCGAACATGCCCGCGCCCTGCACCTGCGCTCGCAGTTCCTGTTCAAGCCCGGCGGCGTTCACGTGGACCGGCCCCAGGACGCCCTGGGCGACCTGGCCCAGGCACGCCGTGAGCTGTTGGCGCTGGAAGCCGAGGCCCACCATGCGGAGCTGGTCTATGTGCTGGGTTCGGTGGACGGCGCCGAGGCCCTGGTGCGGGCCGAACGGGGCGAGCTGCCCGACGCGGTGCGGCTGGGGCGCGAGGCCCTGCAGCGGCGCGAGGCCGTCGTGCGCGAGCTGCCGCAGGACGTGGAGTACCGCGATGCCCTGGTCACCGAGGCCATCAACCTCGGCAAGATCCTGCTGCGCCTGCCCGACCGCCACGGTGCCGCCGAAGCGCTGCAGGCCACCACCCGGGGCTGGGAGATGAACCTGGTGCTGCTGCGGGAGCATGCGCAGGATGCGCACAGCAACTGGGCGGCGCGCCTGCCGGTGCTGGCCGTCCACCATGCACGGGCCCTGCTGGCCAACGGCCAGTCGGTGTCGGCCCTGGCCGTCATCCGGCGCGGCCTTGCCGCTGAGCCGGCCGCCGCGGTGCGGGAGGCCCTGGAGGCTTTGCTGCGCGAGGCCACGGCGGCGGCCTGACCGGCAGCCCCGCAAACGCGGGGGGCGGGTGTGAGCCGTCGCGCTGCTCGGCGCCGCGTAAACCAACAGGTCCACCCTTATGGAAGTGATGCCATGCGCCTGCTCCACCTCGCTGTACTCGCCCTCGCCACCCTGCCGTTGCTTGCCCCGGCCGCGCCGGTGACCCTTGCGGGCACCCATGTGGTGATCTCCGAAACCGGGTCACAAAACACCACGGTCAACTGGACGCCCGTGCCGCTGACCCAGCAGCTCGCGCCGGCCGTGGTCGGCCCGGGTGCGGAGACCGGCAGCCACTACCTCGGCTACTACACGGCCGCTGCGGTCGACATCGACCCCGTCAACGACCGGTTGTGGCTGTCCCTCTACGACGGCTGTGGCTGCAGCCAGCTCAATCACTGGGACATCCACCTGGACTTCATCGACCTCGCCGGGGCCCGCCTCACGGCGCTGCCGCTGCTGTACCAGCCGTTGAAGTACGTGTCGGCGGTGGGCATCTTCGGTGAACACAGCATCGATCTCGTGCTGGACGGCTGGCCGGGTCAGACCTACGGCTGGATCAACCTGATCTGGGGTTTCGGCCTGGAGCCGGTGGCGGCGGGCACACCGATCCCGGGTGGTTCGGGCCCGGCCGCCGTGCCCGAGCCGGCGAGTGCGGCGCTTGTCGCCGTCGCGTTGCTAGCGGTTTACGCGCCCTCGCGCCGCTTGCGTGGGCGGCTGCTCAGCAGCCGGTCGTAAAGCCCGTCGGGCAGCAGCCGCAGCAGGGTGGCCAGCAGGCCCATCTGCCATGGGATCACGCGGTAGCTGACCTGGGCGCCGATGGCGCGCACGGCCTGTTCGGCGAAGGCCTCGACCGGCATCAGGAAGGGCATGCTGTAGCGGTTGCCGCGGGTCAGCGGCGTGTCGATATAGCCCGGCAGCAGCGTGACCACGTGCACGCCGAAGGGCCGGCATTCGCCGCGCAGGCTTTCGCAGTAGGCCACCACGCCGGCCTTGCTGGCGCAATAGGCACCGTGGCCCGGCAGGCCGCGGATGGCCGCCACGCTGGCGATGCCGACCAGCGTGCCGCTGCCGCGCGCGTTCATCGCCGCCACGAAGGGGTGGAAGGTGGCGGCGAGGCCGACGTTGTTGGTCGCGAAGGTGCGACGCATCACATCGAGGTCATCGAACTCGGTGGTGTCCATGCCGATGCTGATGCCGGCATTGGCGATCACGACATCGGGCAGGCCCTGGCTGTCGATGCAGTCGCGGCCGATGCGGGCCATGGCGTCGAGGTCGGCCACGTCGGCGCCATAGACCCGCCAGCGCATGGGGTCGAGCCGCTGTTCGCCGGCCCAGCGCTCGACCTCGGCGGTGCGGCGCGCGACCAGGGCCAGCCGGGCGCCGTCATGGTAGTAGCGCAAGGCCAGCGCCTGACCGATGCCGCTGGACGCGCCGGTGATGAACACCAGCGGCGTCATCGCGGGCTGCGCGAGCTGATCTCGCCCTGGGACTTGCCGGTGAAGCTGAGCTGGCCGCTCAGGTGCTGGTATTCGAAGTTCTGCGCGCGCAGCGTCGAGCCGCCCTGGCGGATCGTGACGGGCAGGTGGGAGCGCAGGATCTCGCTGTTGAGCAGGGCCTGCACGAACTCGCCGCGCACCTCCAGCTGAGCCGGTGCATCCTCGCCGGACCCGGCGGCCAGCCGGCGCAGGCGCACGTCGCCGATCAGCTGCATGTCGCTGCCGTCGCCGTTGCTCACCGCGCGGCGGGCCTCGGCGATGGCCAGGCTGCCGTCGGGTGCGATCGCGCGCACGCGGGCCCGGTCGATCTCGACCGTGTCGGTATCCGGGTAGTGGCGCAGCTCGGCGCCGGCGACCTGCACGCGCAGCCGCCCGTCGGCGCCGATGCGCTGGACCTCGAAGTTCGTCATCCGGTAGTCGGGCTCATGGCGTACCGCCGCCGTTTCGGTCGGGGCCTCCACCAGCGGCGTGTTCTTCACCAGCCACCAGGTGCCGCCGGCCAGCACGGCCATCAGCAGCAGCGGCAGATAGTCGGCCAGCAGGATCTGGGTGCGCCATACCCAGGGCTGGACCTTGCGCAGGCGTGGCGTGGGCGGCGGCAGCCGGGTGGCCGGCGTCATGGCTGGCCGCCGTCCAGCGTGTCGTGGTGGGCCCGCAGCAGCCGCTCGTAGTGGCCACTGGCCATCAGCAGCAGGTCGCAGCATTCGCGCGCCGCGCCATGGCCGGCCGCAGCCCGGGTGACATGGTGGGCCAGGGCCAGCACCTCGGCATGCGCCCCCGGCGGCGCGCAGGCGAAGCCGGCGCGGCTGAGCAGCGGCAGGTCGGGCCAGTCGTCGCCCATCGCGGCCACCTCGCCCCAGCCGGCGCCCAGCTGATCGAGCAGCGGCGTGGCGACGGCGAGCTTGTCCTTCACGCCGTAGGCTGCATGCGCGAGGCCGAGGTCGGCAACCCGGCGGCGCACGGCCGGGCTGTCGCGGCCGGTGATGATGACCGGCGTGATGCCGGCCTGCTGCAGCAGCTTCAGGCCATGGCCGTCCAGGGTCGAGAAGGCCTTGAAGCTCTCGCCCTGCTCGCCGATATAGATGCGGCCATCGGTCAGCACGCCGTCCACATCGAAGATCGCGAGCTTGACGCCCAGGCCCTTGCCCTGGGCCTTGACCAGCAGCTCGGGCGGGAATCGCAGTGCCGGCATGTCAGCGCCACCCGGCCGCCCGAAGGCGCTGACGCGCCCCTGCGGGGGGCACTGAGCGAAGCGAGTGCGGGTACATCTTCATCAGATGACCTTGGCCCGCATCAGGTCGTTGATGCTGATGGCGCCGAGCAGCCGCTGCTGCGCGTCGACGACGAGCACGACCGTGATGCGCGCGGCCTCCATCAGGTCGGCGGCCTCGACCGCCAGCGCATCGGCACCGATGGTGCGCGGCGTCGGGTGGGCCACGGCGGCGGCCGTCAGCGCGCGCAGGTCGCGGCCCTGTTCGATCAGGCGGCGCAGGTCGCCGTCGGTGAAGATGCCCTGCACATGGTCGTCGGCGTCGACGACGACGGCCAGGCCCAGGGCCTTGGCGCTCATCTCGCGCATCAGTGCGGTGAAGGGGGTGTCGGCCGCCACCCGGGGCAGGGCGTCGCCGCTGCGCATCAGGTCGCGCACATGGGTCAGCAGCTTGCGGCCCAGCGCGCCGCCCGGGTGGGAGCGGGCGAAGTCCTCGGCCTTGAAACCGCGGGCGTCCAGCAGGGCCACGGCGAGGGCGTCGCCGAGCGCCATCTGCGCCGTCGTGCTGGCGGTGGGCGCGAGCTGCAGCGGGCAGGCCTCCTCGGCCACGGCGCTGTCCAGCACCAGGTCGGCATGGGCGGCGAGGCTGGACTCGGCTCCGCCGGTCATCGCGATGACCGGCACCCCCAGGCGCTTGAGCACCGGCAGGATGGCGTTGAGCTCGTCGCTCTCGCCGGAATTGGACAGGGCCAGCACGATGTCGGCGGCCGTCACCATGCCGAGGTCGCCGTGGGCCGCTTCGGCCGGGTGCACGAAGAGGGCCGGCGTGCCGGTGGAGGCCAGGGTGGCGGCGATCTTGCGGCCGACATGGCCGCTCTTGCCCATGCCCATCACGGCCACGCGGCCACGGCAGGCCAGCACCCGTTGCACGGCGCCGGCGAAGGCCTCGCCCAGTCGCGGGGCCAGCTCGGTCAGCGCGCGGGCCTCGACCTCAAGGGCGGCGCGGCCCATCGCGATGGCGCGCGCGGCGTCGAAGGAAGCGGAAGACATCGAGGCAGTGTAGACAATGCCGTGCGGCCGGCGCCCCACGGTGACCACCAGATGGCCGGCATGCCGGACCCGCCGCAGCCGTGAATGGATCGTCAATGGACCGTCAATGGGCCGGCTGGGGGCCGCGCAAGCGCTCATGCTCGGCCAGCAGCTGCAGCGCGCGTTCCAGCGGCAGGCGGGCGCAGCCGGCCAGCCGATGCAGCTGCGCATGCAGTTGGCGGTCGGCGTCGTCGCGATGCTCGCAGTCGGCGCTGTAGGTCTCGAACTGCTGCAGCCTGAGCAGCAGCTCGGCCACGTGGCTCGGGCATTCGCAGGCCACGCCGGTGCGGCGCGTCGTCCAGTCGATCAGCGTCAGCTCGTCGTACTGCGGTGAGGAGGGCGGTGCCGGCTCGGCCCCCCGCGCGGCAGCGCTCGGCGCCACCGCCGCGCCGCCGGCGCCGGCGCCGAGGCTCTCCAGAATCCAGCCGACCAGGCTGCGGTCGTTGTGGCTGTCGCGCCAGGCGCCGATGCCCAATGCGCTGCAGCGCTGCAAGGCCTGCGAGTTGCTGTAGCCATAGACCACCAGCACGCGCGGAAGTCCAAGCGCTGCGGCTTGGGCGACGAGGTTGTCCAGGGGCTCGGCCAGCAACGATGGCGCATGCAGCAGCAACGCGTCCGGCCGGTCCGGGCCACTGGCCAAGGTGTCGGGCATGGCCTCGGGCAGGCGGTTCAGCGCGGCGGCGATGCGCAGCTGTTGCCGCGGTGCCGCGCGGCGCACGCGCGAGGCCAGCGCCGCCCCGACGACCAGCAGCCGGCGCAGAGCCGCCGCCGGTGGCGCCAGCTGCTGGGCGAGCTCCCGCACCTGGTCCTGCGCAGACAGCAGGTCCCGCAGCTCGCCCGGGTCCAGCGCGGCGACACGGCCGATGGCATGGCCCTGCAGGGTCAACTGGCGCAGCGCCGCGATGCGCTGCACATCATCGGCCGAGTAGAGCCGGTGGCCCTGCGCGTCCAGCTGATGGCATTGCAGCCCGTAGCGGCGCTCCCAGACCCTCAGGGTGTTGGCCGGCATGCCGACGAGATGCGCCGCAACCCCGGTCTTGAACAGGCTTTGAACCATTGTTTGGCCTCAGTTTGACGAGGAAAAATCGTGAAAGTGATGGTCTTGAACTGACAATGACTCACATCTTGCCAGTCCTGTCCACCACCCTCACCGCGCAGGTGCTTTGCGCCGGTGGCAGCGACTGGCGCCGATCTCCAGGAGATGAACCATGACCCAGCATGCGCAGACCGCGCTCATCACCGGCGGTGCCGGCGGCATCGGCCAGGCGCTCGCGCGTCGTCTGCAGGCGCGCGGCGTGCGGGTGGCGGTGACCAGCCGCGATGCCGCACGCCTGCAGGGCCTTGTCGCCGACCTGCCGCTGGCGCTGGATGCCACCACGCCCGAGGGCCTCGACCAGGCGCTCGCGGCCTGCCGCGCGGCCTGGGGCGGGCCGCCGCAACTGCTGGCCCACTGCATCGGCAGCACGCTGATCGCGCCATTGCATCGCACCCGGCCGTTGCAGGCACGCGAGCTGATGCGGGTCAATCTGGACAGCGCGGTGTTTGCCCTGACGGCCTGGCTGGACGCGTTGCGCCAGGCCAGCGCCTCGGGTGCCGCGGTGCTGGTCAGCTCGGTGGTGGCGCGCATCGGCGTGGCCAACCACGAGGTGATCTCGGCGGCCAAGGCCGGCGTCGAGGGCCTGGCGCGCGGCGCTGCGGCAACCTATGCGGCCCATGGCGTGCGCATCAATGTGGTGGCGCCGGGGCTGACCGAGACGCCGCTGAGTGCGGGCCTGACCCAGCAGCCCGAGATGCGTGCCGCCGCCGCCCGCCAATACCCGCTGGTCCATGCCGAGGGCATCCAGAGCGCGGACGAGGTGGCCGCCGTGATCGACTGGCTGCTGTCGGATCAGGCCGGCCGCATCACCGGCCAGGTGCTGCCGGTCGACGGCGGATTCAGCGCGATCCGGCCGCTGGTGCGTTGACGCTGGCGCCGCTCAGGACAGCCCCAGGCCAGGCTCCTGCAACGCCGGGTCGACAGCGACGGCCGGCAGGGTCGCCAGCGCCAGCTCGGCGCTGTTCAGGGCGCCCTCGATGAAGCCCTGGTAGTCGGAATAGGCCTCGCCGACGATGTGCAGATTGCGCGCGCCGCTGCCGAAGTCGAAGGCCTTGAAGGCCTCCATCACCTTCCAGGAGCGCACGCCCGGCTGCCAGCCATGATTGGCCGCGCCGAAGGGCGCACGCGCCCAGTCGCGGATGCCGTAGGTGATGATGGAGTCGCGGATGTAGCGGCTGGTCTCGGCCAGGCTCAGGTCGCCGAAGATGCGCCGGGCATGGTCGGTCAGCTTGAGCGCCGTGCCGGCACCGGACTCGGCCGAACGCTTGACGTCGCGCGCGACGAACAGCGCGAAGGCGTCGACGATGCGGGCGTTCTGGTCCACCTCGGCGCGGTCGTGGCGGTCGCCGTCGATGACATAGTGGCGCCAGAACTCGGTGGACGGGCGGTCCATGTAGAGCAGCACCATGCCGTGGCCGTCGGTATCGGCCTCGGGCGGGCGGCGGAAATAGTGGATCTCGCGGGTCGGCATGCAGTTGGCGTACTGCTGCGGCGCCTGGCCATGGCTCCACCACGGCGCGTTGCTGACGAAGAAGACCTTGAGCATCGGGAAGCCGTTGACGCTGTCCAGCTGCGCACCGATGTGCTCCGGCAGGCACTGCATCAGCTTGAGCAGCGGCAGGCGCGGCAGCGCCAGCACCAGGCGCTCGGCGCGCAGCGTGATCGGGCCGTTCTGCGTCGCGACATCGAGCGCCAGCGTCGGCTTGCCGAGCTGCAGCGGTGCGAAGCGCAGCAGCCGGTGGCCGCCGGCGAGCGTCACGTTCGGGTGGCCCTGCAGCCGGGCCAGCAGGCCTTCGGTCAGCCGGGCCGAGCCGCCCTCGATGCTGGCGAGCTGCTGGCCGACGGTCTTGAGCGCGCGCAGCCACCAGATGATCCACTCGGCCGCGTTCAGGTTCTCCGGGATCATGTGATAGAAGGTCCCGGTGTCGCGCAGCTTCACCAGCGCGCGGTGGCTGAGCACCCCCTGCGCCGACAGCGCGTTCCAGAAGCCCATGTCCCACAGCGGCTGGCCGTGCAGCTGGGCGTGCTTGCGCAGCCGCATGTAGTCGGTCTCGGTCAGCGCGTCGATCCAGGCCTGGTCGTCGGGCTGCCGGCCCATGATGAGCATGATGCCGCGCTTCAGCAGCTGCAGCGAGTTCAGGCCGCGCTCGGCCTCGGGCAGGTCGGCGTCGTCGGTGGCGAGCTGGTCGGCCGACGGGCCGGAGAAGTCCACCAGGCCCACGCCCAGCTCGGCGCACAGCGCCGCGAAGCGCGGCTGCAGCGTCGGCTCGAAGCGCATCGGGCCGTACTCGGCGATGAAGCCGTCCATGTCCTCGGTCTCGATGCGTCCGCCCCAGCGGTCGGCGGCGGCTTCCAGCACCAGAACCTGGCGGCCGGCATCGGCCAGGCGCAGCGCGCAGTACAGGCCCGACACGCCGCCGCCAGCGATGACGACGTCATGGGAGGTCATGGGGGCTCCTTGTCTGTACAACCGGGCCGGCAAGCATATCCGCAGGCCCGCGGGCCGCGGGCTGCTGCGCCGACCCGGCCCGGCGCTCAGGCCGCGGTCACTTGGGCGCCAGGGCGTCCAGGCCGGCCTTGGCGACGATGCCGTCCTGGTCCGAGGTGCCGCCGGACACGCCGATGGCGCCGATGATCTTGCCGTCCACGACGATGGGCAGGCCGCCCTCGACCGCGTTCGCGCCGCGCAGCGACAGCACCCGCGCGCCGGCGGGGCCGCTGGCGACGACGTCCTGGAAGGCCTTGGTGGGGCGCTTGAACAGCGCCGCGGAGACCGCCTTGTCCTGCGCCACCAGTGCGCTGCCGGTCTGGGTGTTGTCGAGCTTGTCGTAGACCACCAGCGTGCCGGCGGTGTCGACCACCGCGACCGCCATCGTGAAGCCCTGCTTGCGGGCCTCGGCGATCGCGGCGCCGACGAGCTTGTGGGCCTGCTCATTCGTCACATTGGGCCCATAGGGCAGGTTCTGCGCGACGGCCGGTGCCGCAGCGGCGATCAGGCCCAGGGCCAGGGTGGCGGCAGGAACGGAGCAACGGAACATGGGGATCTCCAAAAGAAGGGGAAGGGGCACATGCCGCCGCTCGGCGGTGCCGTCACGTTAAGGCCTGGCGGCGCGCCGCGCCACTAGGACAATGGCGGGCATGGCAGGCATCGCGCTCATCACCGGCGGTTCTCGTGGCATCGGCGCAGCGACGGCCCGGCGCTGTGCGCGGGCCGGTTGGGATCTGGCCCTCAACTACGTCAGCGACGCGTCCGCCGCACACGCGCTCGCCGACGAACTGCGCGCGACCGGCCGGCGCGTCATCACCGTGCAGGCGGACGTGGCCGACGCGGGCCAGGTGGCCGGCATGTTCGAACGCATCGACGCCGAGCTGGGCCCATTGACGGCCCTGGTCAACAACGCCGGCATTGTCGCGCCGGCCGCGCGCCTGGCCGCGATGGACATCGCGCGCTGGCGGCGGCTGTTCGATGTCAACGTGATCGGCACCCTGCTGTGCTGCCAGCAGGCCGCGTGGCGCATGAGCATCCGGCACGGCGGCGGTGGCGGGGCCATCGTCAACCTCAGCTCGCGCGCCGCCGAGTTCGGCTCGGCCGGCATCTATGTCGACTACGCCGCCACCAAGGGCGCCATCGACACGCTGACCAAGGGCCTGGCGCGCGAGCTGATCGCCGAGGGCATCCGCGTCAACGGCGTGCGTCCCGGCATCATCGAGACCGACATCCATGCCGGCAGCGGTCGGGATGTTGGCGCCCCCGAGATCGCCGCGTCCATTCCCATCCAGCGCTTGGGCCGCGCCGAAGAGGTGGCCGAGGCGATCGCCTGGCTGTTGTCCGATGCGGCCAGCTACACCGTAGGCGCGCTGCTGGATGTGGCGGGCGGGCGCTGAGGCGCGGGCTCAGCGCTTCTCGACCAGCGTCGATTCCAGGCCGCCGTCGTCACGCAGCCGGGCCGCCGTGGCGCGCGCTTCGTCGGGCGTCGGGAAGGGGCCGGCGCGCAGCCGGTGCAGTCCGGCCTCGCGGACGATGGTGAGCAGCGGCAGCAGCGTCAGGTCGGCCTCGGCGACGCGCTGGCGCAGCGCCTCCGCACCGTCGAGCTTGGCGAAGGCGCCGAACTGCAGCCAATAGCCTGTGCCGGCGCCGGCGCTGACCGTGGCGGTCGTCTCGCGCTGCGGCGCGCCGGGCGGCGGCTCGGGCACGAACACCGGCGGCGGCTCGTTGGCCGGCTGGAGGCCTGACTTGGGCCAGAGGCCGGCGCGGATCTCGGCATAGGTGATGCGCCTCACCTCGACCGGGGCCACGCCGCGCAGCAGGTCGAGCTTGAGCGCGGCGGTGTAGCTCAGGTCGATGATGCGGCCCTTGTGGAAGGGGCCGCGGTCGTTGATGCGCACGATGACCTCACGGCCGTTGGCCGGGTTGCGCACCCGTGCATAGCTCGGGATCGGCAGCGTCGCATGGGCGGCCGTCATCGCGTACATGTTGTAGACCTCGCCGCTGGAGGTGGGCCGGCCGTGGAATTTGCGGCCGTACCAGGACGCGAGGCCGCGGTCCATATAGGGCGCGTCGTCGGTGATGGGCTGATAGCGCTCGCCCAGCACTTCGTAGGGCTTGTTGGGGCCGCCGCTACGGATCGCTTCGACCCGCGGTTCGGCGTCGGGCACCTTGGCGAGGTCGGGCGGCGGGTTGGGCAGCGGGCCGTCGCTGACGATGCCGGCGGGTGGCGAGGGCGCGGTTCTGGGCGCCGGGGCCGGCAGCGGCGCGCGTGTCGCGCAGCCGCTCATCAGCGCCAGCACCAGCAGGGCCAGGGTGAGGCCAGTATGCTGCGCGCTGTCCTGTCCAAGTCGAAGCCATGCCATGAGCAATTTCGTCTTTCCTCCGCTCGCGACCCCGAGCGCCGCGGTGCGCGGCACCGACGCCCGTTACGCGGTGAGCCGCATCTTCTGCGTCGGCCGCAACTATGCCGATCATGCCCGCGAGATGGGGGCCGACCCGACGCGCGAGCCGCCGTTTTACTTCATGAAGCCGGCCAGCGCGCTGACGCCGTCCGGCGCGACCGTGCCCTACCCGACGGTGACCAAGAACTACCACTTCGAGATGGAGCTGGTGCTGGTGATCGGCGCGCCGGTGTTCAAGGTCACGCCCGAGGCGGCGCGCGCCGCGATCTGGGGCTATGCGCCGGGCCTGGACATGACCCGCCGCGACCTGCAGGCCGAGGCCAAGGCTGCCGGCCGGCCCTGGGACACCGCCAAGGGCTTCGACCAGTCCGCCATCCTCGGCGAGATCGTTCGGGTGGCCGACGTGGGCTATCTGGAGCGCGGTGCGATCACGCTCGCCGTCAATGGCAGCACCAAGCAGCAGGGCGACCTGGCCGACATGATCTGGAACCCGGCCGAGATCGTGTCCAACCTGTCTCACCTCTACCGGCTGCATCCGGGCGACCTGATCTACACCGGCACACCGGCCGGGGTGGGCGCCGTGCTGCCCGGCGATGTGCTGACGGGCCGCATCGATGCGGTCGGCGAGATCCAACTGACTGTGGGGCAGCCGGAGTGAGCTTCGAAGAGGAAAGCCTGGCCCAGGCCCGCGCGCGCAATATCCGCGACGCGCTGGCCGAGGACATCGGCCGCTGTGACTGGACCGCCCAGCTGGTGCCGGCGGGCCGTCGCGTGGCGGCCCAGGTGCGGGTGCGCGAGGCCGCGGTGCTGTGCGGGCGCGACTGGTTCGACGGCGTGTTCGCCGCGCTGGATGCGACCAGCCGCATCGAGTGGCTCTATGACGAGGGGGCCGCGATGGCGGCCGACAGCATCGTCTGCCGCATCGAGGCCGATGGCCGCGCGCTGCTCAGCGCCGAGCGGCCGGCGCTGAACTTCCTGCAGCTGCTGTCGGGCACGGCGACGCTCACGCGCGCCCATGTCGATGCGGTGGCCGGTGCCAGCCCCAACCCGCAAGGCTGCGCCATCCTGGACACGCGCAAGACGCTGCCGGGGCTGCGCCTGGCTCAGAAGTACGCGGTGCGGGTGGGCGGCGGGCAGAACCAGCGGCTGGCGCTTTATGCCGGCATCCTGATCAAGGAGAACCACATCGCGGCGGCCGGTGGCGTGGCGCAGGCACTGGGCGCGGCCCAGGCGCTGAATGCGGGGGTGGACATCCAGATCGAGGTCGAGACCATCGCGCAGCTGAACGAGGCGCTGGACGCCGGTGCGGTCAGTGTGCTGCTGGACAACTTCAGCGAGCCGCAGATGCGCGAGGCGGTGGCGTTGAACGCCGGCCGCGCGCTGCTGGAGGTGTCGGGCGGCGTCGCCCTCGATCAGCTGCGCTGGATCGCGGCGACCGGCGTCGACCGGATCTCGATCGGCCGGCTGACCAAGGACGTGAAAGCGGTGGACTATTCGATGCGGGTGCTGGGCCCGGTGCCGGGCTGAGCCGGCGCCGCCGTCAGTCCAGCACCAGCACGGCCTTGACGCTGGCGTCGACGGCGGACTTCTCGATGTAGCCGACCGCCTCGGGGTTGGCGGCCACCAGCTTCTTCACGTCGGCCGCGCTGGGCAGCTCCTTCGGTGGCGCCGCCTTGCCCGAGAACATCAGCCGTGCCCAGACGGCCTTGACCTGCGATGGCGTCTTGCCGGTGGCCTTGCCATAGAACAGCTCGCGGGTCGGGTTGGTTTCGCCGAGATCGACCGCCTGCGTCAGCCCGCCGGGCAGGGTGCTCGTCTTGCCGAGATAGAGGGACGAGACCTGCTCGACCGTCAGGCTGGTGACGCCGGACTTGGGGTTGACGATGACGGCCACCTGGGCGCTGGCCGCGAGGCTGGACAGGCCGAGCAGCGCCGCCAGGGCGAGGCGCCGGAGCACGCGATTGGAGTGGTGCATGGTGAGGGTCCTCAGCAGCGTCAGAAGACGACGTCGTAGGCCAGCGTGCTCACGGTGGCCTTGCCGGTGTAGGTCTGCACGCTGGTGTCGCGCACGCGGTCGAATTGCAGCTTCAAGGCACCTCCCTTGTGCACGTCGTAGCGCAGCGCCAGCAGGCTCGCGGACAGCCTGACCGGCGAGTAGCTGGCGAGTGGATAGTCGGAGTTCTCGCGGTAGCCGCTGGCGCCGCCGGTGACGGTGAAGGCGCCGAACTGGCGCGACAGCGTCAGCAGGAAGTATTTGGCGTTGTAGCCCAGCGCCTTCATGCGCTTGGCGGTGCCGAATTCGCTGCGCAGCTGCCAGTCGTCCCAGTCGCCGTTCAGGGCCAGGCCGAGGAACTCCTGCTTGGCGCGGGTACTGCCGTCGAACAGCGCCTCCAGGCTGCCACTGGCATGGTCGCGCGACTCATAGTTGGAGCGGGTATAGCTCAGCCGGCCGGTGAACCAGTCCCGACCGAACTCCACGGCCGCCCCGGTGATGCCGCTCCATTTCACGTCGACCGGGTCGGTCGACCCGAGGCGGGAATAGGGGTTCTTGCGGCTGTCCTCGGTGCCGGCATAGGCCTCGGCGCGCAGATGCCAATCGCCCAGGCTGCGGTTGGTGCTGATGCTGGCGCCGTTGTAGTTGACGACATCCCATCCGTAGACGTCGGGCGAGGGCCGCACCGTGTTGTAGGCGAAGCCCACGTCCTGGAAGTCGGAGTAGTAGTACAGCGGGATGCGCTTGCGGCCGACCTGCAGCTTCCACTCCGGCGAGGGCGCATAGGTGACATAGGCCCATTCGAGCTTGACATGCTGGTCCTGCAGCGTGCGAGCGGTGATCTGGGCCACCGCGCTCCATTGCGGATCAAGCTGCCATTCGCCCTGCACGCCGGCGCGGCTTTCGCGGTTCAGCCCCCACTTGTCGGTCGCGACGGCGGCATGGGCCCAGTCGACGATGTAGCGCGTGCAGTTGTTCTGGAAGGCCGGCGCCAGCAACGTGGGCTGGCAGTCGCCGCTGGTCTTGACGGCCACGGCCGATGCAAAGCCCGACACCTTGAACTCCTGCGCCTGGGCCGGGCCCGCGGCCAGCCAGGCGCCGAGCGCCCAGAACAACAGGGCCGGGCCGCGGCGCGCTGCCGCGTGGGCGGGTCGGCCGGTTGGGGAAGCGAGGGTCTTCGTCATCACCATCTCCGCTGAAGCGTCCTGCGGGCCAGACTATCTCAGCCTGCAAATTTCTGGTGTGACAGGTGTTGCAGCCACCACAAATGATGTCGATTTGTTCCGGGCGGGGCGTGGCGTCGGCGCCACCCGAGGCTCAGCTCGCGAACCAGGGTTCGTTGGGCAGCTCGTCGAAGACCCTGCGCAGGCCGGCACTCCATCCGGCGCTCAGTGCCTGGAAATAGGGGTCGTCGCGGCTGATCCGGTGCGGCGGCTGCATGGCCTGCTCGAACTGGTTGGCGCGCAGCATCAGCATGTCGATGGGCATGCCGACCGACAGGTTGGAGCGGATGGTCGAGTCGAAGCTGACCAGCGTGCACTTGGCGGCCTCGTCCAGCGGTGTGCTGTCGTAGTTGATGACGCGGTCGATGATGGGCTTGCCGTACTTGCTCTCGCCGATCTGGAAATAGGGCGTGTCTTCCGTCGCCTCGATGAAATTGCCCTGCGGGTAGATGTGGAAAAGCCGCGGGCCCTCGCCCAGGATCTGGCCACCCAGCAGGAAGTTGGCGCCGAAGTCCACGCCCTGGCCCTGCATGCCCGCGTCGCTGTCGCGCGCCACCACCTCCTTGAGCGTGCGCCCCAGCAGCACCGCGGCGTCGTAGAGGCTGGGCACGTTCAGCAGATGTTCGCCGTCGCCGTGCAGGCGCTGGTTCAGCAGCGAGGTCACCGACTGCGTCGTCGCCAGGTTGCCGGCACAGAGGATGACGATCTCGCGCTGGTGCGGGATCTGGAACTGCACCATCTTGCGAAAGCTCGCGATGTGGTCGACGCCGGCATTGGTGCGGGTGTCGGAAGCGAACAGCAGGCCCGCACGCAGGCGCATCGCGACGCAGTAGGTCATGGCATCAGTGCGGTGAAAGTGGATGAGGTCATTATGACCATCGGCCCTCTGCAAGGGCGCGCGGTGCTGGCATGATCCGGCGCGCAGCGGCGCCCCTGGTTTGCGCCGCGTGGAGACCATCGCTTGGAGATCCGCAAACTCGTCGCCCCGGCCTTGGCCCTGCTCTTGCTGGCGGGCGTGGGTGCTGGCATCTGGTATTCCAACCAGCGCCTGGGCCAGACCCAGGCCGATGCCGCGCAGCAGCGGCTCACGCAAGCCCAGCAGGTCACGCTGCGCGGCCTGATCGGCTCGGAAAAGGAGGCCTTCTTCGCCGACCCGAGGGTGCAGCAGGCGCTGGCCAAGCAGGGCATCACGGTCACGGTCGAGAAGGCCGGATCGCGCGCCATCGCCGGCCGCTACGACCCCAAGACCTACGACTTCGGCTTCCCCAGCGGCGCGCCCGCGGCCCAGCAGTTGCAGCGGGCGGCCAAGGCGGCCAATGTCTACAACCCCTTCTACACGCCCATCGTCTTCGCGAGCTGGAAGCCGATCGCCGAGATCCTGGTGGCCAATGGCATCGCCAGCCGCGAGGGCGAGTTCTATTACGTCGTCGACCTGCCGGCGCTGATGGCCCTGGTGGACAAGGGCACGCGCTGGCGCGAGCTCAAGAAGAGCGAGGCCTTCGCCACCGGCAGGTCGGTGCTGGTCAATTCGACCGATGTGCGCACCTCGAACTCCGCGGCCATGTATCTGGCCCTGGCCAGCTACCTCGCCAACGGCCAGCAGATCGTGCAGAGCGCCGAGGAGGCCGACAAGGCCCTGCCCACGGTGGCGCCGCTGTTCCTGCGCCAGGGCTTCCAGGAGCAGAGTTCGGCCGGGCCGTTCGAGGACTATCTGGCGCTGGGCATGGGCAAGGCACCGCTGCTGGTGGCCTACGAGTCGCAGATGGTGGAGTTCTGGCTGCGCCACCCGGACCGGCTCAAGGGCGACATGGTCGTGCTCTACCCGCGGCCCACGGTCTACTCCAAGCATGTGCTGGTGCCCTACACACCGGCCGGCGCCCGCCTGGGCCAGGCCCTGGAAACCGACCCGGTGCTGCGCAATCTGGCCCACGAATTCGGCTTCCGCACCGGCGGCGACGTCAAAGGCCCGGAGGCCTGGGCCAAGGCCGGCGTCAAAGTGCCCGAGGTGCTGGTCGATGTCATCGACCCGCCCAGCCACGAATGGCTCGAACGGATGATCCAGGGCATCGAAGCCCGCTTCAAGCAGTGAGGATGCACGCATGACTTCGCCCACCACCCCGGCGGCCACCACCACCGAACTCGCCCCGCCCGAGGCCTTCACGCTGGAGCCGCCGGCCGCCGTGGCCCCGCTGCCGGTGGAGTCGGCCAGCGGCAAGGTGCGCCTCAAGCCCGAGGCCATCGCCGAGCTGGACCAGCAGGTGCGCCAGTTCATCGACGACATCACCGCCCACGACAGCCAGCATCCCAAGTTCAAGGAGGCCGTCGAGCGCATCCACTCGATGGGCGTCAAGGACATCGAGGCCTCGGCCTCGGTCTCCAACCGGATGCTGGAGCGGCCGGTCGGCTCGCTGAAGAACGGCGTGTTCGACCAGGGCGCGCAGATCGGCCAGTCGCTGATCGACCTGCGCCGCCAGGTCGAGGCGCTGGACCCGTCGCGCCAGGGCGACCTGTTCAGCGTGCGCAAGATCCTCGGCGTGATCCCGCTGGGCAACAAGCTGGCCGACTACTTCGACCGCTACCAGAGCGCCCAGGGCCACCTGAACGCCATCATCGAATCGCTCAAGCGCGGCAAGGACGAATTGCTGCGCGACAACGCCGCCATCGAGCAGGAGAAGGTCAACCTCTGGACGCTGATGGAGAGGCTGGAGAAGTATGTGCACATCGGCAAGAAGCTGGACGGCGAGCTCGATGCCAAGGCCCGCGCGCTGGAGGCCAGCGACCCCGAGAAGGCCCGTGTGGTGCGCGAGGAGATGCTGTTCTACACGCGCCAGAAGGTGACCGACCTGCTCACCCAGCTGGCCGTCAACATCCAGGGCTATCTGGCGCTGGACCTGATCCGCAAGAACAACCTGGAGCTGATGAAGGGCGTGGACCGCGCGACGACGACGACCGTATCGGCCCTGCGCACCGCCGTCATCGTCGCGCAGGCGCTGAACAACCAGAAGCTGGTGCTGGACCAGATCAGCGCGCTGAACACCACCACCGGCAACCTGATCCAGTCCACCAGCGAGATGCTGCGCGACCAGAGCGCGGCCATCCACACCCAGGCGGCCTCCAGCACCGTCGAGATCGCCAAGCTGCAGCAGGCCTTCGCCAACATCTACCAGACCATGGACGCGATTGCGGACTTCAAGAGCAAGGCGCTGGACGCGATGCAGACCACGGTCAACACGCTGACCGACGAGGTGGCCAAGAGCAAGACCTACCTGGACCGCGTGCGCCGCCAGGAGGCCGCGGCTGCGGTGCAGGCGCCGGGCGCGGCGGTGGGCGAGGTCAGGCTGTGAGCCGCCGCGCATGGCTGGCCGCGCTGGCCGGCACGGCGCTGCTGGCGCTGGCCGGCTGTGGCAAGAAGGAGGGCGCCGCCAGCGCGCCAGCGGCACCGGCCGGCGAGGCCTTCACCATCCTGGCCGGCTCCGAGCTCAAGGATCTGGAGCCCGCTCTGGTGGAGGCCGCTCGGGCGGCCGGTGTCGAGGTCAAGTTCAGCTATGCCGGCACGCTGGACGCCGTCGAGCGGCTGAACGTGGGCGAGCGCTTCGATGCCCTGCTGCCACCCAATGGCGCCTACCCGACCCTGGCGCTGGCCAGCAAGCCGCTGGCGCGCGAGAAGCTCTTCTACTCGCGCATCGCGCTGGGCGTGAAGGCCGCCAAGCTCAAGGCCCTGGGCTGGGACACCCAGCCCCCGGGCTGGGCCGAGATCGCCCAGGCCGCGTCCAGCGGCAAGCTGCGCTATGCGATGACCTCGGCCAGCGGCTCCAACACCGGCATGAGCGCGCTGTTCGCGGTGGCCTCTGCGTCGGCCGGCAAGAGCGAGGACCTGAGCGTCGCCGACGTCAAGCCCGAGCTCATCAAGGCCTTCCTGTCCGGCCACAAGCTCACCGCCGGCAGCTCGGGCTGGCTGGCCGAGGCCTTCATCAAGGCGCCTGCCGAGCTGGACGCGATGGTGAACTACGAGGCCGTCATCCTGCGCGCCAACGAGCGCCTGCAGCCCGCCGACCGGCTCACGCTGGTTTATCCGCGCGACGGCATGATCTCGGCCGACTACCCGCTGATGCTGCTGCGCGAGGACCGCCGCGCCGACTACATCAAGCTCGTCGCGGCGCTGAAGGCCCCGGCCTTCCAGGGCCCGGCGCTGCAGGCCGCCTTCCTGCGGCCGGCCAACCCCGAAGTCAAACCGGCCGCGGCCCTGCCACAGGGCGCGGTGGCCGAGCTGGCCTTCCCGAACCGCCTCGATGTCATCGACGCGGTGCTCGGCGCCTACCTGGCGCAGTGGCGCAAGCCGGCCACGTCCATCTTCGTGCTCGACATCTCCGGTTCGATGCGCGGCGATGGCCGCATCGATGCGATGCGCGAGGCGCTGAAGGTGCTGGCCGGCGCTGGCGACAACTCCGCCACCGCCCGCTATGCCGCCTTCCAGCAGCGCGAGCGCGTCGTGCTGATCGCCTTCGACGACAAGGTCGAGCCGCCGCAGTGGGTGCGCTTTGACGGCGACCTGCAGGCCGCCCGCCGCGAGGTGCTGGAGCGCGCCGACGCGCTGACGCCGCGCGGCGGCACCGCGATCTTCTCGGCGCTGGACGCCGCCGAGCAGCTGGCCGCCGAGGAGCGCAAGGCCAACCCGGACCGCTTCATCAGCATCGTGCTGCTGACCGATGGCGAGAACAACCGCGGCCTGCGCTTCGAGGACTTCCGTACCAAATACGAATGGCAGACGCCGGCGCCGGTCTTCCCCATCGTGTTCGGCGAGGCCAACCAGTCCGAGATGCAGGCGCTGGCCGCCGTGACCGGTGGCCGCGAATTCGACGGCCGCAAGGCCCGCCTCGCCCAGGTCTTCCGCGAGATCCGCGGTTACCAATGATGGAGCGAACGCTCAAGCTGAAGCTGCTGCTGTGGTTCTACAGCAGCGCCAACATCGCCGGCTGTGCGCTGGCGCTGCTGGGGCCCGCGCTGCTCTTCCTGGGCGTCATCGACACCGGCTGGCTGCTCATCACGGCGGGCCTGTACGTGGTTGGCTGGCTGCTGGGCCGGCGGCCGCCGGCGCTGGAGCGCCACATCGAGGCCAGCCTGTCGGCCGAGCAGATCCTGGACCGGCTGGATGGTCTGATCCGGCAGGCGGCGCCCCATCTCGTGGAGGACATGCGGCGCAGCCTGGTGTCCATCCGCAGCTCGGTGGCCGAGGTGCTGCCGCGGCTGCTGACTGCCGGCGGCGGCAGCGACGACCTGTTCACCGTGCGCGAGACGGTGCTCAACTACCTGCCCGAGACCCTGGCCAATTACGTCGCCCTGCCGCCCGCCTTCCGCGCCAGCCATGTGCTGGCCGACGGCAAGACGGCGCGGCAGTTGCTGGTGGATCAGCTCGCGCTGCTGGACCGGCAGCTGCAGGAGGTGGTGGCCAATGTGGCGTCCAGCGATGCCCAGGCCCTGCTGGCCAACGGCGCCTTCCTGCGCCAGCGCTTCCAGCAGCCGGACTTTCTCGCGCCGCGCTGATCAGGCCAGCGCGGCGCGGGCCGCGGCCGCGGGCAGGCAGCCCAGGCCGCGCAGCGTGGCTTCCACCGCCTCGTCGAGCGGCGTGTGCGGCTCGGCGCCCAAGGTGGCGCGCAGCCGGCGGTTGTCCAGCTGCACCGGCTGCTGCCACAGATAGCGCATCTCGCGCATCTCCCTCAGCACCGTGACAAAGGGTGAGGCCATCATCAGCAGCGCCCACGGAAAGCCGCCGATGGACGGCGTGTGGCCGCCGTGGCGTGCCACCACGCGCTGGATGGCCTCGGCTATCTGCCGTCCGTCCGCATCCCAGTGGCCGGCCATGTGGAAGTTGCTGAAGGCCGGCAGCGTGCTGCGCCGTGCCAGCAGCGCGGCCATGGTGCGTGCGACATCGGGCAGGTAGGCCCATTGGTGGCCGACGCCGGGCGTGGCCGGGTTGCTGATGCGGCGCACCGGCTGCCCCGGCTTCACCAGGCCCTGGGCGAACCAGCTGTTGCCGGCGCGCGGCCCGAAGAAGTCGCCGGCTCGCACGATGATGACCTGCATGCCCTGCCCACTGGCGGCGTGCAGCCGTGCCTCCATCTCGGCGCGAATGGCGCCTTTGCGCGTCAGCGGCTGCTGCGGGGCGTCCTCGTGCAGCAGCGGGAAGGCGTCCGGGCCGTAGTTGTAGACCGTGCCGGGCAGCAGCAGCGTGGCGCCCTCGGCGCGGGCCGCTGCGATGCTGTGGTCCAGCATCGGCAGCACGACACGATCCCAGTCCCGGTAGCCGGGCGGGTTCACCGCATGCACGATCACCCGGCATCCGCGCGCCGCGTCGCGCACGTCGGCCGCGTTCAACGCATCGCCGCGCACCCACTGCAGGCCATCGCGCGCTGCGGTGGCATCGCTCAGGCCGCGCTTCAGGGCCCTCACCTGCCAGCCTGCATCGCGCAACTGGCGCGCCAGTTCGCCGCCGATGCCGCCGCTTGCACCCAAAACCAGAACCGTCTTGCTGTCCATGTTGGCACTCCTGCCGGGTTGTTGATGGGGCGGATTCTGGGCAGGAGCGTCCTCCTTGAAAATTGCCGACGATAGTCGTGCAGCTATACATTTATGCATGACATCGACGCTGCCCTGGGACTGGCTTCGCACCCTGCTGGCGGTGCTGCGCGAGGGCACGCTGTCCGGCGCGGCGCGCGCCCTGGGCCTGACGCAGCCGACGGTGGGCCGGCACGTGGCGGCGCTGGAGGCCCAACTGGGCCAGCCGCTGTTCACCCGGTCGCCCACCGGCTTGCTGCCGACCGATGCCGCGCTGGCCCTGCGCGGCCATGCCGAGCAGATGGAGGCCGCCGCCGCCGCGCTGGAACGGGCGGCTTGCCGCGGTGGGGCGGGCGAGGTCCGTGGCAGCGTGCGCGTGACGGCCAGCGAGATCGTCGCCGTCGAGGTGGTCGTGCCGCTGCTGGCCGGCCTGCGCGAACAGCACCCGGGCCTGGTGCTGGAGCTGGCGCCCAGCAACCAGCTGCAGGACCTGCTGCACCGCGAGGCCGACATCGCCGTGCGCATGACCCCGCCGGAGCAGGGGCAGTTGATCGCACGCCGCATCGGGGCCATCGAGCTGGGCCTGCACGCGCGACCCGACTACCTCGACCGCCATGGCCGCCCCGAGAGCTGGGCCGCGTTGCGCCGCCACACGCTGATCGGCTTCGACACCGTCACGCCCTTCATCCGCGCCGGCATGCCGCGGATGGGCGGCCTGGGGCGCGATGACTTCGCGCTGCGCAGCGACTCCGACCTCGCCGGCCTGGCGCTGCTGCGCGCCGGCGCCGGCATCGGCGTCTGCCAGGTGCCGCTGGCGGCCCGCGAGCCGCGGCTGGAGCGGGTGATGGCCGGCCAGTTCGGCTGGCCGCTGGACACCTGGGTCGCGATGCACGAGGACCTGCGCCACAGCCTGGCCTGTCGCACGGTGTTCGACGCCCTGGTCGAGGGCCTGTCACGGCATGTCGAGGGCGATGCATGAGCGCCGCGCCGCGCGACGACCCGGCGGCTAACCGCCGGCCGCGCGGAACTCGTTCGGCAGCACGCCGGCCCAGCGCTTGAACGCGCGCCGGAAGGCACGAGCGTCGGAATAGCCCACCAACTCGGCCACCTGCGCCACCGTCATGTCCGAGTTCGACAGCAGGTCGAGGGCGCGCGCGTAGCGCGTCTGGTCCCGCATCTCGCGGTAGGTGGTGCTTTGCTGTCCGAGGCGGCGCCTCAGCGTGCGGTCGCTGACATTGACCATGCGCGCCAGCTCGATCTGCGTCGGCTTGGCGTCGATCGCGAAGCGCATGCGGTTGGCCACCGACTCCACCAGATCGTGCCGCCCGACGGGCCGACTCAGCAGCGTGTTGAGCTGCGCCCTCACCAGGCCGCAGGTGATCCGGTCGTAGCCCGGCAGGCGGGCCCCGAGCCAATGGGCTTCGAAGGTCATGCGGTTGCAGCCGGTGTCGAACCGCACCGGGCAGCGGTAGTGGCGGCGATGCAGCTCCTCGCGGTCGGGCCGCGGCTGGGCCAGGTCCACGCGCAGCGGCTTGAACCCCGTGCCGACCAGGCATCGCGCCACCGCCAGCACCGAGGACAGCGCCTCGTCGACCAGGAAAGCGTCGATCTGCAGATCAAACTGGCGCGGCATCACCTCCAGATGGATCTCGTGCCCGTGCGCCTCCACGAGGTGATCCATCATCGCGCCGGCGGCGGCCTGGTGGGCCATCGCGTAGGTCATCGCATCGCCGAGGGTTTCGCAGGTCAGCATGGCCAGGCCCGCAACGCCCCAGGAGACCGGCGTCTGACGCGCGCCGACGGCCAGGCCCAGCGCCGGCTCCTGCAGCGCACGCTGGCAGCGCAGGATCAGCTCGCGCAGTTGCAGATGGGACAGCAGCAGGTGCTGGTCGCACAGGTCCTGGTAGGTGAAGCCCAGGCCACGGCACATGCGCTCGGCCGACAGACCGCGATCGTCGACCAGGCCCAGCAAGGACCGGGCGACGCTGGGCACGATGTTGGCGACGCTGCGGGTGTCGAGGGCGGGTGGCGCGGTCATGCAAGTCCTTGAATCGAAGTCCTGCGGAATCCTGGCCTCTTTGGTCCGCGCTGTCACCGCTCGATGGCCGGGTTCGTCCGCGAATGCCTCGCCAGTGGCCGCTTTGGTCTCACAGCGGCACGGTCACCAACGTGCCTGTCCCGAGGAGTCCCTGGATTGGCCGATTTTGTCTTACGTCCGCTGGGTTTCTCTCCGTACAGTCGCGCTCCGTTGGCCGGTCCTGCGCCGGTCCCAGGACAGCATCCAGGAGAAAGCTTCGTGAACAACCGATCTGAGCACCAGGCCCCGCGCGGCGCGATCCTGGCATTGGCCCTGTGGCCGGTGCTGGGGCTCGTGGCCTGTTCCAACCGCCCCGCGCCGGCGGCGCCGGAGGCGGCGCGTCCGGCCTTTGTGACGCCGGCCCGCGCCGGCGGCGCCGACACGCTCGGCTACATCGGCGAGGTGCGCGCCGCCCACCGCGCGGAACTTGCGTTCGCGGTGGCGGGGCGGGTCGCGTCGGTGGCCGTCGACGTCGGCGACCGCGTGCAAGCCGGCCAGGTGCTGGCGGCGCTGGACGCGCAACCGCTGAAGTCACAGCTGGCCGCGGCCCAGGCCGAGCTGGCCCGCAGCGAGGCCTTGCTGGCCGAGGCGCGCCGGCGGGTCGAGCGCATCGGGCGCGCCCAGGCCGCAGGCGCCACCAGCGGTGGCGAAGCCAGCGGCGCACAGGCGGAACTGGCGGCTGCCGAAGCGGCACAGCGCGCCGCCAGCGCCCAGCGCGATGCCGCGTTGTGGTCGTTGGAACATGCCACGCTGCGCGCCCCGTTGTCCGGTGTCGTGGCCAGGCGCCTGGCCGAGCCGGGCCAGGCCGCCGGCCCGGGCGCGCCGGCGCTGACCATCGACGGCGCCGGCCGCGAGCTGTCGCTGCTGCTGCCGGCCTCGGCGACGCTGAAGCCCGGCCAAGCGGTCACGCTGCGCCATGCCGACGGCGAGGTGCCGAGCCGGGTGCTGCGCGTCGCCGGCCGCCTGGAGGCCGCAGGTGTGCGCCGCGTTTTCCTGACGGTGCCCGACCACGCCAGCGTCGGCTCGACATGGTCGGTGTCGCTGTCCCCGGCGTCGAATGCGGCATCGACTGCGGCATCGACTGCGGCGTCAGCCACGGCGGCGGACGCAGCACCGCGCGTGCCGCTGCGTGCGGTGCTGCCGGATGCGCAGAGCGGCAGTGGCCGCGTGCTGCGCCTGGCCCGCGACGGACGCACCGTCGAGCAGGTGGCAGTCAAGCTCGGCGCCCTGCATGGCGATGCGATCGAGATCACCGCGGGGCTGGCGGCCGGCGACCAGGTCATCGTCGCCGGCGCCGCCGGCATCCGCCCCGGCAGCATCGTCCAGCCCGTGGCCTACCGCGGCGAGGTGAAGTCGTGACCGGCATCGCGATGTCCGCCCTGTCGCGGCCCCGCTTCACGCTGCTGGCCGTCCTCAGCCTCGTGCTGGCCGGCCTGTGGCTGGCGCTGGACTTCCCGTCCACCGAGGAGCCGCCGGTCACCATCCGCACCGCCACCGTGCTGAGCTTTGTGCCGGGCGCCGATGTCGAGCGCGTCGAGCAGCTCGTCGCCCGGCCCACCGAGGAAGCCGTGCGTGGCCTGCCCGAGGTCAAGCGCGTGGAGACCTCGGTACGCCCGGGCCTTGCCTTCACCTATGTCGAACTCAAGCCCACCGTCACGCCCGCCAAGCTGCCCGATGTGTGGCAGCGCCTGCGCTCGCGCATGGGCGATCTGCGGGCGTCGCTGCCGGAGGGCACGGTCGGCCCGCTGGTCGATGACGAGTTCGGTCGCGTCGCGGTGCTGACGGTCGGCCTGACCGGCCCGGGCTACACGGCGGGCGAAGTCCGCGAGCAGGCGCGCCGCCTGCGGGACGACCTGCTGAAGCTGCCCGGCGTCGAGCGCGTGTCGCTGCACGGCGTGCGCGACGAGCAGGTGCAGATCGTGCTCGACATGGCAGCGCTCGCGGTCCAGGGCCTCAGCCCGGCCGCGGTGGCGCAGGCGGTTGCCAAGCGCAATGTGATCGCGTCGGCGGGCTTCGTGCAGCTGGGGGGCGCCGAGCTGTCGCTGAAGGTCAGCGGCGATGCGGCGCGGCCCGAGGTCCTGCGCACGACGCCGATCGCGCTGCCGGGCGGCGGCAGCGCGCCGCTGGGCCAGCTGGCGCGCATCGAGCGCGTGCCGCAGGACCCGCCGCTGACCGGCGCCTTCGTCGATGGTCAGCCGGCGGCCGTGATCGCGGTCTCGATGGACCCGGGCCTCAACGTCATCAGTTTCGCCAGCCGCCTGCGGGCCGAGGTGCAGCGGCTGGAGCAGGCCTTGCCGGCCGGCATGGCCCTGGTGCCGATCACCGACCAGGCCCAGATCGTCACCAAGCAGCTGAAGCAGGTCGGCCAGGTCTTCGTCGAGACCACCGCCATCGTGATGGCTGTCGTCGTGCTGTTCCTGGGCCTGCGCACCGGCCTCATCGTCGGCGCCATCGTGCCGACCACCGTGCTGGGCACGCTGGCGATCATGAAGCTGCTGGGTATCGATCTGCACATCATCTCGATCGGCGCCATCATCATTGCGCTGGGCCTGTTCGTCGACAACGCGATCGTCGTCGCCGAGGACATGGAGCGCCGCCTCGCCCTCGGTGAGCCGCGCGAGCGGGCCGCGGCCGAGGCCGGCCGCACGATGTTCGTGCCGCTGCTGGTGTCGTCGCTGGCCATCATCCTGACCTTCATGCCCCTGGTGCTCTCCAGCACCGAGACCGGCGAGTACCTGCGCAGCCTGGGCCTCGTGATGGCGATTGCGCTGCTGCTGTCGCTGCTGCTGGCGGTCACCTTCACGCCGCTGCTGTGCCAGCGCTTTGCCCGGCACCATGCCGAGCTGAGCCGCACCGCGAAGGCGGTCGAGGCGCTCACCGGCTGGTACCGCGGCAAGGTGCGCTGGGTGCTGGGCCACAAGGCGCTCTACATCGGCGCGATGGTCGCGCTGCTGGTCGGTGCGGGCTGGCTGTTCAGCAGCGTGCCCTCCGAGCTGATGCCGGCATCCGAGCGCCGCCAGTTGCAGATGGGTATCGAGCTGGCGCCCGACGCCAGCACCACGCAGACCCTGGCCACCGCCGCTTCGATCAGCCGCGCGCTCGCCGACCGTGAGGCATTCCCGGAGATCGCCAGCCATGCGGTCTACATGGGCGACGGCGGACCGCGCTTCATCCTGGCGCTGAACCCACCCACGCCGGCCGCGCATCGCGCCTATGCGGTGCTGACGCTGGCGCCCGAGGTCACGCATGCCGCGGCCGTGGAGCGGCTGCGCCGCGGGCTGGCCGAGCGCTTCCCCGACGTGCGCTTCGAACCCAAGCGGTTCTCGATGGGCTCTTCCGATTCCGGCACCGCGGTGTTCCGCCTGAGCAGCCGCGACGGCCAGAGCCATCGCGCCGCGGCCGAGAAGGTGTTGGCCGCACTGCAGGCGGAGCCCGGCATCGGCGATGTGTCCAGCGACGCCGAGCGGCACATCCTGCAGGTCGACGTGCAGGTCGACCAGGTGAAGGCCCAGGCCGCCGGCGTCAGCAGTGCCGACATCGCCAAGAGCCTGGAGCTGATGCTGGCCGGCAGCCCGGTCACGCAGTTTCGCGAGGGCGACACCGTGCTGCCCGTGGTGCTGCGGGGCGACGGGCAGCTGCGCCAGAGCGTCGAGCGGCTCGCGGTGCTGCCGGTGATGAAGGCCGATGGCAGCGGCAGCGTGCCGCTGGGGCAGGTGGCCGCGCTGCAGCTCGCGCCGCAACCGTCGGTCATCCAGCGCTACAACCAGGAGCGCGCGGTCACCGTGCAGGCCAAGCATCCGCAGCTCACGGCCCAGGGCCTGGCCGACCGCGTCGAGCCGCTGCTGGCCGAGATCCGCGCGGGCGGCGTGCAGGTCGAGCTGGGCGGCGAGATCAAGGAGAACGCCAGCGCCAACGAGGCCATCGCGCAGCTGCTGCCGGCCTGCGTGGTGGCGATGTTCCTGCTCTTCGTCTGGCAGTTCGAGAGCATCCGCAAGAGCCTGATCGTGCTGGCCAGCATTCCGTTTGTCGCGATCGGCTCCGCGCTGGCCCTCAAGGCCAGCGGCACCACGCTGACCTTCGTCGGCACGCTCGGCCTGCTCGCGCTGGCCGGCATCATCGTCAACAACGCGGTGCTGCTGCTGGACGCGATCGAGGAGGGCCGCCGCCACGGCATGCCCGCCGCCGAGGCGATCGAGGATGCCGGCGCCAAGCGGCTGCGACCGATCGTGATGACGAAGATGGTCTGCATCCTCGGCCTGCTGCCGCTGTGGCTGTTTGGCGGCGTCGTCTGGACCAGCCTGGCGGTCGTGATGATGGGCGGCCTGGCCCTGGGCACGCTGATCACGCTCGGCCTGATTCCGGCGCTGTATGCCGCCTTCTATCGTGTGGCCGCACCGGCGGCCTGAGGAGGAAGTTCCGATGAACCGCTTGTCCCCCCTTGCCGCGGTGATGGCCGCGGCCCTGCTGGCCGGCTGTGCCGCGGTCGTCAGCCCCGGCAGCCAGCTGCCCGCCACCGCGCCCGTGCTGCCCGCCGTGGCCGAGGCCAGCGCCGCCATCGCCGTCGGCACCCCGGCGCGCGACTGGTGGCGTGCCCTGGGCGACCCCAGGCTCGACGCCCTTGTCGCCGAGGCCGTCGACCACAACCGCGAGCTGCGCGCGGCGCTGGCCACGGTCCAGGCCGCCCGTTCATGGGCCGATGCCGCCGCGCGCGAGGGCCTGCCGGCGGGCCGGCTCGATGCGCAGGCCCAGGTCCAGCGCCCGTCCACCGCCGAGGTCGACCCCTACCGCCAGGGCTTGCCGCGCCCGCCGGTGTCGCGCGTGGCCTCCATCGGCCAGGGCCTGGCCTGGGAGATCGACCTGTTCGGCCGCGTCGGAACGGCCTCGGCCGTGGCCGAGCGCCGGGCCGACAGCGCCGCGGCCGACCTGCATGCCGCCACCGCGCTGGTGCAGGCCGAGGTGGTGAGGCATTACACCGGCCTGCGGCTGCAGCAGCAGACCCTGGGCCTGCTGGCCGACGAGGCGGCCACGCAGCAGGCGCGCGCGGCGCAGCTGCGCCAGCGCGTGGCGGCCGGCCTGGCCGACCGCCGGGAGAGTCTGGCCGCCGATGGCGCGCGGGCCCGCGCCGAGGCCGAGCATGCCCAGGCGCAAGCGGCGCTGCATGCGCATCTCGCCGCGCTCGCGGTGCTGGCCGGGCGTTCGCCGGCCGACCGCGACGCCTGGCGCGACGCGCTGTTGGCGCCGGCGGACCTGCCCCGCGTGCCGTCCGACGCCGCCATCGTGCAGCCGACGGACCTGCTGGCCCGCCGCCCCGACGTGGCGCGGGCCGATGCGCAGCTGCGCGCCGCGCTCGGTGAAGCCGCGCTCGCCGACCGCGCCCACCTGCCGCGCCTGAGCCTGAACCTCGCCCTCGGCCTGCATGGCCACTTCGGCCAGCTGGGGCAGGCGGGCGCGCTGCGCGAGGCGGCCGGCCCGGCGCTGAGCTGGGAATGGCTTGACGCCGGTCGCATCCAGGCCCGCGCCGCTGCCGCCCGTGCCGGCCAGGAAGCGGCCCTCAACGCGTTCGAGCAGACCGTGTTGACCGCGCTGCAGGACAGCGAGATCGCGCTGCGCCAATGGGCTGCTGCCGGCCGGGCCTGGGCGCAGGCCAACGAGGCCCGGGCCGCTGCCGCACAGGCCTGGGCCCATGCGCGTGCCCGTGTCGACGCCGGCCTGGAGCCGCCCCACTCGGCCCTGGACGCTGCGGCAGCCCACCAGCAGGCGCAGCGCGCCGCGCTGGCGGCTCAGGCCGAGGCGCTGCAGGCCTTCGGCCAGGCCCAGTTGGCCCTGGGCGCCTGGCAGCCCGAAGTCCGGCGCCTGGCGCTGCGCTGAGCGGAGCGGACCCGACCCACGGCGTCCCGGTGCCGGCCGGACGGCGCCGGTGCGGCATCGGCGGGCGCCGCTCCACAAGCGCGCAGAGCAATGAAGCTCCCTCGATTTGCTTCGTTGGCCGGCGCAGGCCCCCTCCCTAGAGTGCCGGCATGTCGCTGTCAGCCGTCACGCCCCACCTCGCTCGCTCCCCGGCGCTGCTGTTGCAGCAGCTCGGGCAGTCACGCGGCGGGCGGCCCTTGTTCGAGGGCGTGGACCTGGCCCTGCACCCGGGCGATCTGCTCTGGGTCCAGGGCCGCAACGGCGCCGGCAAGACCAGCCTGCTGCGGCTGATCTGCGGCCTCAGCGCGCCGATCGCCGGGCGGGTGCATGTCGAACAGGAACTGCTCTATATCGCCCACAAGCCCGGCCTGAAGGACCAGTTGAGCGTGCTGGAGCAGCTGCGCAGCAGCGCCGCGCTGGCCGGCCGCGCCTGCAGCGAGGCCGAGGCCCTGGCGGCGCTGGAGCCGGTGGGCCTCGCGGATGACGCCAGCCTGCGCCAGGCCCGCCTGTCCGAGGGCCAGCGGCGCCGCGCGGCGCTGGCCCGGCTCTGGCTGCCGCAGCCGCCCCGGCTGTGGGTGCTGGACGAGCCGCTGGCGTCGCTGGATGCCGGCATGGTGGACCGCCTGGCCCAGCGCCTGGACCGCCACGCGGCCGAGGGCGGCTGCGCCGTCTTCACCAGCCATCAGCCGCTGCCGCTGAAGCGCGCGCTGCGGTCGCTGCGTCTCGGGGGCCATTGATGCCCGCGCCCCTGCAGGCCGCCGCCGCCCTGGTGCGGCGGGAGTGGGTGGGCCTGCTGCGCCAGCCGGCCGACTGGCTCACGCCACTGGCCTTTGTCGTCAGCGTCGTGGCCCTGTTCCCGCTCGGCCTGGGGCCGGAGCCGGCGCGGCTGCGCGAGCTCGCGCCGGGCCTGCTCTGGATCGTCGCGCTGCTGGCCAGCCTGCTGTCCCTGCCGCGCCTGTTTGCGGCCGACCTGGCGGACGGCAGCCTGGACCAATGGTGGCTGTCGCCGCTGCCCCGCCCGCTCGCCGTCGCGCTCAAGCTCGCGGTGCACTGGGGCTGGACCGGCCTGCCGCTGGTGCTGCTGGCGCCGGTGTTGGCCCTGGCCTTCGGCGTGGCCGACGCCGGGCCGCTGGCGCTGAGCCTGTTGCTCGGCACGCCCGCGCTGACGCTGCTCGGCGGCCTGGGTGCGGCCCTGGTGCTGCACGCCCGGGCCGGCGCCGGGCTGCTGGCCTTGCTGCTGCTGCCGCTGCAGGTGCCGGTGCTGGTGTTCGGCAGCACGGCCGCGCAGGGCGGCAGCCAGGCCGGCACGGCGTTGCTGCTGCTCGGGGCCTGGCTGGCGGTGCTGCTGGCCCTGGCGCCCTGGGGTACCGCGGCCACCCTGTCACTGATGCTGGATTGATGGCCGACCGATGAGCACGCCCCACCGCCTGTGGCGCTATGCCAGCCCCGCCCACTTCCTGCCGCTCAGCGGCCGGCTGCTGCCGCCGCTGTGGGCGCTGGCCGCGCTGGGCATCGCCGCGGGCCTCGCGCTGGGCCTGTTCATCGCGCCGACCGACGCCCAGCAGGGCGAGGCCTACCGCATCCTCTACCTGCATGTGCCGGCTGCCTGGATCGCGATGGTCTGCTATGGCGCGATGGCCTTCTGGGCGCTGTGGGGCCTGGCCTGGCGCACACGGCTGGCCTTTGTGCTGATGCGCGCGCTGGCGCCCACCGGCGCGCTGTTCGCGGTGCTCACCCTCGTCACCGGCGCGCTGTGGGGCCGGCCCACCTGGGGCACCTGGTGGGTGTGGGATGCCCGGCTCACGTCGGCGCTGCTGCTGGCGCTGCTCTACCTCGGCTTCATTGCGCTGACGTCCGCGGTCGACAGCCCCGATGACCCGCGCCGCGGCGACCATGCCGGCGCGCTGCTGGCCATGATCGGCGCGCTCAACCTGCCGGTGCTGTACTTCTCGGTGAGCTGGTGGAACACGCTGCACCAGGGCGCGTCGGTCAGCCCGCGCGGCAGCGCCATCGCGCCGGAGATGCTGTGGGGCCTGCTGCTGTCGACGGCCGGTTTCTGGGCCTATGCGGCTGCGGCGGTGCTGACCCGGTCGCGCCGGCTGCTGCAGCTGCGGGTCGAATCCGAGGCCCACTGGCCGCGCGCGCTCGGGAGTGCCGCATGAGCCCGCTGTTCGGCGCCCATGCACCCTTCGTCTGGGCCGCGCTGGCCGCGGTGGCGGTCGGCGTGGCGCTGGAGCTGTGGAGCCTGAGGAAATGACGGCTCATGCCCGCGAACGCCCGCTGCCCCCCGAGGGCGCCCGGCCGGCTTCCGGTCGGCCGCGCGCCCGGGGCTTGAAGCCGCGCCACCTGCGCCTGCTCGGCCTGCTCGCCATGCTGGGCCTGCTGGCCCTGGCCGGCGGGCTGGTGCTGCAGGCCTTCCGGAAGAACCTCGTCTTCTTCGTCACGCCCAGCGAGATCGTGCAGGGCCGGGCGCCTCTGGGCGAACGCTTCCGGCTCGGCGGCCTGGTCGCGCCGGGCTCGGTGCAACGCAGCGGCGGCAGCCTGCGCTTCAGCGTGACCGACGGTGCCCAGCAGGTGGTGGTGCGCTACCGCGGTGTGCTGCCCGACCTGTTCCGCGAGGGCAAGGGCGTGGTCGCGCAGGGCCGGCTCGCCGGGCTGGAGTTCGTCGCCGACGAGGTGCTGGCCAAGCATGACGAGAACTACATGCCGCCCGAAGCCGCCGCGGCGCTGCAGAAGGCAGGCCAGCCGTGATCGGCGAGCTCGGTCAGTTCGCGCTGCTGCTGGCGCTCGCGGTGGCTGTGGCACAGGCGGTGCTGCCGCTGTGGGGCGCCCAGCGCGGCCACTGGCGCTGGATGGCGCTAGCACAGCCGCTGGCTGCGGTCGGCTTTGTGCTGCTCAGCACGGCACTGGCCGCGCTGGTGGCCAGCTTCGTGCAGGTGGACACCTCGCTGGCCTATGTCGCGGCCAATGCCAGCCAGGAGCTGCCGCTGGGTTATCGCATCACCGCCACCTGGGGCGGGCACGAGGGCTCGTTGCTGCTGTGGGCGTGGATGCTGTCGGCCTGGGGTGCGCTGGTGGCCGCGCGCAGCGCCGTGCTGCCGGCCGCGTTTGCGGCGCGGGTGCAGGGCGTGCTGGGCATCGTGGCGGCAGGCTTCCTGGCCTTCATCGCGTTCACGTCCAACCCCTTCGGCCGGCTGTTGCCGGCGCCCACCGAGGGGCGCGACCTGAACCCGCTGCTGCAGGACCCCGGCATGGCCGCCCACCCGCCGCTGCTCTACCTCGGCTATGTGGGCTTTGCGGTGGGCTTTGCGTTTGCGGTGGCCGCGCTGCTGGAGGACGAACTGTCGCCGCGCTGGACGCGCTGGGCGCGGCCCTGGGTGCTGGCCGCCTGGAGCGCGCTGACGGCCGGCATCGGCCTGGGCAGCTTCTGGGCCTATTACGAGCTGGGCTGGGGTGGGTTCTGGTTCTGGGATGCGGTCGAGAACGCCGCCTTCATGCCCTGGCTGCTGGGCACGGCGCTGATCCACTCGCTGGCGGTGGCCGAGAAGCGCCCGGGCTTTCTGCGTTGGAGCCTGCTGCTGGCGCTGCTGAGCTTCTCGCTGTCGCTGCTCGGCACCTTCCTCGTGCGCTCGGGTGTGGTCAGCTCGGTCCATGCGTTCGCGAGCGACCCGGCGCGCGGCCTGTTCATCCTGGCGCTGCTGGCAGTGTCGGTGGGCGGTTCGCTGGCGCTGTATGCCTGGCGCGCCCACCGTGCGCCACCGGCCGAGCGCTTCCAGCTGGGTTCGCGCGAGTCGCTGCTGCTGCTGAACAACTTGCTGCTGGCCACCGCCACCGCCACCGTGCTGCTGGGCACGCTCTACCCGCTGGCGGCCGAGGTGTTGGGCGGCCTCCGGCTGTCGGTCGGCGCGCCTTACTTCGACACCGTCTTTCCGCCGCTGATGCTGCCGCTGGTGGCGCTGATGGTGCTCGGCCCGCGGGTGCCCTGGGCGCGCGCGCGTTGGGCCGGGCTGCGCCGCTGGCTGCCGGTTGCGCTGGGCGCACTCGCCGCGGCGGCGGCGCTGGCGTTGGGCCTGCAGGCCTCGCTGTGGACGGCTGCTGGCCTGGCGGCGGGGCTGTGGGCCTGGGGCGGCACCGTGTTGCTGGCCTGGCAGCAGCGCCGCGCCTGGCGGCAGGAACTGCCGCTGTGGCTGGCCCATGCCGGCGTCGCGGTGTTCGTGCTGGGCGTGACGCTGGTGCGCAGCCTGGAGCAGACCCACGACCTGCAGCTCGCCCCGGGCGAGCAGGCGCGGGTGGGCGCTCAGGGCCTGGTGTTCCAGCGCCTGGAGGCCGTGAACGGCCCCAACTACCGCGCGGCCCGGGCCACGCTGTCCTGGCAGCGTGACGGCGCCGCGCCGCTGCAGCTGGAACCCGAGAAGCGGGTCTACGGCCGCCGCCAGATGGTGATGACCGAGGCCGCGATCTCGCGCGGCCCCTGGCGCGATGTCTATGTGAGCCTGGGCGATGCCGCGGCCGACGGCCGCTGGGCGCTGCGGGTGCAGATCAAGCCCTTCATGAGCTGGGTCTGGGCCGGTGTGCTGGCGATGACCGCCGGCGGCCTGTGGGCCGTGGCCGCCCGCCGCCGGCGCCCGGCACCGGCCCCACAGCAGCTTGAACCCACGCCGTTGAGCGTGCCCACCTTGTCGACCCCATGAAGCTCAGCGCCCTGCTTCCCCTCGCCCTGGCCGCCGCCCTGGTCGGCCTGCTGGCCCGCGGCCTGTTGCAGCGCGATGCGCAGGCCGAGCCACCGTCGCCGCTGATCGGCAAGCCGGCCCCGGCGCTCGACCTGCAGCGCCTGGGCGGCGATGGCAAGGCCGCGCCGCAGGGCGAGGTCTGGGTGCTCAATGTGTTCGCGTCCTGGTGCGCGCCCTGCCGCGCCGAACTGCCGGTGCTGGGCGAGCTCGCCAGCCAGGCCGGCGTGCGCATCGTCGGCCTCGACTACCGCGACACGGCCGAGCAGGGCGCCGCCTTCCTGAAGCGCTACGGCGACCCCTATGCGCTGACGCTGCTCGACCCGCAGGGGCGCGGCAGCCTGGCCTGGGGCGTGACCGGCGTGCCCGAAACCTTCGTCATCGACCGCCGCGGCATCGTGCGCCTGCGCCATACCGGGCCGGTGACGGCCGAGGACCTGCAGCAACGCCTGCTGCCGCTGATCAAGAAGCTCCAGCATGCGTAGCCTGTGTGCCGCCCTCCTGCTGATCGCCAGCCTGGCCGTGCAGGCCAGTGACCTGGACCAGCGCGTCGAGCGGCTCGCGCGCGAGCTGCGCTGCGTCGTCTGCAACGGCCAGAGCGTGGCCGAGTCCAATGCCCAGCTGGCGCTCGACTTGAAGGCCCTGCTGCGCGAGGGCCTGGCCGCCGGCCGCAGCGAAGACGAGCTGCGCGCCGAGCTGGTGCAGCGTTATGGCGAGCAGGTGCTGTTCCGCCCCGGGCTGCATGCCGGCACCGCGCCGCTGTGGTTCGGGCCGCTGGCGCTGCTGGCGGCCGGCGGCCTGATCTATTGGCGCCAGGCCCGCCGCGAGGGCCCGGTCCGCAAGGGGCCGGCATGACCGCCTTTGTGCTTGCCGCCGCGGCCCTGGCGCTGCTGCCGGTGTCGCGCCCGCTGCTGGCGGCCGGCAGCACGCCCCGTGCCTGGCGCACGGCCCTGACCCTGTCGCTGGGCCTGCCGCTGGCGGCGGCGGCGCTGTATGCCCGCCTCGGCCAGCCCGAAGCCCTGCTGTCGCAGCCCGCCGTCGCGCAGGCCCCGAGCCCCGTGCAGCAGATGGTGCAGCGCCTTGCCGACCGCCTGCAACGCAGCCCCGACGATGCCGACGGCTGGGCCCTGCTGGCCCGCGCCTACGAGCAGCTCGGCCGGCCTCAGGACGCGCTGCCGGCCTATGCGCAGCTGGAGCGGCTGCGGCCCGATGACGCCCAGGTTTGGAGCCAGCACGCGGTGACCCTGGCCATGGTGAAGGGCGAGGGCCTGGCGGGCGAGCCCGAGGCCCTGCTGCAGCGCGCGCTGGCGGTGGACCCCCGGCATGTGCCGGCCCTGGCCCTGCTCGCGGCGGCGGCCCAGGAGCGCGGAGATGCTGCGAGCGCCCGCGGGCTGTGGACGCGCGTGCTCGCCGAGGTGCCAGCCGACAGCGACGTCGCCGCGCAGGCGAACGAGAGCCTGCGTTTGTTGTCGGGCGGGCGCTAGCGCTGCGGTCGATGGGCCGTGAGCGGCCGCTGGTGACCGCGATCGGCCGCTATCGGCTGCGATCGGCCGCCGCAGCGCGCGGGCCGGCCTGGGCCAGGCGATCGCGTGCGTAGGCCAGGGCCTCGGCCTCGGTCTCGAACCAGGCGAAGGGCAGGTTGGCGGGCTGATAGACGTGGCGCGCGAGCAGCGGCAGCATCAGCTCGCGCCCCTCGACCGAGCTGTCGGTGACATAGACCGACGCCAGCGGACCGAAGCCGCCGTCCTGGAACGCCTTGACCGAGCGGGCCAGATCGGCCATGGCTTCCATGGACATCATCACGCTGCGTTGGGCCCGCACCAGCACGACATAGTTCCCGCCCAAGGCAGCCTCCCGGTAGACCGGCGGCCCCAGGCGGCCGAAGGCCTCGAACAGTTCCGCATTGAACGGGCCCTCGGCATCGATGCGGACCACCGCGCCATCGAGACGCACGCAGAGCCGGCCATGGGGCCGGAAGACCTCGCGCTCGTCGGCCTGATGGGCGTCAATCGTCAGCGAGATGTTGGGCTTGGTCATGGCTGCCATCGAGTCGCGGAACGCAGGCCGATGGACCTGAACCTAAGGCCCGTTCGCGTGGACAGGGTTCTACTGCAAGCGGCGTGGCCTTGGCAATCACCCGAAGGCGCGACGCTGCGGCTAGGCGCTCTCGCGCGCCACCAGCTCGCAGCCCAGCTCCACGACCCGCGCGACATCCTCGGCACCGGCCTGCAGGGCCGTGACGATGTCCACCGCCGCCCGGCCCATCTCGCGGGCGGGCGGCCTGAGGGTGCTGAGGCTGGGCAGCAGCTTGTCGGCGAAGGCGTAGTCGCCAAAGCCGAAGATGGCCAGGTCTTGCGGCAGGCTCAGGCCCGAGCGCTGCGCGGCCAGGATGGCGCCGCAGGCGAGGTTGTCGTTGGCGAAGATCAGCGCCTCGGGCCGCTGCCGCGTGCGGGCCATCAGCGTCTGCAGCGCCTGGGCGCCGGCCTGCATCGGGTCGGCGGCCGTCGGGTTGTGGCCCCAGGGCCTGTGGCCCGCGGCCTGCATCACTTCGGCATAGCCGGCATAGCGCTCCTGGGCGCTGAGGTCGCCGGCGGCGCTGTTGTGCACAAAGCCGATCTTGCGGTAGCCACGGCCGAGCAGGTAGAGGGCCGAGTCGCGGCCCACCTGGCGGTGCGAGAAGCCCACCTGGTAGGGCGCGCGGCCGGGGTCGAGGTCCCAGGTCTCGATGACGGGCTGCGAGGCACCGGCAATCAGCCGCTCGGTGGCCGCGGTATGGAAGCGGCTGGTCAGCACCAGGGCCGCCGGGTTCCAGCCCAGGAAGGCGCGCACGGCGCGCTCCTCGGCCTCCACCGAGAAATAGCTCGACGCCAGCAGCAGCTGCAGCCCGTGCTCGGCCAGGCCGTCGGACAGGGCCTGCAGCGTCGGCGCAAAGATCGGCCCCGAGATGTTGGGCACCACCATGGCCACCACGCGGCTGCGCGCCGAGGCCAGGCCGCCGGCGGTCAGGTTGGGCACGTAGTTGAGCTGCTCCACCGCGGCGCGGATGCGCTCGCTGGCCTCGGGCGCGACGCGCTGGGGCTCGCGGAACCAGCGCGACACGGTGATCGTGGACACGCCACACAGCGCGGCCACATCGGCCAGCGTCGGGCGCTCGGTGCGGCGGCGGGGCAGGCGCGGGCTGTTCATCGACAAAAACCGAGCAAGCAAACGCGCTTTTGTCGTTTGTGCCGGGGGCTGCAGGGGCTCACCATGCCGGTCATGTTAGCGCTGGCATCCCGGCGCTCCACCCTCGATCTCGGAGCAAGCAATGAAGCAAAACAAGAAAGCCCGGCGCCCGCTGCCGGGACCTGTCTCGACCCTGACCCTGGCCGCGCTGGCTGCACTCGGTACCGGCTGGGCCCAGGCTGAAGAAGCGCCTGAAACCGTGCAGCTCGCCCCGGTCACCGTCACCGCCACGCGCCGGGCCGAGTCGCTGCAGAGCGTGCCGGTGGCCGTCAGCGTCGTCAGCGGCGAGCAGCTGGAGCAGGCCAACCGCAACACGCTTGGGGCGCTGGCGGCCCAGGTGCCGACTGTCAACTTCCGCACCGGCGCGTCCAACAAGGACACCTCGCTGTTCGTGCGCGGCGTCGGCACCATCTCCACCTCGCCGGGCGTGGAGCCGACGGTCTCGACCGTGATTGACGGCGTGGTGCTGGCCCGCCCCGGCCAGGCCACCTTGGACTTGCTGGATGTGCAGCGCGTGGAGGTGCTGCGCGGCAGCCAGGGCACGCTGTTCGGCAAGAACGCGTCGGCCGGCGTGATCAACATCGTCACCAAGTCGCCCTCGTCCGTCACCGAGGGCTATCTGGACCTGTCGCACTTCACGGCCGGCAACGAGAACCGCCTGCGGGCCGGCGTCAGCGGCGAGATCGCACCGGGCCTGCGTGCCTCGGTCAATGCGCTGCTGGGCCGCTTCGACGGCAATGTCACCAATGTGTTCAATGGCGACAAGGTCAACGGCTACGACAAGAAGGGCCTGCGCGCCAAGTTGGAGTGGCAGGCCAACCCGACGCTGAAGTTCACGCTGGCGGCCGACACGGTCAACTCGCAGGACGACATCCCCACCGGTGTCGTCACCCGCACCCAGCTGATCGCCTACCCGAGCGGCACGGTGACGAGCTTCCCGTCCTTCGCCGCCGCGCTGGCGCCCGTGGTGGCCAGCGACAGCAACCGCCAGATCAATGCCAACCTGAAGACCCAGGTGGATGACCGCAACCGCGGCGTGTCGCTGACCGGCGAGGCCCGGCTGGGCGATTTCACGCTGACCAGCATCAGCGCCTGGCGCGCCTGGAACAACACCCAGGTGCAGGACGGCGACCGCCTCGCCGCACCGGTGGCCGGCCTGCCGCAGTCTCACGACCGCGGCACGGTGGACTTCCAGCAGTGGTCGCAGGAGGTTCGCCTGGCCTCGCCGCGCGGCGAGACGCTGGATTACGTGGCCGGCGTCTACTACCTGCACACCCGCGACATCGAGACCTACCGCCGCGATGTGCGCCGCGTCGGCGCCGGCGGCACGCTGTACGACGACTTCGGCGTGGCCAACTTCGGCTCCACGCTGGACAGCCTGGCCGGCTTTGGCGAGGCCCGTTGGCACCTCACGCCCAGCCTGCATGCCATCCTGGGCCTGCGCTTCACCGATGACCGGCTGACCTACAACCACGCGCGCAGCCGCAGCCTGCCCGACGCCCAGTTCAACGGCGCCGTGCCGGGCGTGAACCCCGATGTGGCGCAGAGCGGCAGCACCCAGCAGACCGGCAGCTCCGGCCGCACCGGCCTGCAGTGGGACCTGAGCCCCAGCGCGAGCACCTATCTGACCTGGTCGCGCGGTTACAAGGGCCCGGCGTTCAATGTGTTCTTCAATATGCTGCCGCGCGACACGCTGGCGCTGAAGGCCGAGACCTCCACCTCGGTCGAGGCGGGGCTGAAGTCCGAATGGCTGGACCGCCGGCTGCGCGTGAACCTCGCGCTCTTCGACACCAAATACCGCAACTACCAGGCCAACTTCTTCGACCTGGTGTCGGGCTCGGTCGTCACGCGGCTGATCAATGCGGGCGATGTGTCCTCGCGCGGCGCCGAGGTCGACGCCGCCTTCAAGGCCACGTCCCAGCTCAGCATCGGCGCGCTGCTGGCCTACACCCGCGCGCGCATCGACAACTTCAACTGCCCCACCGGCGCCGCAGCGAGCTGCCAGGTCAATGGCCAGCCGCTGCCCTTCGCGCCGGACTGGAAGACCGCCGTCAACGCCAACTACCGCTTCGCGCTCGGGGGCGGCTGGCAGGCCGACGCTGGCGTGGAGCACACCTGGCAGAGCAAGACCCAGTACGACATCGGCCAGTTCCCCGACACCATCCAGGGCGCCTACGGCATCTGGAACGCGAGCCTGGCGGTGTCGCAGCCCGCGCAGGGCTGGCGTGTGGCGCTGCTGGCCAAGAACCTGGCGGACCGCAGCTACGCGTCCTTCCTCGGCCGCGGTGGCGCCTATGTGAACCGCTGGGTGCCGCGTGACGACCAGCGCTATTTCGGCATCAACGTCCGGAAAGACTTCTGATGTCCGCACGCCAGCTTCACCTCGGCGCCTTCCTGATGGAGTCGGGCCACCATGTGGCGGCCTGGCGGTCGCCGGATGTGCCCGAGCGCGCCGGCCTGGATTTCGGTCTCTACCGCCAGGTGGCGCAAACCGCCGAGCGCGCGCTGTTCGACGCGGTCTTCGTCGCCGACAGCGTGGCCGTGGAGGAGGGCCCCGGCGCCGAGCGCGTCTCCCGGTCGGCGCGCTTCGAGCCGCTGACCCTGCTGTCGGCGCTGGCCGCGGTGACCGAGCGCATCGGGCTGGTGGCCACCGTCACGGCCACCTACAACGAGCCCTACCACGTGGCGCGCAAGTTCGCGTCGCTGGACCACCTCAGCGGCGGCCGCGCGGGCTGGAACCTGGTCACCTCGGACAACGCGGCAGAGGCCGGCAACTTCGGCCGCGACCAGCATGTGGGCCATGCCGACCGCTACGCCCGCGCCGAGGAGTTCCTGCAGGTGGTGCAGGGCCTGTGGGACAGCTGGGCCGACGACGCCTTCGTCAACGACCGCGCCAGCGGCCTGTACTACCGCCCGGAAGCCCGCCGGGTGCTGGCGCATGAGGGGCCGCACTTCAAGGTGCGCGGGCCGCTGAACGTGGCGCGCTCGCCGCAGGGCCAGCCGGTCATCGTGCAGGCCGGGGCCTCGGAAGCGGGCCGCAGCCTCGCGGCGCGCAGCGCGGAACTGGTGTTCACCGCCCAGCCCACGTTGGCCGCCGCCCAGGCCTTCTATGCCGACCTGAAGGACCGCGCCGAGGCCGCCGGCCGCTCGCGCGATGCGATCAAGATCCTGCCCGGTGCCTATGTCATCGTCGGCGAGAGCCGCGCCGAGGCCGAGGACAAGCAGGCTGCACTGCAGGCCCTGATCGACCCTGCCGCCGCAGTGGGCCTGGTGTCGCGCATGATCGGCAACTTCGATTTGAGCGCCTACCCGCTGGACGAGCCCCTGCCCGAGCTGCCGCTGACTGATAGCGGCCAGCGCAGCCGCCAGCAGCTGCTCACCAGCCTTGCCCGCGACGGCCAGCTCACGCTGCGCCAGCTGGCGCTGAAGGTGGCGGGCGGGCGCGGGCATCTG
>RXJV01000135.1 GCA_003963075.1 Burkholderiales bacterium
TGTTGACGCCGACTGAAATTTGACCCACCCGCGAGGGCTCTGCCGACCGAAATTTGACCCAGGTGTTCAACCTACCCTGCCCGAGATATCCACAGCTGGGCGGGGGTGTGAGGAGTGATCACCATGGTCATGATTGGCAAGGTCTTGCGGATGCACCACCGCGAGAAGAAGTCGGTGCGGGAGATCGCCAAGGCGACGAGCCTGGCGAGGAACACGGTGCGCAAGTACCTGAGGCTGGGCAAGGCCGAGCAGCCGCAGTACCGCCGGCCAGCGGTGCCGACGAAGCTGACCCCTTACGTCGAACAGTTGGAGCAGGCGCTGCGCGCCGATGCCCGGCGGCCCAAGAAGGAGCGCCGCAGCGCCAAGGCCCTGCTGGAGCAGTTGAAGGCTGCGGGCTACGACGGCGGCTATAGCCGGCTGACCGACTACATCCGCGCCTGGCGCGCAGCCCAGGGCGGCGCGGCCGTAGGCGATGCCTACGTGCCGCTGAGCTTCGAGCTGGGCGAGGCCTTCCAGTTCGATTGGAGCGAGGAGCCGCTGGTCATCGGCGGCGTGTACCAGCGGCTGCAGGTGGCGCACATGAAGCTGTGCGCCAGCCGGGCCTTCTGGCTGGTGGCCTACCCCAGCCAGGGCCACGAGATGCTGTTTGACGCACACACGCGCGGCTTCGCGGCCCTTGGGGGCGTGGCGCGCCGGGGCATCTACGACAACATGAAGACCGCTGTGGACCGCGTCGGCCGGGGCAAGCACCGCGACGTCAACAGCCGCTTTGCCGCGCTGTGCGCGCACTACCTCTTCGACCCCGACTTCTGCAACGTTGCCAGTGGCTGGGAGAAGGGCGTGGTCGAGAAGAATGTGCAGGACAGCCGGCGTCGCATCTGGCTGGCGGCGCGCGAGCAGCGCTTCGGCAGCCTGGAGGAGCTCAATGCCTGGCTGGGCGAGCGTTGCAAGGCGCTGTGGGCTGAGCTGCGCCACCCCGAGCACAAGGCCTTCAGCGTGGCGGAGATGCTGGAGCTGGAGCGCAGCCACCTGATGCCCAAGCCCGTGGACTTCGACGGCTATGTGCAGGACGTGGCGCGCGTGAGCAGCACCTGCCTGGTGACCGTGGCCCGCAACCGCTACTCGGTGCCGTGCGAGCTGGCCCGGCAGACGGTCAGTACGCGGCTGTACCCACAGCGCGTGGTGATCGTGGCCGACGAGCGCGTGGTGGCCGAACATGCCCGGCTCAGCGGCAAGGGCCGCACGGCCTACGACTGGCAGCACTACGTGCCGTTGGTGCAGAGGAAGCCTGGCGCGCTGCGCAACGGCGCGCCCTTCGTGGACCTGCCGGAGCCGTTGGCCAGGCTGCGCCAGGCCTTGCTGCGTCATGCCGGAGGTGACCGGCTGATGGCGCAAGTGCTGGCGCTGAGCGCTACGTCCGGGCTGGACGAGGTGCTGGTCGCGGCCGAGCTGGCCTTGGAGCATGCTGGCCCCAGCGGTCGGATCAGCCCGGAGCACGTGGCCAACGTGCTGGCCCGGCTCACGGCACCGGAGCGACCGCCGAACGTCGCCTCGCCACTGAGCACGACCACACCGGTGCAGGCCGACCCGGGCCGCTACGACCGGCTGCGCCGGCTGGCTGAGCAGGAGGTTGACCATGGCTGATGTCATTGCAGAGCTGAAGGCCCTGCGCCTGCACGGCATGGCCGCCACCTGGGCCGAGCTCGGTGAGCAGCACAACGCCGAAGTCGAGCGCTCGCGCTGGCTGCTGGAACACATGCTGCAGGCCGAGGCCAGTGACCGCGCCACGCGCTCGGTGCAGCACCAGATGAGCAGCGCCAAGTTCCCGGTGCACCGTGACTTGGCCAGCTTCGACTTCGAGGTCTCGCCGGTGGACCGCAAGCTCGTCACGCAGTTGGCCACTTGCGAGTTCACGGCCGCGGCGCACAACGTGGTGCTGGTGGGCGGTCCCGGCACCGGCAAGACCCATCTGGCCACGGCCATAGGCGTGGCGGGCATAGCCACGATGGCCAAGCGCGTCCGCTTCTACAGCACCGTGGACCTGGTCAACGCGCTGGAGCGGGAGAAGGCCGAAGGCAAGGCCGGTCGCATCGCAGCCAGCCTGCTAAGGCTGGACCTCGTGATCCTCGATGAGCTGGGCTACCTGCCGTTCAGCCAGACCGGCGGTGCCTTGCTGTTCCATCTGATGTCCAAGCTCTACGAGCACACCAGCGTCGTCATCACGACCAACCTGGACTTCGCGGAATGGAGCACCGTCTTCGGCGACGCCAAGATGACCACGGCGCTGCTGGACCGGCTCACGCACCACTGCCACATCGTGGAGACGGGCAACGAGAGCTACCGCGTCACCCAGGCCACAGCGGCCACGCGCAAGCGCATCAAGGCCAGGGAGCAGGAGCGACGCAACAAGAGCAACGAGGCGGGCTGAACAAGCGCCGCGCTACAGTTGTCCACAGCCGGCATCAGCCGATGCCGGCCCCAAGCCCTGGGTCAATGTTCAATCGGCAGGGTGGGTCAAATTTAGATCGGCGCCA
>RXJV01000110.1 GCA_003963075.1 Burkholderiales bacterium
GTTGCCGCCGACCGAAAACTGACCAGGCAAACCGTGTAGTGCCGACTGAATATTGACCAGGGTGACAGACCTACTCTGCTGCTTTTTGCGGCAGGGGTATGAAGGGTGATCACCATGGCCATGAAGGGCAAGATTCGCGCGATGCACCTGCGCGAGGGGAAGTCGATCAGTGAGATTGCCAGGCGCACGAGCCTGTCGCGCAACACGATCAAGAAGTGGTTGAAGGAGCCGGCCGAGACGGCTCCGAAGTACCGGCGAGCGGCGACATCGACCAAGCTGGCGCCGTTTGTTGCGACCCTGACGCAGGCGTTGAAGGCTGATGCGCACCGGCCCCGTCACGAGCGTCGCAGTGCCCGGGCCCTGTTCGCTGAGTTGCAGGCCAGCGGCTACGACGGTGGCTATAGCCGGCTGACGGATTTCATCCGCGCCTGGCGCCAGGACGAGGGCAAGGCGGTGCTGACCAACGCCTTCGTGCCACTGAAGTTCGAGTTGGGCGATGCGTTCCAGTTCGACTGGAGCGAGGAAGGCCTGGTGGTTGGCGGCATCTACTACAAGGTCCAGGCGGCACACCTGAAGCTGTGCGCCAGCCGAGCCTTCTGGCTGGTGGCCTACCCGAGCCAGGGCCACGAGATGCTGTTCGATGCGCACACGCGCTCGTTCGCGGCGCTGGGCGGCATTCCCCGTCGGGGCATCTACGACAACATGCGCACGGCCGTGGACAAGGTCAAGAAGGGCAAGGGCCGCGTCGTCAATGCGCGCTTCGCGGTCATGTGCAACCACTACCTGTTCGACCCGGACTTCTGCAACGTGGCCTCGGGCTGGGAGAAGGGCGTCGTTGAGAAGAACGTGCAAGACAGCCGGCGGCGCATCTGGATCGAGGCGCAGTCACTGCGCTGGGGCTCCTTCGCCGAGCTCAACGCCTGGCTGGCCCAGCGCTGTCGCGCGCTGTGGGCCGAGCTGCGCCACCCCGAGCACAGCCAGTTCAGCGTGGCCGAGATGCTGGAGCACGAACTGGTGCACCTGATGCCCATGCCCGAACCGTTCGACGGCTATGTCGAGAACCCTGCGCGAGTGAGCAGCACCTGCCTGGTGTCGGTGGCACGCAACCGCTACTCGGTGCCATGCGAGTTGGCGGGCCACATCGTCAGCGCGCGGCTGTACCCGAACCGGGTCGTCGTCGTGGCCGACGACAAGATCGTCGCCGAACATGAGCGGCTGAGTGACCGGGGACAGGCCCGCTACGACTGGCAGCACTACATCCCACTGGTGCAGCGCAAGCCCGGTGTGCTGCGCAACGGCGCACCGTTCGCCGACATGCCTGAACCCTTGCTGCAACTGCAGCGCGCCCTGATGCGTCGCGCTGGTGGCGACCGCGTGATGGCGCAAGTGCTGGCGGCCGTGCCGACGGCCGGGTTGGAAGCCGTGCTGGTGGCCGTCAGCCTGGTGCTGGAGACCGGCGCGGTCAGTGCCGAGCATGTGCTCAATGTGCTGGCCCGGCTGAACGCCGCGCCGGCGCCTGAGCAGGTGCAGACGGCCCTGCAAGTCAGCGAGCCTCCGACAAGTGACACCGGTCGCTACGACAGCCTGCGCGGGCCGCTGGACGTCGAGGAGGGCCACCATGCGTGACGTGACGACAGCCCTCAAGTCATTGCGGCTGTACGGCATGGCCGCGGCATGGCGAGACCTGGTCGAGCAAGGCTCGCAGACGTCACTGGAGAGCGCCGGCTGGCTGATCGAGCACCTGCTGCAAGCCGAGACCAGCGACCGCGCCCTGCGCTCGGTGAACTACCAGATGGGTGCAGCGAAGTTCCCGGTGCACCGCGACCTGGCGGGCTTCGACTTCGAGTCCTCGCGCGTGGAGCGCGCACTGATCGAACAGTTGGCCGGCACGGCGTTCACGGAGCTGGCGCACAACGCGGTGTTCATCGGCGGACCTGGCACCGGCAAAACGCACCTGGCGACCGCCATTGGCGTGGCCGGCATCACCAAGCACGGCAAGCGGGTGCGGTTCTACTCGACGGTCGATCTGGTCAACGCACTGGAGCGAGAGAAGGCCGAGGGGCGTGCCGGCCGCATTGCGCTCACGCTGATGCACATGGACCTCGTGATCCTGGACGAACTGGGCTACCTGCCGTTCAGCCAGGCCGGTGGGGCCTTGCTGTTCCACCTGCTGAGCAAACTCTACGAGCGCACCAGCGTGATGGTCACGACCAACCTGACCTTCGGCGAATGGGCCAGCGTCTTCGGCGACGCAAAGATGACCACGGCATTGCTGGACCGGCTCACGCATCACTGCCACATCATCGAAACGGGCAACGAGTCCTACCGCTTCCGGCACAGCAGCGAGACGGCCAAGACACGTATCCGGGCCAGAGAGCAGACCCGCAAAACAGCGCCGGCCGACCCGAGCAAGGAGGACCCACCACCGCCTCGGACATAGACTTATCCACAAATGGCCGTCATCGCGACGGCCTCCGCCCCCTGGTCAAGATTCAATCGGCGCGGGTGGTCAAAGTTCGGTCGGCGCC
>RXJV01000054.1 GCA_003963075.1 Burkholderiales bacterium
CGACGATGTCGCCCGCCAGCAGGGCCTGCTTGATGGCCACGCGCCGGCCGCTCAAAGCGGCATGCAGATGCGGGCCGTCAAAGCGCTCATCGAAGGGCTCCAGGCCCAGCCCGCCGAGCAGCGTCGCGACCGGCTCGGCGTCCAGGCCGGCGGCCCAGACGACGGCACCAAAGCGCCGCGGGTCGGTCAGCCGCAGCAGCCCATGGTCGGTGTGCAGGTCGAAATGGTCATGGGCACCCGCAGCAGGCACCGTGTCCAGAAAGGCCAGCGACCCGGACATGCCCAGATGCATCAACAAGCCGCCCGCGCCCTGCAGCGGAAGCCACAAATATTTACCCCTTCTTTGCACGCTGCCGACGCGGGCGCCGAGCAGGGTTTCGGGGTCGACGCCCAGGGGCCATCGCAGCGGTTTCCCCAGGCGCAGGCCGGTGACCCGGCTCCCCTGGATGGCGCTGGCAAAACTGCGGCGCGTGACTTCGACTTCGGGCAACTCGGGCATGGCGGGGAAATCATAATCAGCCCCTGATCCTGGAGTTCGAATGCCCCTGCCTCTCCGACGCGCGCTTGGCGCCGCGGCCCTGCTGGCCGCCCTGCAAGCCCATGCCCAAGACGCCGCCCCGCCCGAACCGCCGGCCGCGCCGCCGGTCAACTCGGCGATGGACGCGCCGCTGTTCTATCAACTGCTGATCGGCGAGCTGGAGCTCAACAACGGCCAGACCGGTGTCGCCTTCCAGGTCCTGCTGGACGCCGCTCGCCGCACCGCTGACGAGGAGCTGTTCAAGCGCGTCGTCAACATCGCGTTGCAGGCGCGCGCCGGCGACCAGGCCCTGATGGCCGCGCGCGCCTGGGCCGAGGCCCGGCCCGGCTCCGCGGACGCCCACCAGACCGTTGTGCAATTGCTGGCCCTGATGAACAAGCCGGCCGAGGTCCCCCAGCCACTGACGACGCTGTTGCGCGTTGCGCCCGAGTTGCAGCGCCCCGGCCTGATCGTTGCGCTGCCCCGGCTGTTCCAGCGCTCGCCCGATCCCAAGGCGGTGTTGGCCGCGCTGGGCCCGGTGCTGCAGGCCCAGACCGGGCCGCTCAAACCCGCCGCCCTGTTCACGCAGGCGCGGCTCGCCATCAACGCCGGCGACAACGAGCGCGCGCTGGCGCTGACCCGCGAGCTCGCCGCCCTCACGCCCGACGACGATGACGCGATGCAGCTCGCCGTGGATTTGCTGCCGGTGGAGCCCAAGGCTGAAGCATTGATCAGCGCCCGGCTGCAGCAGAACCCCGGCCAGCATGCGCTGCGCCAGGCCTATGCGCGGGCGCTGATCCAGTCCCAGCGCCCCGCCGAAGCCGCGCGCGAGTTCCGGCTGCTGACCGAGGCGACGCCGGACAACCCCGCGCCCTGGCTGGCCCTGGGCGCCATCGAGCTGGACCTCAAGCACATCCCCGCCGCGGAGGCCGCGCTGCACGAGGCCCTGAAGCGCCTCGACACGCCAGCCGCCGGGTCCGACAGCGAGATCCGGGCCCGCGCTGACGGCCGCCGCAATGTGTGGCTGCTGCTGTCCCAGGCCGCCGAGCAGCGCGGCGACCTGAAGGCCGCCGAGGCGGCGCTGCAGAAGGTCGATGGCGGCGGTCTCGAGGTGAACTTCCGCCGCGCCAGCCTGCTGGCAAGGCAAGGCAAGCTGGCCGAGGGCCGCAAGCTGCTGCAGCCAACGGCGGATGCCAGCGACAAGGACGCCCGCGCCGCGCTGCTGGCCGAGGCCCAGCTGCTGCGCGAACACCGCGACTTCGCCGGCTCGCTGGCCGTGCTGAAGGCCGCCACCGCCCGCTTCCCTGGCGATACCGACCTGATCTACGAACAGGCCATGATGGCCGAGCGGGTCGGTCGGTTCGAAGAGATGGAAACCCTGCTGCGCCGGGTCATCGAGCTCAAGCCCGACCACCACCACGCCTACAACGCGCTGGGCTATTCGCTGGCCGATCGCAACCTGCGCCTCAGCGAAGCCAAGCAGCTGATCGAGCGCGCGCTCAAGCTGGCGCCGGGCGAGGCGGTCATCGTCGACAGCCTGGGCTGGGTCGAGTTCCGACTGGGCAATCTGCCCGAGGCCGCCAGGCTGCTGCGCCAGGCCCACAGCGGACGGCCCGACGCCGAGATCGCCGCACATCTGGGCGAGGTGCTGTGGGCCAGCGGCGCTCAGGACGAGGCGCGTCGCGTCTGGCAGGAAGCGGCCCGGCGCGACCCGGGCAACGAGGCGCTGCGCGAGACCCTGGACCGGCTGAAGGTCAAGCTTTGAGGCGGGTCGTCACGCTCGCCCCGGCCCTGGCGCTGGCCCTGGCCGCATGCGCGCCGCTGACCCAGGCGCCGCCACCGCGAGGCGCGGACGCGCGGCTGAGCGGCCGCATCAGCGTCAGCATCGCCGGCGATGTGCATCGCCGCGGCACCGGCGGTGCCGCAAGCTTCGAGCTCTTCGGCAGCCCCGAAGCCGGGCGGCTGGAGCTGACCGCGCCGCTCGGCGGCCTGGTCGCCCGGGCCA
>RXJV01000080.1 GCA_003963075.1 Burkholderiales bacterium
GCACGGCTACGAAGGCCAGGGCCCCGAGCACAGCTCGGCCCGCCTGGAGCGCTTCATGCAGCTGGCCGCGGACAACAACATGCAGATCGTGCAGCCGACCACGGCCAGCCAGATCTTCCATGTGCTGCGCCGCCAGATGCTGCGGATGTTCCGCAAGCCGCTGGTCATCATGACCCCCAAGAGCCTGCTGCGCGCCAAGGACGCCACCTCGCCGCTGGCCGAGTTCACCAAGGGCGAGTTCAAGACCGTCATCGGCGAGCAGGACGCCAGCATCGTGGCCGACAAGGTCAAGCGCGTGATCGTCTGCTCGGGCAAGGTCTACTACGACCTCGTCCGCAAGCGCGAGGAGAAAAAGGCGCACGACGCAGCCCTGGTGCGCGTCGAGCAGCTCTATCCCTTCCCGCACAAGGCGTTCGCGGCGGAGCTCAAGAAGTACCCGAACGCCAGCGACATCGTCTGGTGCCAGGACGAGCCCCAGAACCAGGGCGCCTGGTTCTTCGTGCAGCACTATGTGCACGAGAACATGGTTGAAGGCCAGAAGCTCGGCTATGCCGGCCGCCCGGCCAGCGCCAGCCCGGCCTGCGGCTATGCCCACCTGCACCAGGAGCAGCAGAAGGCGCTGCTGGACCAGGCCTTCGCCAAGCTCAAGGGCTTCATCCTCACCAAATAACGCCGCAGCGCGCAGCGTCCGTCATCGGCGCTGCGCGCGCTCGCGCTCGCAACCCACACCCGAATAAAAGACACGGAGCCTCCCACCATGGCCATCGTTGACGTCCAAGTTCCCCAGTTCTCCGAATCCGTTTCCGAGGGCACGCTGCTGACCTGGAAGAAGAAGCCCGGCGACGCCGTCACCGTCGATGAAACCCTCGTCGAGATCGAGACCGACAAGGTCGTGCTCGAAGTGCCCGCACCGGCCTCCGGCGTGCTGACCGAGATCGGCGTGGCCGACGGCAGCACCGTCACCAGCCAGCAGTTGCTGGCCAAGATCGACACCGAAGCCAAGGCCGGCGCCGCGGCGCCCGCACCCGCCGCCGCCGCTCCGGCCGCCGCGCCCGTGGCCGCCCCGGTGGCCGCCAACAAGGGCGACGTGGCCATGCCGGCCGCCGCCAAGATCCTGGCCGAGAAGGGCCTGGCCGCCACCGACGTGGCCGGCACCGGCAAGGACGGCCGCGTGACCAAGGGCGATGCCCTGGCTGCGTCCGCCAAGCCCGCTGCCGTGGCCGCCCCGGTAGCCGTCGCCGCCAACCCGGCCGTCGCCAAGCCGCTGCCGGCCGTGGCCGCCCCGGTGCAGCAGAGCCTGGGCGAGCGCCCCGAGCAGCGTGTGCCCATGACCCGCCTGCGCGCCCGCATCGCCGAGCGCCTGGTGCAGTCGCAGTCCACCAACGCCATCCTGACCACCTTCAACGAGGTCAACATGGCCCCGGTGATGGAGATGCGCAAGAAGTTCCAGGAGAAGTTCGAGAAGGAGCACGGCGTCAAGCTCGGCTTCATGAGCTTCTTCGTGAAGGCGGCGGTCGCGGCGCTGAAGAAGTACCCGATCATCAACGCCTCGGTCGACGGCAATGACATCGTCTACCACGGCTACTTCGACATCGGCATCGCCGTCGGCTCGCCGCGCGGCCTCGTCGTGCCGGTGCTGCGCAATGCCGACCAGATGAGCTTTGCCGACATCGAGAAGAAGATCGCCGAGTTCGGCGCCAAGGCCAAGGAAGGCAAGCTCTCCATCGACGAGCTGACCGGCGGCACGTTCTCTATCTCGAACGGCGGCACCTTCGGTTCGATGCTGTCCACGCCCATCATCAACCCGCCGCAGTCGGCCATCCTGGGCGTGCACGCCACCAAGGACCGTGCGGTGGTGGAGAACGGCCAGGTCGTGGTGCGCCCGATCAACTACCTCGCGATGTCGTACGACCACCGCATCATCGATGGCCGCGAAGCCGTGCTGGGCCTGGTGACGATGAAGGAAGCCCTCGAAGACCCCGCCCGCCTGCTGTTCGACATCTAAGGGCTGCTGCGCGGCTCCATGGCGGCGTTGCGGGTCCCGTCCTCAGCATCCTCACGTAGCGCTGCTACGTTCCGGTGCTTCGGCACCCGCGCCTTGCCCTGAAGCCGCTCGCGACGCCCCGCTCCAGCGGGGTTCTGCGTAGGAAAAGGAAACCACATGAGCACCAAGCAATTCGACGTCGTCGTCATCGGTGGCGGCCCCGGCGGCTACATCGCGGCCATCCGCGCGGCGCAACTGGGCCAGAACACGGCCTGCATCGACGAGTGTAAGAACTCAGCAGGCGGCCCCGCCCTGGGCGGCACCTGCACCAATGTCGGCTGCATCCCGTCCAAGGCGCTGCTGCAGAGCAGCGAGCACTACGAGCAGCTGAACCACCACTTTGCCGACCACGGCATCACGGCCGACAACGTCAAGATCGATGTCGCCAAGATGCTGGCCCGCAAGGACCAGGTCGTGAAGCAGAACAACGACGGCATCGTCTACCTGTTCAAGAAGAACAAGGTCACCT
>RXJV01000019.1 GCA_003963075.1 Burkholderiales bacterium
ATCGACAGCAGCCAGTCGGCCAGCTGGTGCGGCAGGTTCTCGTTGGTCAGCACGAAGGAGAACAGCACCGCGTTCGTGATGATGTAGAGCAGCATCGCGGACATATTGGCCGAGTCGCGCAGCACCTTGGGCACGTCCGACAGCTTCAGGTCCTTGTAGACGAAGATGGCCACGAAGAAGGAGTACACCGCCGCCATCGCCGCGGCCTCCGTCGCCGTGAAGGCGCCCGACCAGATGCCGCCGACGATGATCACCACCAGAAGCAGGCCCCAGAAGCTCTTGCGGAAGGCCTGGAAGCGATCGCCCCAGCCGGCCCGGGCCAGGCGCGGGTAGTTGTTCTTGCGGGCGATCCACCAGGTCACCGCGGCCAGCATCAGCGCCAGCACGATGCCGGGCAGCAGGCCGGCGACGAAGAGCGCGCCGATGGACGTGTTGGTCGAGATCGCGTAGATGACCTTGGGGATGGACGGCAGCATCAGGATGCCGAGCGAGCCGGCCGTGATGATGACGCCGGCACCGAAGCGCATCGGGTAGCCGTGGGCCACCATGGCCGGCAGCACGATGGAGCCGATGGCAACCACCGTCGCGACCGACGAGCCGCAGACCAGCGCGAACATCGAGCAGGCCAGGATGGACGCGAGCGCCAGGCCGCCATGGAAGTGGCCGACCATGCTGGTCGCGAAATTGATCATCCGACGCGCGACGCCGCCGTGGGTCAGGAAGTTGCCGGCCAGGATGAAGAAGGGCACGGCCATGATTTCCCACTTCTCGATTCCCGTGAACAGCTTCAGGGCGACCGATTCGATGGGCACCTGGGTCATCGTGACGATGAAGGTCATCACGGTGAGGCCGAGGGAAATGCTGATCGGCATGCCGGTCAGCATCAGCGCCAGCAGCAGGCTGAAGATGATGAGGGCGTTCATGGCTTGGCTCCCTGGACCTGCAGCGGGGTTTGCTCGTCGATGCCCTCGACATGGGATTCATCGTGCTTGGGCAGCTCGCCGGTCTTGTGGAAGCTCCAGCAGACCTGCAGGAAGCGGTAGCACATCAGCGCCGAGCCCAGCGGGATGGCGGAGTAGACGATCCAGGTCGGCCATTCCAGGTCGGGCGTGGTCGGGCCCTCGAACACGTCGTCGCGGGTCTGGCCGATCAGCTGCAGGAAGGCATAGTGGGCGCCGTTGTCCCACACGAAGGCGCCGCCCATCACCGCGATGATGCCGGTGAAGAAGGCGCCGGCCAGCAGGCCGAAGATCACGAAACGGCCGCGGTTCCTGGGGCTCATGCGGTTGATTACCACATCGACCCCGACGTGGATGCCGGTCCGCACGCCATAGGCCGCACCGAACTTGCACATCCAGACGAACAGGATGATGCACAGCTCCTGCGCCCAGCTCATGTGGACCTTGAGCGCGATGTCCTGGATATAGGGCAGGCCGGCGAGGTAGCGGTGCACGACGGCGACAAAGATCACCAGCGTGGCCGCGGCCATCAGGAAGGCGATCAGCCACTCCTCGAGGTGATTCAGCAGTTTGTTGAACATGATGTTCTCCGACCGCGCCGGCGCCAGCCGGTGCGGGAGTGGTCAAGCAAAGCCGCGGAACTGGCTCTGCCAGGCCGCTGGCTTGCCCCCTGGGGGGGGGCGGCGCCAGCCGGTACGGGGGAACTTATTTCGGCGCCACGAAGCCCGCCGCCTTGTAAGCCGCCTCGATGGTGGCCTTGCCGACGCGGCCTTCCATCTCCTTGTGCACCGGCATCAGCGCCTTCTTCCACTCGTTGATTTCGGCCGGCGTCGGCGTGTACAGCGTCACGCGGCCGCTGGCCTTGATGCTCTCCAGCGCACGGCCGTTCTCGGTGCTCGCAATCGCGTTGGCGTAGACGGTGGCGTCCTTGATCGCGCCCTCGAGCTGGGTGCGGATGTCGGCCGGCAGGCCGTCCCAGAACTTCCTGTTGACGATGACCGCATAGGCCAGGTGGCCGTGGTTGGACAGCGTCATGTGCTTCTGCACTTCGTAGATTTTCTGCGTGTAGAAGTTGCTCGGCACGCCTTCGGTGCCGTCCACCACGCCGGTCTGTAGCGCCTGGTAGAGCTCGCTGAAGGCCATCACCTGCGGGATGGCGCCGAGGGCGCGCATCTGCGCGTCCAGCACCTTGCTGGACTGGATGCGCATCTTCAGGCCCTTGAAGTCCGCCACGTTGTGCAGCGGCTTGTTGGCGCTCATGATGTGGAAGCCGTTGTCCCAGTAGGCCAGGCCCTTGATGCCCTTGGGCTCGAGCTTCTTGAACAGGTCGGCGCCGACCTGGCCCTCGGTCACCGCGCGGAAGGCCTCGGTGTCCTTGAACAGGAAGGGCAGGTCGAAGACCTCGAACTCCTTGACGCCCAGCGGGCCGAACTTGGCCAGCGACGGCGCCAGCATCTGCACCGAGCCCAGCTGCAGGGCCTCCATCTCTTCCTTGTCCTTGTAGAGCTGGCTGTTCGGATAGACCTCGACCTTGACCTTGCCGCCGGTGCGCTGCTCGACCAGTTCCTTGAAGCGCTGCGCGCCCTTGCCCTTGGGCGTGTCGGGCGCGACGACGTGGCTGAACTTGATGACGATGGGGGCCTGGGCCTGGGTGGTGAGCGACACCGCCGACAGGGCCACGGCAGCGCAGGCGAGCATGAGACGGCGCAATGCCATGGTTGTCTCCGAATGGTTGGTATGCGGCGATTCTTCCGAGCCACCGCGGCGGCGGCCAGTTGTGGAGTTCCACATTTCGCGCGGCGCCCGGGCTTCTTAGACTGCCGTCATGAACCCACGTGAGCTCTTGCGCCGCAGCCTGTGGCTGGCGCCCCTCGGGTTATCCCTGGTTTTCGTGCTGGGGGTGCTCGGCTGGGTGCGTGCCAACGAGGCCGATGAGCAGGAGGAGCAGCGCCAGACCATGATCTCCGACGCACTCAGCGTCGAGGCCCAGCTGCGCGACCGCATCGACGACGAGCAGCTGCATCTGCGCCAGCTCGCCGCCGCCCTGGCCGGCCAGGCGCCCAGCACGGCTGCGCTGGCGGCCCACCCGGAGGTCAACTCGGGGCTGCGCCGGCTCTGGCAATCCGTCACCTGGCTGGACGCCCGCAACCGGGTGCTCGCCGAGGTGCCCGGCGACGCCGAAGCCGCGCGCTCCGACGACGGCCTGTCCCTGCACCTGACCGCGCGTGTCCAGCCGGACGGCGTGCTCGTGGTGCGCTATGCGCCGGCGCTGATGCTCAAGCGCGGCGTGCCCTGGTGGCTGGCGCGCAAATACGATGTGCAGCTGGTGGACAGCGCCGACCAGGTCATCGCCTCCACCACCGAGTCGTCTATGCGTGCGGCACTCGGCTCGCGGCCCAGCTACCGGGTCGCGCTGACCGGCCCGCTGCGCGCCAGCCCGCTCGCTCAGGCGGCACTGACCGACGCCGCGCTGGAGCTGACGCTGCGCGAGCCGGTCGCCAATGGCGTGCGTCCGCTGGCCTGGGTGCTGATGGCCGGCTTCCTGCTGCTGATCGCGGTGGCCAGTGCGCTGATCCGCCGCCAGATGCGCCAGGTGGAGCGCGCCGAGGCCGCCGGCCGCACCGAGGCCGCCTGGCGCCGCGCGATGGAGGACTCGGCCCTGGTGGCGCTGCGCGCGCGGGGCTTCGACGGCCGGCTGCTCTATGTCAACCGCACCTTTTGCGACATGGTGGGCCTGCCGGCCGAGGCCCTGGTCGGCCAGCTGCCGCCCATGCCTTATTGGCCGAGCGACGCACTGGCCGAGATGGCCGAGCGCAACCGCCGCAACCTCGCCGGCCTGGCGCCGCGCGAAGGCTATGAAGCCCGCTGGCGCCACAGCTCGGGCCGGCTGGTGGACGTGATGGTGTTCGAAGCACCGCTGGTGGACGCCGGCGGCCGCCAGATCGGCTGGATGGGCTCCATCCTCGACATCACCGAACGCCGGCGGCTCGAGGAGCGCGAGCGCCGCCAGGTCGAGACCCTGGCCCACAACGCGCGGCTCACCATGCTCGGCGAGGTGGCGTCCACGCTGGCACACGAGCTCAACCAGCCGCTCACGGCCATCGCCAGCTACAACGCCGGCATCAGCAACTCGCTGGCCACGCTGGGCGTGCGGGATGAACCCGTGCTCGGCGCGCTCAAGCGCCTGGGACAGCAGGCCGAGCATGCCGGCCGCATCGTTGCGCGCATCCGCGAGTTCCTGACGCGGCGCGAGCCCCGCCACGAGGCCTGCGACCTCAACGAGGTCATCGCCGCCGCGGTCGACCTGCTGCGCCGCGAGCTGCAGCGCCGCGAGATTGCGCTCGACCTCGCGCTGTCGCCGCAGGCGCCGCCGGTGCTGGCCGATGCGGTGCTGATCGAGCAGGTCGTCATCAACCTGGTGCGCAACGCGGCCGATGCGCTGGCGGCGCGGCCCTCGGGCCGCCACATCGCCGTCAGCAGCCGGCTGGCCGGCGAGTTTGTGCGCATCGATGTGCAGGACAACGGCCCCGGCCTCGCGGGCCGCCGCGTCGAGCAGCTCTGTGCGCCGTTCTATTCCACCAAGGCCGACGGCATGGGCATGGGCCTGGCGATCTGCCGCTCCATCGTCGAGGCTCACCAGGGCGTGCTCGACGCCTGCGACGCGGCGGCCGGCGGTGCGCTGTTCTCGTTCAGCCTGCCGCTGAGCCGCGACCTCATCCCGGACCAGCCGGAGCCCGCCCATGGCTGACGGCTGGGTCCATCTCGTCGACGACGACCCCGGCGTGCGCGATGCGCTGGCCTTTCTGCTGCGCTCGCGTGGCCTCACGGTGCGTGCCTTCGACGGCGGCGCGGCGCTGCTGGCCGCACTGGACGTGGAGGGCCCGCCGCGCGGCGTCTTCCTGCTCGATGTGCGCATGGAGCCGATGACCGGCACGCGGCTGCATGATGAGCTGTTGCTGCGCGGGCTGAAGAACCCGGTGCTGTTCCTGACCGGCCATGGCGACATCCCGATGGTGGTCGAGGCGCTGAAGAAGGGCGCCTTCGACTTCCTCGAAAAGCCCTACAGCGACAACGCGCTGGCCGATCGCATCGAGCAGGCGCTCGCGGTCGACGCGGCCATGCAGGCCGAGGGTGCCCAGGCCGCCGAGCGCGACGCGCGGCTCGCCAGCCTGACCGAGCGCGAGCGCGAGGTGATGACGCGGGTGGCGGCCGGCAAGCTCAACAAGGTCATCGCCGACGAGCTCAATGTGTCTGTGCGCACGGTGGAGGTGCACCGCGCGCGCGTGTTCGCCAAGCTCGGCGTGCGCTCGGCCGCCGAGGTGGCGACGCTGCTGGCGGGCCGCCAGGGCCTGCTGCCGTAGTGTTGACAGGCCCTATCCCGCCTTGCCCCCGGCCTTGCGGCCGGGCTTGGGCGACTTCAGCGTGTTCGGCAGCAGGCGGTGGTGGCGCCAGTCGAACTCGAAATAGTCCAGCAGTTCGCTCGGCAGGGACGACGGTTCGTTGGCGTTCGGCACCGTGAAATAGCGGCCGGTGATCAGGCTGTCCGTCACCTCCAGACGCAGGAAGCCCCAGCGGTCGTCGCAGTACTTCTCCAGCACGACGGTTTCGCCTTCCTTGTCGACGAACTGCGTCGGCGTTTGCAGCTTCTGGCCATCGACCTTCACCGTCTTGTGCAGGTTGTGATAGCCGCCGGCGCCCGCGACGAGGTAGGGGATGACACCACCGCCGGCGAGGGTCTTGGTGAAGCGCTCGTACATGTGCACATGGCCTGCCAGCACCATGTCCGGGTGACGGCCGGCCCGCTGTGCGGCCGATTCGAGCAGGTCCTTCATGTGCGTGCTGCCCGAGTGGAAGACATCGGCCGAATAGATCGGGTGGTGCAGCGTGACCAGCAGCGGCAGGCCCTTGGGCAGGGTCTTGAGCTGGTCGGTCAGCCAGGACAGCTGGGGCTCGCGGATGTCGCCGCCCTCGGGCACGTTGGAGTAGAGGCCGACGATGTTCACCAGCGGTGTGCGCAGCGTCCAGAACACATAGGGCTGGGTCATCGTCGTGCGGCCGTTGTCGCCCATCAGCTCCGGGAAGATCTGCGGCTTGCAGTCGCAGAAGAACTTCATGAAGCCATCCAGGGTGTTGCCCGGCGGCACGTTCTCGCCGTCATGGTTGCCGGGCACCGCGACGATGGGCGCGAGGTAGTGCTTGTAGGGTTCGTAGAACTGCGTCCGGTACTGGTCGATGGAGCCGTTGAAGTAGACGCAGTCGCCGAGGATGTAGAGGAAGGCCGGGTTGTCCGGCACCTTGGCGCCCGCAACGAAGTCCGCCTCCATGCCTTCGGCGACGCGGAGCTGCGGGTCGGGGTTGGCGATGCCACCGACGTCGCCGTTGACGTGGAAGGTGATCTTCTTGGCGGCCGTGATCGCCTTGATGTCGGCCGCCGGGATGATGCTGGCGAGGTCCATCTGGAACGGCGCCTTGTTGCCGCAAAGCGGCGGCGGCAGGGGCCGGAAATGGGTGTCTCTGACCTCCTGCGGCGTCCGGACGTGGCTGTTGAACTGGCCGTCGGCCGAGGGGCGCGGGACACCGTAGCGATGGGTCGCGGTCTTGGGTTTCGCCATGCATTGCTCCTGGGTCTGAGAGTCGCTCGTCTGCCGAACAAGGGTCGGCTGACCGGCCCGCCGCAGCAGTCCATCTGACCCCTCGCGAATGACGCTGGGATGGCATCGGGTGCGGTGCATCGGGGGCCGGCCTCGATTGGCGTGCATGTCCGGCGCCGGGACATCCTCAAGCTTGGGGAGCAACCCGCGTGCTGAACCCTCCCCGGTGCCGTCAGCCGGCGGCCGTCTCCAGGTAGTCGATGCGCCGGATCGGCGTGAACAGCGCGCCCAGCGCCACCACGCCCAGCAGGCAGACGGCCGCGGCCGTGAACAGCTGGGTCACGTCCAGCACGCGCAGTGCAGCGCCGGCCGCCGCCGAGGCCAGCGGCGCCAGCCCCATCACGATGAACATGAACAGCGCCATCGACCGCCCCAGCATCTCGGGCGGGATGCGGCGCTGCAGCCAGCTGTACACGGCCACCTGCACAAAGCCGCCCAGCGCCCCGAGCGGCAGCAACAGCAGTGCGCCCTGCCAGGTGGCATGCACATGGCCGAATAGCAGGAAGACCGCGCCGGCGATGCTGTCGATCAGCAGCACCGTACCGCCGAGTGTCGAGAGCCGCCACTGCGGCCTCAGCCCGGAGACGGCCATGCCGGCCAGTGCGCCCAGGCCGTGGGCCGCCAGCATCACGCCGAGCGCCGCGGCACCCCCCGGCAGCCGTTCGGCCGCCAGCACCGGCAGCGCGACCTGGATCGGCCCGCCGACAAAGAAGGCGATGGCCGCAAAGTACAGGAAGAGGGCGCGCAGCTCATGGTCCTGCCAGCAGCTGCGCAGCGACTCGGCGATCGCGCCGAGCATCGCTTGGTCGGCGGGCGTCTCGCGCGGGGCGGTCGTCACCTTCGACAGCGTCCAGGCCGACACCGCGAAGCTGAGCGCATCGAAGCCGAAGGCCAGCGCCAGGCCGTGGCCCTGCAGCGCGGGCTCGCTGCCACTGCTGACCAGCAGCCCGGCGAGCACCGGGCCGAGCAGCATGACGAGCTGCCGCGCGCCCATCAGCACGCCGTTGGCGGGCTGGATCAGCGCGGCTGGCACCGCCTGCGGCAGGATCGCGCTGCCGGCCGGGTAACTGAAGGCCGTGGCCAGGCCGATCGCCAGCGTCAGCGCGTAGACGCCCCACAGCGTGATGCTGCCGGTGACGGTCAGGCCGGCGAGCAGGCCGAGCAGCCCGACATTGATCCATTTGGTCAGCATCAGCACCCGCCTCGGCGAGTAGCGGTCCACCAGCGCGCCGCCGACGAGGATGAACAGCGCCCGCGGCAGGCTGCCCAGCGCCAGCACGGTGCCGAGCACCAGCGGGTCGCGCGACAGGCCCATCACGAGCCAGGGCAGGGCCAGCAGCGTGAACTGGTCGCCCAGCATCGACAGCGCCCCACCGCCGATCAGCCAGCGGAAGTTGGCGTTGCGAAAGAGGTCGCGGCGGGGGTCGTTCATGTCTGTTCCTCGGGGGGCAACGTGGCCTTGGACCGCCGCAGGTAGGCGATCAGTTCGTTGGAGATGCCGGACTGGCGGGCCAGCTCGGGTTCTTGGGCATACATCTGACGCATCGTGTCTTCCATGCCCGGCGCCATGTCGATGAAGCGGCGCTGCAGCACGAGCCAGCGGCGCACCAGGGCCTGCACCTCGGGGCTGGCCGGATCGCGCCCGGCATCCATCGCGGCGCGGGCCTGGGCCACCAGCTGCGGCCATTCCGTCTCGACCGCATCGCGCTCGGCGACCGGCAGCATCTCCCAGCGGCGGCGCAGTGCGCGCATCTGCTCAGGGCTGAACCAGCGCTCATGCACCCGGCGGATCTGCATCGCGTCCAGCAGCACCTGCAGCGCGTCGCCGCCGTCGCCATGCTGGGCCAGCCGCCGGGCGGCATTCTTCAGCGTCTGCAGCAGGGTCTCCTGGGCGAGGAGCTGGGCCTCGATCTGCTCGATCTGGGCCTGCAGCACGGTGGCGAGGGGCTGGGGGGGCCTCGCCGTCGAGCAGGGGCACGATGTCCTTCAGCGGCACGCAGGCATCGCGCAGCGCCAGCACACGGTGCAGGCGCAACACGTCGGCCTCGCGGTAGCGGCGGTAGCCGGCGTCGCTGCGGCCCGAGGGGGTCAGCAGGCCGAGTTCTTCGTAGTGGTGGAGCGTGCGCACCGTGAGGCCGGCCCGCTTGGCCAGCTCTCCCACTGTGTAGTCCATGTTGGCGGTCTCCCTCCTGGATGACGGTTCGCATCATCGAGCCTCACGTGGGGTGAGGGTCAAGCGCCGCGCCATCGCGAGGCACGGTGTTGCGCGGCAGGGCGCGCCAGCCCCGAGCCGGGGCATGGGCCGCGCGAAACGGCCGGCGGTGCGCGCCACGGGCTGGCATGGGGTTTGCACTGAGGGGTTGCCGGGGCGACGGGCCCCGGGAAACCCAAGGAGTACCCCGATGAAGACCTTCCGCATGAAGCGCCGGCTCACACTGCTGGCGAGCTGCCTGGTGACGATGGCGCTGCACACCCCGGCCAGCGCCGCCGAGACCACCGTTCCCGACCATGACCGCGCGCTGCTTCGCGAGGCCGAGGGCCGCTACCAGCTCGACGATGGCCGCTGGATCAGGGTCAGCGTTGGCTTCAGCCGTGTGGCCGTCAGCGTGGACGCGGGTGTGGCCGAGCCCTGGCGCGCCGAAGGCACCGAGCTGCTGATCAGCCCGGACGGCATGCGCCGGCTGCGCCTGTTCCGCAATGTCGACGGCACGGTCGACCGCATCGCGCTGGAGACCGACCGCCCGCGCTGAGCGACGGCAGGTCCGGCGCACCGCCCGGCTTTGCGCCGGGCGGCTGGTGGCTCTGCGGCGGGTCGCGCCGCGGTGGCAGGCGTCAGCGGGGCTTGACCGCGACGAACCGGTACTCGTGCTGCGCGTCGCGCAGCACCAGCGCGGGCTCCGGCGTCTGGTCGTCGAGCAGGAAACTGAAGTCGGTGGTCGCCGGCGCAATGGTGACGAAACTCAGGCGGCCATCGCTGGCCCGCCGCAGCGCGACCTCGCTGGACCAGTGGTCGAAGTGGAACACCAGCTGGCCCTTGGCACGCTCGACGCGGAGGCCGCCCAGCACCGGATGCCGGTAGCGCGCGGCCAGGCGCAGCTGGGTGTCCTCGGGCACGGGCAGGGTCAGTTCCTTCTTCCAGGCAGCAAGGTTCGACTGCCAGTTGGCCGCTGCGGTGCGAAGCAGGGCATCGGCCTCCGGGCGGCCGTCGTACAGCACCTCGAGGAATTTGCGTTCCAGCGCGCCGATCAAGGCTTGGCCGGCATCGGCGTTGGTCAGCAGCGTGAAGCCGGCGCCCACGTCGGGCAGCCACAGCATCTGCGAGATATAGCCGATGGTGGCGCCGCCATGCTTGGCGACCGTGACGCCCGATTGCCGGTCGATCATCAGCCCCATGGCGTAGTGCCTGTCCTCGCCGGTGGCGATCTGCGGGCGGTAGCGTTCGGCCCAGTTGCCCTCGCTGATGAGCACCCGGCCCTCGGGGCTGCGGCCGTGGTTGAGTTCCATCTGCACCCAGCGCGAGAACTCGCGGGCCGTGGTCCAGACGGCACCGGCCGGGCGCACCGGGAAGATGGTGCGGTCCACATCGATGCGCGCCGGCTGGCCGCTGCCCGCCCAGCCATCGCCGTGGGGGCTGGCGTGGTTGCTCTTGAGGGCGGCATCCAGGTCGAAGGTGGTGCGGGTCATGCCCAGGGGCTTGAACAGCCGTTCGCGCATGGCCTGGTCGTAGGCGGCGCCGAGTTCGAGCTTGGGTGACAGCGCCGCGGCCGCGATATAGCCGGCGGCCGACACCATCAGGTTGCTGTACTGGAAGACCTCGCCGAACTTGCTGGTGGGCTGCATGCCGGCGAGTTGGTCGAAGGTCTTGCGCGCCGGGTCCTTCGGCCCGGTGGCGAACAGCCAGTCCAGGTCCTGGCGCGGCATGCCGGTGCAGGCGCACACCAGGTGCCGGACCTGAATGCGCTGGGTCAGCTCAGGGTCACCGAGGCGGAAGGCCGGGTAGGCCTGCGACGCGATCTGGTCCCAGCGCAGCTTGCCGGCGTCCACGGCCTGGGCCAGCAGCGCCGTGCTCATGGCCTTGGTGTTGGACCCGGCCATGAACAGCGTGTCGGCATCCACCGGGGTGGGCCGGCCGCGCTCGCGCACGCCGATGCCGCCGGCCCAGACGACCTGGCGCTGGTCGATGAAGGACAGCCCGACGCCCGGGATGTCGAGCTGCTTCATCGCATCCTCGACCCAGGCGCGCAGGGCCGCGACGCGCTCGGGCGTCAGCGCGTGGGCGGTCTTGCCCTCGAAGGTCTCGCGGGCATAGCCCTGCGGGCGCAGGCTGCTGAGGAATTTTCCGATCGGGGCGCTGCGCTTTTGCAGCGTCGCCTCGCTGCCCTGCAACAGCACCACGACCCAGGCCTTGCCGTCGCCGGTGCTGGCACGCCGTGCCACGGCCTGCACGGCCAGCTTTTCATCGGCGCTGGTTTCGTAGTCGAAGACCTGCTGGTCCACCCAGCCGTTGCGCGCGGGCCGCGGCGTGGCTAGGCGCAGCGTGCGCTTGAAGCCCGGCGACGCCTGCGCCCAGGCTTGGGCGACCGCGTCCGCCGCATCCCGTGCCGCCGCCAGCTCGACCAGGATGACGCTGGCGTCGCCCTCGGGCGCGTTGAAGCTCAGCAGGGCGGCGCCGCTGCTCGCGCTGAAGGTGTCGGGGGGGCTGTAGCTGTGGCCGACGGGGGTGGTGTCGGCCTGGGCGGCAAACGCCGCGGCCAGCAGGGAAGCAATCAGCAAACGGCGCATCTCGGGCTCCGGAACAGGGAGCCGGGATGCTAACCCAGGGGTTGCTGTGTGCCGGGCTCCCGGAACCGGGAGCCTGGTTGCGAGGCCTGCAACCGCCGGGTTCGCAGGCCTCGGGTCAGCGTCACTTCGCGCTGATGGTGACGACGACGGTTCCGGTCGTCGTCCGGCCGAGGTTGTCCATCAGCGTGATGACGAGGTTGGTCTTGCCGACCACCGGCTGGGCCCAGCCGACGGTGATGCCGCTGCTGTTGGCCGAGAACACCATGCCGCTGGCGGCGCCGCTGATGCTGATCGCCAGCGCGCTGGCGCCGGGGGCGCTGTAGCCGATGGTGCCGCTGAAGCTCTTGCCCGCGACGCCGTTCAGCGCCGTGGTGGTGAGTGCCAGGCCGCTCGGCGCCGGTGCCGGCGTCGGCTTCGGCGTTGGGGTCGGTGCCGGCGAGGGCGTGGTGCCCGTGCCACCGCCGCTCACGCTGACGCCGCTCAGGCTGGTCAGCAGCGCGCTGACGTTGGGCGTGCCCCAGCCGGTGGGGGTGTCATAGCCGGGCTTGGCCACGCAGGTGCCGCAGCCGCCGTTGGCGCCCAGCGTGATGTCCTTGAAGGCCGCGCTGTACTGGGTCGGCACGCTGCCGATTTGCTGGTAGAGCGCCGCATGAGGCTGGCCCAGGGCGGCCTTGCCGGCGGCCGCACGAATCGCATTCGACACGGCCAGCAGGCCGGCCCATTGCGGCGTCGACAGGCTGGTACCGCCGGCGCTGATCCAGCGCGGCGCGGTCGTGCCCGGGGCGATGGTGGCCACGTACTGGCCGGAGTTCGGGTCGGCATTGAAGGCCACGTCGGCCACCGCGCGGCGCGCATAGCCGCCGATGCTGCCGCTCTGGTAGCTGGGCAGGGCGGTGTAGGCGCTGACGCCACCGCCGGTGCCGCTCCAGGTGGTTTCGCTGCGGGCGCCGCTGCCGGTGTAGCTCAGCGTGGTGCCGCCCACGGCCAGCACCTTGGTCGAGACCGACGGCCAGGACACGGCGGCGCCGTTGTCGCCGGTCGCGGCGACATAGCTCATGCCGGCGCCCGAGAAGACGCTGTCGTAGCTGGCCGTCCAGCTGCCTTCGTTGGCGCCAAAGCTCATCGACACGACACCGGCGCCCATCCGGTTCGCGAGGCCGACCGCGCCCGTCAGGCTGGCGACGCCGGCGTCCGGCGCCTCGATGAGCACCAGCCGCGCCAGCGGGGCGGTGGCGTGGGCCCATTGCACGTCCAGCGCGATCTCGGTGGCCCAGCCGCTGTCGTAGGCCGGCGCGGTGGAGCTCAGCGCGTTGCCGGCGCTGTAGGCGACGACCAGCTCGCAGCCGCTGCTGGAGGCAGCCGCCAGCGGCAGCGCGCTGCTGGCGGTCAGCGTGCGCGAGCTGCAGGTCGGCAGGCCGAACTTGGCGTTGAAGGCGGCCAGCTCGGCGACGACATTGGGGTTGTGCTTGGCGTTGACGATGTAGATGGTCTGGCCGGCACCCAACTGGGCGGCTTGCGCGGCGGTCAGGCCGGTGGTGCTGGCGGGCAGGGCCGGCAGGCCGTAGGCGGCGCGGATCTGGGCCGGGGTGTAGGTGGTGACCGTGGTGGTGGCTGCCAGCGGCTGGGCCTCGCCAGCGCCGCTGGACAGCGCATGGGCGCGGCGGCTGTCGTCCAGCGTGGCCAGGGTCAGTCGGCGCGTGGACAGGCCGGCCAGCGCCTGGGTCTGGCGGGGTGTGGCGCCATCGTCCGGCTCGTCCAATTCCACGGCCGCGGCATGGAAGCTGGGCAGGGCCTCGACGTTGGCGGCCGGGTCTGCCGCGTCGAGCTGCACGTTCAGCGCGACGGCGCCGGGAGCGCTGGCGCCCCGCGTCAGGCTGGTGTCGGGGCTGCTCGCGCCGCCGCCGCAGGCGGTCAGGGCCGCGCAGGCCAGCAGGCTGAGGGTCCAGGAGAAATGGCTCGAACGCATGGCTGGGGTCTCGCAAAAAGGGCGAGGGCCACGCGTGGCAGAACCAGGGACTGGTTCTGGCGGCCCCGCTGCCATGGCGCCAAAGCGCTGTAGGCCGGAAGCTTTGCGTCCCCGCCTTTCGACGGGTTTGCCCTCGGGTTGATGAACGACTGCAGTCTAGGCAGCGGCCGGCAGCGGCGCCAGTGCGGGCGTTCTGGCCGGCGTGACTTCCTGCCTGGAATCCCCGGCCGCCGACGGGCTCAGGCCGGCGCGATCTCTACCGCCACGCCGCCGAGCACGGCATTGCCGGAAAGCGGGTCGCGCGCGGCATCGTCCAGCAGCGCATTCATGTTCACGCCGGGCCGTTCGCGGGCGACGCCCAGCCGCACACCGTCCAGATCATGCCCCCAGCCGTGCGGCAGGCTGACCACGCCGGGGCTCATGTCGGCGCTGCGCTCCACGCGGGCCACCAGCTCGCCGACGGCGCTGCTCACCTTGGCGAATTCCGCCAGGCCCAGTCGGTCGGCATCGGCAGGATGCACCAGCAGGGTGCAGCGCTCCGGCCCCTTGGCCAGCACCGGCAGGTTGTGCATCCAGCTGTTGCCCGAGCGGGTGTCGCGCCGGCCGATCAGCGTGAATTCAGGGGCCGGCCCGGTCGTCACGGCGGCCAGGTCCGCGAGGAGGGCCGCGGGCGCCAGTTCGATCTTGCCGCTGGGCGTGCGCAGCAGCTCGGGGATGCGCGGCGTGAGCGCGCCGAGGTCCACGCCGCCGCCCTCCACGGTGCTGGCGGCCTTGACGGCGGCCAGGTTCAGGCCCCCGGGCTGGCGGCCGAACTGGTCGCCGTAGGGGCCCATGCGCAGCTGCAGGTCGATCAGCCGCTCCGGGCCGCGCCAGGGTTCGAGCGCGGCCAGCACGGCGGGTGTCTGGTCGCCGGCGAAGCGGCGCACGTCGGCCTCGATGGCCTCGTCATCGAGCTGCTGCACATCCACGCCGAGGCCGCGGCCTTCAAGCAGCGCGCACAGGCGCAGGAGGGTCTGCCACTCCTGCGGCGTGCCAGGCGCGGTGTCGAACACGGGGCCCGAGAAGCGCGCATGGTTGCGGTGGCTGAGCTGCGGGAAGGCGACGTCGAAATGCAGGTCCTCCAGCGGCGACAGCCCGGGCAGGATGACGTCGGCGTGGCGTGTCGTCTCGTTGACGTAGATGTCCAGGCTGAGCATGAAGTCCAGGCCGTCGAGCGCCCTGGCCAGCCGCGGGCCGTTGGGGGCGGACAGCACCGGGTTGCTGGCGATGGTGATCAGCGCCTTCACCTGGCCGGGCCCCGGCGTCTCGATTTCCTCGGCCAGCACGGTGATGGGCAGCTCGCCGTAGACCTCGGGCGCGCCCGACACGCGGCTGTGGCGCCGGCCGGTGGTCACGCCCTTGCCGCGGCCGGGCTGGCCCTGGGTGTTGGGGGCGAACGCGGCGGCCTTGGCGAACATCGCGCCGCCTTCCTGGTCCAGGTGGCCGGTCAGCACATTGATCAGGTCTACCAGCCAGGAGTTCACGGTGCCGAAGCGTGTCGTGCAGGTGCCGATGCGGCCGTAGACCGCCGCGCGCGGCGCGGCCGCCAGCTCGCGGGCCAGCCGCCGCTGCGTCTCCGCTGGGATGCCGCAGCCGGCGGCCGTGACCTCGGGCGCGAACGGCGCGACCGCGGCGCGGGCCTCGTCCAGCCCATTCACGTGCGCGGCCAGCCGGCCGAGCCGGACCAGGCCTTCGTCGAACAGCGTGTGGGCGATGCCGGCCAGCAGCAGCGCGTCGGTGCCCGGGCGGATGGGCAGGTGCTCGTCCGCGGCGGCAGCCGTCTCGCTGCGGCGCGGGTCCACGACGACGATGCGGCCGCCGCGGGCCCGCATGGCCTTGGCCTTGCCGCGGTAGTCGGGCACCGTCCACAGGCTGCCGTTGCTGACCATCGGGTTGCCGCCGAGGATGAGCAGATAGTCGCAGCGCTCGATATCCGGCAGCGGGATGCTGAGCCAGTGGCCGAACATCAGGCCGGCACTCAGCTGCTTGGGCATCTGGTCCAGCGTGGAGGCGCTCATCACATTGCGCGAGCCCAGGGACTTCACCAGCCGCGGCGTGTAGGCCAGCAGGTTGACCTTGTGGGCGGCCGGGTTGCCGATGGTCAGCGCGACCGCATCGGGCCCCTGGTCCCGGTGCACGGGCAGCAGGCGGCGCTCGATCTCGGCGAAGGCCTCGTCCCAGCTGGCCTCGACAAACACGCCGTCGCGCTTGATCAGCGGGGTGCGCAGCCGGTCCGGGTCCTCGTGCAGGTCCTTCAGGCTCACGCCCTTGGGGCAGAGGTAGCCATGGCTCAACACATCGCGCTCGGCGCCGCGGATGGCGATCACCTGCCTGCCCTCGGTCTTCACCTCCAGCCCGCAGCAGGCTTCGCACAGGGGGCAGATGCGGTAGTGGGAGGTGGGCATGCGGGCGCCTGTTGTCAACGTGGGCATCAGCTTATCGGCGCCGGCTTGGGGCAGGGCGTCGCAGAGGCGACGTCCGCCCTGCATGCCGGTGACATCCGAGTCTGGCAGCATGAGGGGTTCTGTCGTTGATTCACCCCTCCCATGCCTGGTTCCTTTGTCGTCTTCGACGCTCTCGCTCGCCAGACCATCGAATGGCTGGCTCCCCAGCGGGCCGTGGACTTTGGTGCCGGTGCCGGCAAATACGGGCGGCTGCTGCGCGCCGTGGCGCCGCATTGCTACACCGTGGCCGTCGAGCCGGAACCGAGCTATGTGGCTCGCTTTGGTCTGTCCGGCATCTACGACGAGGTGCAGCCTCTGATGGCGCATGACTGGATGTCTGCCCACCCCGATGCCCGCTTTGATCTCGCCATCCTGGGCGACTGCATCGAGCACATGCCTAAGAGCGTTGGCCTCGACCTGTTGAATGCGCTGGCCTACCGGTCGGCCTATACGCTGGTCGTGGCGCCGGAGTTCATCGTGCAGGGCGCCGTCGAGGGCGTCGCGGGTGAAGCCCATGTGTCGGTCTGGAGCGAGCGCGACCTGCATTGGCACGACCTCTGGGCCTGGGACAACTGCCGCGCCACGTCCTTCTTCCTGTTGCGCGGCTACCTGCCGGCGCCGGTGCCGCTCGCAGACCTCGTGCAGCGCGTGAACACTTCGCAGCTGCCGGTGCATGAATTCCATGATCCGGCGAGCTTTGTTCGGCCGGCGCGGCTGCGCCTGGTGGAGCATCCGCGCGAGACGGTGTACCGGCCCGCCTGAATGCCTGACAGCCACGCGATGAGACCGCCGCCCACCCCCGGCCGGCCCGGCCAGATCGGCGGGCATGACGCCATCTTCATCAGCATCGCGGCCTACTGCGACCCGTTGCTGGCGTTCACGATCTGCAGCGCGCTGACGCAGGCCAGCCAGCCCGAACGCATCCGCATCGGCCTGGTGGAGCAGCAACTGCCCGAGGCCTGCGTGCGCCTGCCGGAAGCCTGGGAGCGGCAGGTGCGGCGGGTGCATATCCACCCTCTGCAGGCGCGCGGGCCATGCTGGGCGCGGGCGATCGCGATGTCGCTGTACCAGGGCGAGCGCTGGTTCCTGCAGATCGACTCCCACACCTGGTTCGAGCCCGGCTGGGACGATCGCCTGATCGCTTGGGGAGAGCATTGCGCGGCGTTGAACCCGCGCAGCCTGGTGACCACCTATCCCAATGCGTTCACGCTGCGCGACGGCCAGCCGGTGGCGACGATCGCCGGCGCCGAACTGCTGGCCTTCGTGGTGCGAACCGGGCAGCAGTTCGAGCCCGATCATCCGGTGCTGATGTTCGAGGCGGTGCCGGTCAGCGGGCAGGCGCCGCTGCCGACGCTGCACGTGGGCGCGGGCTGCCTGTTCGGCCCGGGGCAGCTGGTGCAGGAGCTGCCCTACGACCCCTTCCTCTACTTCCACGGCGAGGAGCAGGCCTTTGCGCTGCGCGCCTGGACGCGGGGCTGGGACCTGTTCCATGTCCCGGGCATTCCGCTTTACCACCAATACGTCAGCGCCGGTGATTCGCGCCCCATGCACTGGTCGCCCGAGCTGGATGCGCAGCGCCAGGTGCGCTCGGCCGAGTTGTCGGAAGCCGCCAACCGCCGCATGGCCGCGCTGCTGTGGCAGGGGGCCGACCTCGGCATCTACGGCCTCGGCACGGCGCGCAGCCTGGCGGACTTCGCCGCCTTCAGCGGCATCGACTATGCGGCCCGGGCCATTGCGCCCCATGCCTACAAGGCGCGTTACGGCTACTGAGGGTTCACCGGGCCGGCGTCAGCCAGCGCTGCAGCTGGCTGAGCACGCGCGCATCGGTTTGCAGGCCCAGGTGGCCGAGTGCCGTGACGATGGCGGTGTCCGTAAACGCCAGCCGGCGTGCCGGATCGCGATGCCGGCCCAGCGCGCTGGCCACCGGCACCAGGCCGTCACCCAGCCAGCGCGCCGGCGGGCCGCTGGGTTGGCTGGCGGTCGTGGCGGCCACCGCATAGCAGGCCACGCCTCCAGGTAGCGGCATGCGGCTGGTCCGGCCCGCGTCGGCTTCCAGCAGGCTGGCATGGCGCAGGTCGCGGATGCCGGCGCTGCGGCGCGCGGCCAGCGCCGCCAAGGGGCGCGAGTAGGCGCTCAGGGCCAGCAGTTGCTGCAGGATCTGCCCGCCCCGCTCCAGCGGTGCGCCGCCGTGGGGCGTGCCCAGGGTGATGAGGGCTTGCAGGCGCGCGGGCCAGCGTCGGCCGCGGGCCTGGGCGATCGCGCTGCGCGCCACCAGCCCGCCCATGCTGTGCCCGAGCAGCGTGATCGGCCCGGGCACGTCGTCCAGCAGCGCGGCCAGCTCGGCGCCGTTGCGCCAGATCGAGCGGCCGCTGTTGTAGCGCAGACCGAGCGGGCACCGGCCCAGCCGGGCGAGCGCGGCGGGGAAGTCGGCACCCTCGCGGCGCCACTGCGCCTCGTTCATGCACAGGCCATGCAGCAGGATCAGCGTGGGGCCGCTGCTGCCCGCCACCAGCGGGTGCAGGCCCATCCGCGTGGCCAGTGGGTTGCCGCTGTCTTCCAGGTAGTCGCCCAGCAGGCCGTTCAACGCTGCCACCGCCGCCTGCGCCGCGCTGGCCCGCTCGGGCCCGGCCCGGTCGAGCAGCGGTTCGAGGGCGCCGAGGGCCAGGTCCAGCCCGCCGCCGACCAGCCGGGTGGCACCGCGCACGCTGCGGTAGACGAGGCCGGTGATGCCCGCGGTGCGGTCGCGGTGGGCACCGAGGGGCAGGCGCGCGATCTCGGCGTGCATGGCCTCGACCAGGTCGACGACGCCTTGGGTGGAGGTGATCGCGAGACGGCCGGCGCCGCGCAGCTGCTGGGTGCTGGACATCGGGCCATCATGCCCGCTTTGGCGGCTACATCTGCCGGAACAAGTGGGTGCAGCTCTCGGCCACCAGCAGCATCTCGCTGCCGTGCTTGAGCTTGAGCTGCATGCGGCCGCGGAAGTCGCGGCTGACGCTGGCAATCGCGTTCACGTTGACCAGCGTCGAGCGGTGGATCTGCCAGAACTGCTGCGGGTCCAGCTCGTCGATCAATTCCTTGAGCGGCTTGCGGATCAGGGCCTCGCCGTCCTTGAGCGCGAGGCGGGTGTATTTGTTGTCGCTCTGGAAGAACAGCACCTCGTCGACGGTGATGAGGCGCAGGGTCTGGCCCACCGAGGCATTGATCCAGCGCAGCGGCGCCCGGGCGGCCGACGGCGCGGCGGCGGGGCGCTGGCCGAGCTGGTCCAGCACGCCGCCGAGTGGCGCGGGCGCCTGGCCCAGCCGCGCCTTGAGCCGGGTGATGGCGGTGAACAGGCGTGCGCCGGCCAGCGGCTTGAGCAGGTAGTCGACCGCGCCTTCGTCGAAGGCGGCGATGGCGTAGTGGTCGTAGGCCGTGACGAAGACGACGTGGGCGCGGCCATTGACCTGGCGGGCCACGTCGAGGCCGGTGGCGCCGGGCATCTCGATGTCCAGGAACAGCAGGTCCGGGCGGTGCTGGTCCAGCAGGCGCAGCGCCTCCAGCCCGTCGGCGGCTTCGCCGACGATGCTGAGCTCGGGCCAGAGCTTGCCGAGCTGCTCGACCAGTTCGCCGCGCAGCGCGGCCTCGTCCTCGGCGACCACGGCGGTGGGTGCGATCAGGCTCACGCGGGCAACTCCAGGCTGAATTCGGTGCGGTCGGGGCCGTGGCTGCAGACCAGCCGCGCGCCCAGCACGTCCAGGCGCTCGCGCAGCGCGGCCAGCTCGGCATCCTCGCCGCACAGGCCCGGCGTGTCGAAGCCCAGCGTGACGCGCCCATCGGCCCGCAGCCAGCAGCGCGTGGGGCGGCCGAGGCGCAGCGCCCGATGCAGCAGCGGCAGCAGCAGCATGGGAGGCAGCGGCGCGGCGCGGTGTGCCCCGAGCTCACAGTCGAAGGCGGGCGGCTGGCCGCCGAGGTCGCGCCTCAGGTCGAGGTAGCTGGCGATCAGCTCGGCCTCGCTGGCCAGCGTGGCGCCCGCATCGCGCAGCCGCGGCAGGGCCACCCGCAGGTGGCGGATCAGGCGTTCCAGCCGCGCGCTGGCGCCAGGATCGTGTCGCGCATAGGCCTGCTCGACGGCGACCAGCGCATCGAACAGCAGGTCGGGTTCGACCTGGGCCTGCAGCGCGGCGAGCTGCGCGGCCAGGGCACGCCGGCGCAGCTGGCCATGCTCGCGCAGCAGCGCCTGGGCCGCGGCGTCTTGGCGCTTGCGCCGGGCATGGATTTCGAGCCCGCCAACCAGCATCAATGCCGGCATGAACACCCACAGCGTGTCGCCGATCAAGGCGGTCAGCCGGAACTCGTCGCACGGCGGCTTGTCCAGGCTGGCGCGGACGACGTCGCAAAAGGATGGCCAGGGCAGCACCTGCTTCAGCGCATAGCTCAGCGCGATGCCGAGGGCCGAGCCGATCAGCGTCGCCACGATGAGCTGGCGGCGCCGCGCCGGGCCGCTGGCGCGGCTGCGCGCTGCGGGCAGCCAGCACAGCATCAGCACCAGGCCAGTGACCTGGGGCAGCAGCATGTGGCGGGCCACGACCTCGGGCAGATGTTCGCCGACGCGGTACTCGAGCAGGGCGCTCAGGTCGATGGCGCCGAACAGCAGGCCCGCGGCGGCGAAGACCGCGGCCTCGCGTGGCCGCAGCGAGCGCCAGGAGGCGAGGATGGCGTTCATGCGGCAACTGCCTGGGCGGCCAGGGCCTGGGCCGGCAGCCGCACGCGGGCAATGACGCCGCGCGGCTGGGCGGCCTCCAGCTCCAGCGAGGCGTGCTCGCCGAATCGGGCGGCAAGCCGGGCGCGCGTGTTGGCCAGGCCCACGCCGGTGCCGCCGCTGGCGGCGCCAAAGCCCTGGCCGTTGTCGGCCACCTCCAGCAGCAGGCCGCCAGCGGCATCGGAGCAGGCGCGGATGTCGATGCGCCCACCCTCGGGCAGCGGCGACAGGCCATGCTTGATCGCGTTCTCCACCAGCGTCGGCAGTACCAGTGTGGGCAGCCGTGCGGACTGCAGCTCGGCCGGGGCGCTGATGGCGAAGCTCAGCCGCTCGCCCATGCGCATCTGCAGGATGGCCAGGTAATGCCGCACCAGTTCGAGCTCCTCGGCCAGGCTGGACTCGTGGCGGCGCATGCCGGGCAGGGCGGCGCGCAGATAGCCGATCAGCGCCACCAGCATGTGGCGGCCCTGCTCGGGCTGGGTCTCGTACAACCGCTTGACGTTGGCCATCGTGTTGAACAGGAAGTGCGGTTCGATCTGGGCGTTCAGCGCCGACAGCTGGGCCTCGGTCTGCTGGGCCGCCAAGGCATCGCGCTCGCGGGCCAGGCGGGCCAACTGCTCTTCGCTGTTGCGGCTGCTGCGGGCCAGCCGCAGCAGCGCATAGCCCAGCCCGCCCAGCAGGGTCCAGACCGCGACCGTCGACAGGGCCCAGGCCCGGCTGATGTCGATGGCGTGATCTTCCAGATGAACGATGACGTAGCGCGCCCAGGTGCCCAAGCCGGCGCCGAGAGCGACCGCCAGTCCCTGAATGCCGCGCACGCTCGCCGGCCGCCAGGCCCGCATCGCCAGCAGGGCCTCGGCCAAGGCCACCACGACCAGCAGCGACAGGCCGGTCAGCAGGGACTGGCGTGAGAAACGCACCAGATCGAAGAAGGCCTCCCAGCCCCAGCCGCTGTCGCCGCCGAACCAGGTCAGCATGCGCGACACCGCATGCAGGAGGCAGAAGTAGTAGACGACCGCCACCATGCGCAGATTGCACACGCGGCGAAAGGCCTGCAGCGGGGTCACGTCCTCCATCGCCCGCATTGTCCGGCCGGCCCGCTGGCCGCGGGGCCGGCTGCGACGAAACCGGCCGGCGGCGGCGCCAAGCCGGTCGATCAGGGGCTCACCCGCCGGGCGCGGCCGGGCCGCGTGCCGGCTGCGTGCCGGCTGCGTGCCGGCTGCGTGGCTTGGCGCGCGGTACGGCTGGTTCGTGCGCGCCGCGGGCAGCAGCGCCGAAAACGCTTTCAGCGCCCGTCATAGCGACAGACGGTGGAAAAAACAGACGTTCGGCCACGATCCGAACGGCTCAGACCATGACCTGATCGTTGCCGCAGAACCCCCCGAAACGAGGGGGAAGGAAAACCCGCCAGCCACCGGCTTGGTGGTGTTGCGGCGGGTGCTGTTCCAACCCAAGGCACCGGCGTCGGGGACGGTCGGCGCAAAAAAACAGCCGGCACAGCAATATCAAGGCAATGCAATGGCAATTGTTCTTTACAAACTTGTGTAAAGCAATGTGTCTGCAAGGCGAATGTGGGTATCACGAATGGCGCGCCTGCCCTCACTAGAGTCCGGCCCCGCGCACCGCCGGCTGGGCATGGCCCCCGCCGCCGCCGGTGCCTCGTCCCACCCCCCACTCACCGGAGAAGACCGTGAAGCCACGCATCCTTGTCGCCCTGATTGCCAGCGCCGCCGCTTCGGGCGCCTTGGCTCAGATCACCGGGCCCAGCAGCAGCGCCAGCCCTTATGTCACGCCGACCGCCCCGGGCTGGTCGGTCACCTCACTCATCACGGTGGGCGACTCGGTCAACTTCAAGCCGGACGGTGTCACGCCTTACCGGATGGTCGGCATCCCCGACGGCCTGGGCGCCTACGACAACGGCAACGGCACCTTCACGGTGCTGATGAACCATGAACTCGGCAGCACCTCAGGCATCGCCCGCGCGCACGGTTCGGCCGGCGCCTTCGTTTCGGAATGGGTGATCAACAGTTCCACCCTGAAGGTGCAGTCGGGCGCCGATCTCGTCACCCAGCACCTGGTCTGGAACAACCAGAGCAACAGCTACATGTCCGCCATCGGGCAGAAGTGGGACGCGGCATCCAACCGCTACGTGGCCAGCGCCAACAGCGAGGCCAACAGCTTCGCCCGCCTGTGCTCGGCAGACCTTCCGGCCGTCAGCGCGTTCTACAACGCCAGCACCGGCCTGGGTACGCAAAACCGCATCTACATGGCTGGCGAGGAGACCGGTGCCGAAGGCCGTGCCTATGCCTTCATCGCCAGCGGCAGCGACAAGGGCAAAGCCTATGAGCTGAATCGCCTGGGCAAGTTCTCGTGGGAGAACAGCGTGGCCAATCCCTGGAGCGGCAACAAGACCGTGGTCATCGGGACCGATGACAGCACGCCCGGCCAGGTCTATGTCTACACCGGCACCAAGACCAACACCGGCAGCGACATCGAACGTGCCGGTCTGACCAACGGTAGCCTGCGCGGCATCAAGGTGGATGCGGCCAATGCACAGGGCAATGGCGCCGGCAGCACGAGCAACAACGTCGAGGTCGGCCCGATCAATGGCAGCTTCAGCACCGTGGCGGTGGACACCAGCGTCAGCGGCGCCACCCTGCAGAGCAACTCGCGCGCCGCCAAGATCACGGAATTCGCCCGCCCCGAAGACGGCCACTGGGCCAATGCCAACACCTTCTACTTCGTGACGACCGGCACGACGACGACCGGCGTGCAGAGCTCCAAGCTCTACAAGCTCTCATTCGCCCTTCAGGCCGGCGGCGCCGTGGACTATGACAACGGCACCATCTCGATGGAGCTGGACTCGGCCACGCTGACCGGCAAGGACGGACAGCAGGCCCGCACCTTCGACAACATCGTCGTCGCGGATGACGGCACCCTCCTGATCCAGGAGGACCCTGGCAACACCAACTACATCGCCAAGACCTGGCACTACGACCCGGCCACCAAGACCTCGACCCAGGTGCTCGAATCCGACCGGGCGCGTTTCCAGACGGGCGGCTCCAGCTTCCTGACCGTCGACGAGGAGAGCTCCGGCATCATCGAAGTGACGTCCATCCTGGGCCGCAACGACGGCAAGCGCTACTTCCTTGCCGACATGCAGGCCCACAACGGGATCACCGGTGAACTGGTTGAGGGCGGCCAGCTCTACCTGGTCAGCTACGACGCCGCTGCAGCCGTGCCCGAGCCGAGCACCTATGCCCTGATGTTTGGCGGCCTGGGACTGATGGGCTGGCTGGCCCGCCGGCGCAAGGCGGCCTGAGCCCGCAACGGCCCCTGGCGGGGCCGGTCGATTGCAGATCACGGCCCCGCCACCCTCCCTCACACTGGAGACCGCCATGTCGCTCCGCATCGCCTCGGGCGTATTTGCAGCCAGCCTCGGCATGGCTGCCCACGCCGTCAACGTCAGCGAGCCGCCCGACCTTTCGAATGATTGGACGGCACCGACCGTCATCGCGCTGGACCCCGGCAGCAACTGGGTGAAGGGAACATCGGGCTATAGCGGCAGCGTTCTTGACCGCGACTTCTTCCGCATCGATGTGCCGGTGGGCCACCAGCTCAGCAGCCTGGTGCTCGGCCTCGGCACCGAAGTCGGCGGTGCCTTTTCCTTCATCGGGGTGCAGGCCGGCAACGGGCTGACCATCGATCCCAACACGGTCAGCAACGGCTCGGCCCTGCTCGGCTGGCACCTCTACGGTTCGGCCGACAAGGGCACCAACATCCTGCCCGCCATCGGCGGTGGAGCCGACAAGATCGGCTTCAGCGGCGCGCTGCCGAGCGGCAGCTACACCTTCTGGGTCCAGGAACTGGCCCCGAGCTTTCCGGGTGAGGCCTTCCCGCCATACCCCTACGAGCTGAACTTCAATGTCACGGCCGTTCCCGAGCCTGGCGCCTGGGTGCTGCTGCTCGGCGGTCTCGCCGCGGTTGGCCGACGGGTGGCACTGAGGAGCATCCTGTCGGCCGCTTGAGGCCGGCCGGTCCGTCGACCCACGGCTTGTTGGCCCGTCGGGTGCCTAACATCATGGCAGCGCTGACCGATCCACGCGCGGCGCTGAGTGCTTGAGGCGCGACCGATGCGCCCCAGCCCGGCCTGCACTAGGCGACGTTGGCCGTCGCGATCAAGGCCTTCAGGTCCCGCTCCGACGCGGTCGCGTCACCGAGGTTGATCTCGATCAGCCGACGCAGATGGGTGATGGACTCCAGGTCGATGCTGCGGCAGAGCACACCCACATGGCGGCCTTCGACATGGGCCAGTTCGCCGGCCATCGCGATGGCCGGCTCGTGCGCGCCGGCGCCGAGCGGCAGCTTGACGAGGCAGGGCATGCCGGGCTGGACTGCGGCGCCGGCAGGCAGCTGCAGCAGCACGCCCTTGAGCGAGATGTCGACGACCTGGCAGCTCAGCTGCGCCTGGGTCGTGAACAGCTCGGCGCCGGCGGCGAAGGCAACGCGGGCGAATTGGCGGCGTTCGGTGCTGATGATGGTCTCCCGGGGCGGGCGAAGGCGTGGGCCGATGCTAGACGAAAGGCTCCAGCTCGGAGCGGCCGCCGAACACGGTGCTGTGGTCGATCGCCTGCTGCAGCCGCTCGGGGGCCAGCGCGGCCAGGCCCATGGCTTCGAGCATGAACCAGGCGGCACGCAGGAAGGCGACGGTTTCTTCGCGCACGCCATCGGGGGCGCTGGGCGGCGCGTCCCAGTCCCGACCGGGCTGCTCGCGGGGTGCGACGACGGCGGGCCGATGGGCCCGCGCGACGCGCGCCAGCAGCTCGCGCGCATCGACCGTGGCCGTGGGCACGTCGATCAGGCGCACCAGATCGCCCAGCTGCTGCTCGGCGGCGGCGGCGAGCAGCCGCGCCGCATGATCGGCACCGCCTGCCAGATAGAGACCGGCGGCGAGGTCGACGTATTCGAGAGCAGCCGACAGCCGCTGAAGGTCGGGGTTGGAGGACATGGCTGCCGAGTCTAGGTTGTGTGGAGGCGCAACGGGCGGCCAAAGTTCACATGGCTTTGTTTATGCTGGCCGTTCAAGGAGTGAAGCTCATGATCGACCGCCGCCAGCACCTGCAACATCTCGCTGCCCTCGCCGCCGCCGCGGCACTGCCTGCCGCCGCCGCGGACGACAAGGGAGGAACCTATGACGAGGATTCCATCCTGAAGGCCGCCACTGACTTCTTCGGACAGACCACCGAGGGCCTGGCCAAGGTCATCGAAAAGGCCTTCAAGGAGCAGGGGCGCCCCAATGCCTACATCAAGGGCGAGGAAGCCGGCGCGGCCATCACCGTCGGCCTGCGCTATGGCGACGGTGAATTGATCACCAAGGCCGGAGGCTCGGCCCGCGTCTATTGGGCGGGGCCCTCCATCGGCTTTGATCTCGGCGCCAACGCCGCCAAGGTGTTCACGCTGGTCTACCGCCTGCCGCAGATTGGCGCGATCTACCAGCGCTTCCCAGGCGTCGACGGCAGCCTTTACTACATCGGCGGCGCCGGCATCAACTACCAGCGCCTCAATGGCATCACGTTGGCCCCGATCCGACTCGGTGTCGGCCTGCGCGCGGGTGCGAGCGTCGGCTATATCCACTACCGCCGCGAGAAGAGCATCAACCCGTTCTGACGGCCGCAGCCGGCAGGCGTAGACTGTAAATTCATACAGCATTGGGGCGACCGTGAGCACGACCATCGAACTGCCGGTTCAGGACATCTCCAGCGAGGTCCTGATCGAAAAATATGCCAAGGGCGGCGAGCAGTCGCCCGACGAGCTGCGCGAGCGCGTCGCCCGCGCGCTCGCGCAGGCCGAGAAGCCCGCCGACCGTGCGCGCTGGGCCGCAGCCTTTCTGGATGCCCAGCAGCGCGGCTTCGTGCCGGCCGGCCGCATCATGTCCGCAGCCGGCACCGAGCTGTCGGCCACGCTGATCAACTGCTTCGTGCAGCCCGTGGGCGACAGCATCGCCACGCCCGAGGACGGCGTGCCGGGCATCTACACCGCGCTGACCGAAGCCGCCGAGACGATGCGCCGCGGCGGCGGCGTGGGCTATGACTTCAGCCGCATCCGCCCGGCCGGCGCCTGGGTGGGCTCAACCCGCAGCCATGCCTCGGGGCCGATCAGCTATATGCGCGTGTTCGACCGGTCCTGCGAGACGGTCGAGAGCGCCGGCAGCCGCCGCGGTGCGCAGATGGGCGTGCTGCGCTGCGACCACCCGGACATCGAGCAGTTCATCCACGCCAAGGACCAGGGCGACCTGCGCAACTTCAACATCTCGGTCGGCGTGACCGACGCCTTCATGGAGGCGGTGCAGGCCGACGGCACGGTGGAGCTGGTGCACAAGGCCCAGCCCAGCGCCGAGCAGATCGAGGCCGGCGCCTACCAGCGCGGCGACGGGCTGTGGGTCTACCGCAAGGTGCGCGCCCGGGCGCTGTGGGACCAGGTCATGCGCTCCACCTACGACCATGCCGAACCCGGCGTGCTCTTCCTGGACCGCATCAACGCCGACAACAACCTGCACTACTGCGAGACGATCGCGGCGACCAACCCGTGCGTGACAGCCGAGACGTGGACGATGACCAGCGAGGGCCCGCGCCAGGTGCGCGAGCTGATCGGCCGGCCCTTCCAGGCCATCGTCGACGGCAAGGCGTATGCAACCGAGTCGCAGGGATTCTTCGTCACGGGCGTGAAGCCCGTGCTGAGGCTCAGCACCCGGGAGGGTCATGCGCTGAGGCTGACCGGCGACCACCCGGTGCGCCGCGTGACGCGCAAGACGCGCTACCTCGTCGAGGCGGAGTGGACGGCTGCCGCCGCGGTGAAGCCGGGCGACGAGTTGATGCTGCACGATCACCGCGCGTTGCAGGGCTGGGACGGCCCGCACAGCGAGGCCGAGGGCTACCTGCTGGGGCTGCTGATCGGGGATGGCACGCTGAAGGCCGACAAGGCCGTGCTGTCCGTCTGGGCGCCGGAGCTGAAGGCCGTCGGCAGCGATGTCGAACATCGACCGGCCAGCGTCGACAGCGTCATGCGGGCGGCCGAGACCGCGCTGCGCACTGCCATTGCCAGCCGGGCGGATTTCCAGGGGTGGCAGCGGCCGATTGCCGGGCGCGGTGAGGTCCGGCTCGCCTCGGCGGGCCTGCGCGATCTCGCGGGCCGCTTCGGCGCGTTGCCGGGCCACAAGCGCATCACGCCGGCGATGGAGGCCACATCGTCCGATTTCCATCGTGGCCTGCTGCGCGGGCTGTTCGATGCGGATGGCTCGGTGCAGGGCGCGCAGGACAAGGGCGTCAGCGTGCGGCTGACCCAGGCGGATGTGGAGCAGCTGCAGGCCGTGCAGCGCATGCTGGCGCGGCTGGGCATCGCGTCGACGATCTACCGCCACCGCCATCCCGCCGGCCTGCAGCGCCTGCCCGACGGCCGCGGTGGCGCGCGTGACTACGAGCGCCGCGTGGTGCATGAGCTGGTCATCAGCGGCGACAACCTGCGCCGCTATGCCGACTTGATCGGCTTCGAGGACAGTGCCAAACAGTCGCGCCTGGAGCAGGCGCTGCTGTCTTACCGCCGAGAGTTGAACCGCGAGCGGTTTATCGCCACGGTCGACGCGGTCGAGCCGGACGGTCTCGAAACGGTCTATGACGTGACGGTCGAACACGTCCATGCCTTCGATGCGAACGGGCTGTATGTTCACAACTGCGCCGAGCAACCCCTGCCGCCCTACGGCTGCTGCTGCCTCGGCTCCATCGACCTGACGCGCTTTGTGCGCGAGCCCTTCAGCGCCCAGCCGGTGTTCGACGAGGCCGGCTTTGCCGAGGTGGTGGCCGTGGCCACGCGCATGCTCGACAACGTGCTGGACGTGACGCCCTGGCCGCTGCCCGCGCAGGCCCAGGAGGCCGCCAACAAGCGCCGCGTGGGCCTGGGCTTCACCGGCCTGGGTGATGCGCTGGTGATGCTCAACCTCCGCTACGACACGCCGGCCGCGCGCACCATGGCCAGCCGCATCAGCGAGATCATGCGTGACGCCGCCTATGCCGCCAGCAGCGACCTGGCCGCCGAGCGCGGCAGCTTTCCGCTGTTCAATGCCGACCTCTACCTCTCCGGCGGCAGCTTCGCGTCGCGCCTGCCGCAGGCGCTGAAGGACAAGATCCGCGCCCAGGGCCTGCGCAACTCCCACCTGCTGTCCATCGCGCCCACCGGCACCATCAGCCTGGCCTTTGCCGACAACGCGAGCAATGGCATCGAGCCTGCCTTCTCCTGGGCCTACACGCGCAAGAAGCGTCTGTCGCAGGCCGAGGGCGGTGGCTTCAAGGAGTACCAGGTCGAGGACCATGCCTGGCGCCTGTACCGCCACCTGTTCGGCGCGGACGCGCCGCTGTCCGAGGCCTTCGTCACCGCGCTGGAGCTCAGCGCGGCCGACCATGCCGCCATGGTCGCGGCCGTGGCGCCTTACATCGACACGTCGATCAGCAAGACGGTCAACGTGCCGGCCGACTACCCCTACGAGGACTTCCAGGACCTCTACGTGCAGGCCTGGCAGAGCAAGCTCAAGGGCCTGGCCACCTACCGGCCCAACAGCGTGCTCGGCTCGGTGCTGTCCGTCACGCCCGAGGTCAAACAGCCCGAGCCGCTGAAGCCCGACCTCGACGGCACCAACCAGCGCCTCAAGCTCGAACGGCTGCCGAACGCGGTCGTCGCGTCGCTGCGCTGGCCCGGCCGGCCGGAGATGCCCGGCGGCAACCCGGCCTGGAGCTATCTGATCCAGCATCCGCATGGCGACTTCGCGCTCTTCATCGGCGAACTGCCGCTGGACGGCCCGGACGGCGGGCTGTTCGGCCGTAACCTGCCGTTCGAGGTGTGGGTCAACGGCGCCGAGCAGCCGCGCGGGCTGTCGGCCCTGGCCAAGACGCTCTCCACCGACCTGCGCACCAACGACGCCTCGTGGCTGCGCCTCAAGCTCGACGCGCTGGCCACCGTGGCCGAGGAGCGCGCCTTCGAGATGCCGATGCCGCCGAGCGGCGAGAAGCGGCTCTTCCCTGGCGTCGTCGCGGCGACGGCGGCCGTCATCCGCTGGCGCTGCGAGCAGCTCGGCGCGCTGGCCGAGGGCGGGCCGACGCCGGTGGTCGACGCGATGTTCAGCCGCAGCGAACCGCGCACCGGCGTGAACGGCACGCTGGCCTGGGCGGTGGACGTGGACAACCCGGCCACCAACGAGCAGTTCACGCTGACGCTCAAGGAGGTGATGCTGCCCACGCCCGACGGTGGCACGGTGACGCGGCCCTGCGCCATGGGTTTCTCCGGCAACTACCCCAAGGCGCTCGACGGCCTGGCGCGCCTGCTGTCGCTCGACATGCGCGTCATGGACCCCGGCTGGATCGCGATGAAGCTGCGCAAGCTGCTCAACGTCGGCGAGCCGCTGGGCCATTTCATGGCGCCGGTGCCCAGCTTGAGCGGCGAGCGCCGCCAGCAGATCTGGCCGTCCACCGTGGCCTACGTGGCGCGGCTGGTGATCCACCGCTACGCCATGCTGGGCATCCTCGACGAGGCCGGCCAGCCGCTGAGCGACATGGGCCTGCTGCAGACCCCGGCGCCGAAGCTCGCGGCCGCGCCGGGTGCGCTGCAGGTGCAGGCCGGCAAGCCCTGCCCGGAGTGCGGCAACGCGACCATGATCCACAAGGACGGCTGCGATTTCTGCACCGCCTGCGGCTACGTGGGGCAGTGCGGCTGACGGCGCTGTGGCCAGTCCGGCCCGGTGTTGTGGGCCAGGCGTTTGGTGAAGAGCGGGCACCGCAGCCCCGGCCGGCGGACCGGCGGGCTAAGCGCCAAGCTCAAGGCCCTGCAACGATGTGGCCGGGCTTCTGCCGGCGATCCGTCGGTCGAATCGACCGCGCCGCGTCACCGCCGTTCAGAACACAGCCGCGACCACCCGGTGGACTTCCGATGCCTGGGCATGAGGCAAGGGCACATAGCGTGCCCCCATCGTCTGCGCCAGCAGCATGGCAGCAGGTTCCGGGCTGGACGAGGTGTCGATGAGCAGGGTTTGCAACGACGCAGCGCACAGGCGACGTGCCATGTCGAGCGCATCCTGTGCAGCCCTTGCGCGGCCCGGTGTGCCGTCGCGGGCGATGTTGGCACGGGCGTCGGTCAGAAAGATCAGCACCGCCCGGCCGCCGTCGCGGGCCTGCACGCTCTGACCCAGCAGCCAGGCCGCCTCCAGCCCGGCGGCCAGCGGGGTGCCGCCGCCGCCGGGCAGGCCGGCCAGCGAGCGACGTGCGCGCGCCAGCGAGCGGGTGGGCGGCAGCAGCAACTCGGCATCGGTGCCGCGGAAGGCAATCAGCGCGACGCGGTCACGCCGCACATAGCAGTCGGCCAGCAGCAGCTCCACCGCGCCCTTGGCCTCGGCCAGCCGGTGCAGGGCCTGGGAACCGGAGGCGTCCACGACGAAGACGGCGGTGGTGGCCTCGGGGCGGCGGAAGCGCTTCAGGTGGAAGTCCTCCTTGCGCAGCAGCAGCCGGGTGGGCGCATCGGGCAGGCCGCGTTGCTCGCGCTCGCGGCTGCGCAGCCGCTGCCAGGGGATGGCGGCGCGTAGCGTCGCGAGCAGGTCCAGCCGCTGGCCGGCACGCAACGCGCCGCGGCGCGGCGACAGCGGACGGCCGCTCTGCGCCGGGCGGGCCGAGGCAACGCGCCGGCCGCTGCCGCCGCTGCTGCTGCGCGGTGTGCCGCCGGCCAGGCTTTCGAGCAGGCCGGGCGGGATCGCGGCTTGCGCGGCGGCGAGGGTCCGGTCCTGCAGTTCGCTCACGTCGGCGGAGGTGGCATCGACCGGGGGCGGGTCTTGTGCGGCGGACGGGTCGGGCGGCGCGGGTGACGCACTGGACTCGCGTGGTTCGGGCGGTTCGGGCGGCGCCGGCAGAGCGCGGGCGCGCGGCGCGAGCACGAGGCGGGCTGCGAGTTCGGCATCGGCCTGCATGACTTTGCTGCGCCCAGCCAACGCCGCTGATGCACGGGCGGCGCAGCAGGCCTGCCAGGCACTGCGCATCGACGCGATGCCCAAGGCCGCCGCCGTGGCGCACAGGGCCTGCGCCGTGGCGTCGTCACAGCACACGGTGTCGAGCCGGGCGCGGGCGGTGGCGATTGCGGTCAGGCCAGGCCAGGGCTCGACCGTTTCGACCGTTTCAACTGCCACCGCGACGATCAGGCCCAGCCTCTCCTTCAGCGAGGCTGGGATTGCCTCGTCGGCCTCGACGCCTTCGTCCAGCGCCACAAGGCTGAGGCGCGCCTGCCGGTCATCCAGCGCGGCGGCCAGCCGGGCGGCGAGCTGGGCATCGGCACGCTCCGCCATCGGCAGCAGCAGCATGCCGCCGGCGGCTTGGGCCAGCAGACCGGGCTGCTGCACCGGGCGGCCAGTGGCCAGGCTGGCGCCGAGGTCCAGGCCGCCGAGCAGGCGGTCGTCGTCCACCTGCAGCGGCACGCGGCGCCACGGGGTGCCGGCGGGCAGGGCCGCGCGCAGGCCGGCCAGCAGGGCATCCCGCGCCGGGCTGGGGCCGCCGCGCAGGCACAGGCCGCCGAGGCCGACCGGGTCGACCGCCAGCAGGGCCGCGGCCTGCCAGGCCGGCGGCCGCGCCGTCAGGTCCATAGCTCGGCGACCGCGCGCTCGATGCGTTCGCCGGAGGCGGTGTCGTCCAGCGGGTTGCGGCGCAGCCGGTGGCGCAGCGCGGACACGGCCACCTCGCGCAGGTGGGTCAGCGTCACCTCGTCGGCGCCGTCGAGCGCGGCGAGCGCGCGGGCAGCGCGCATCAGCGTGAGCTCGCCGCGCAGGCCGTCGCTGCCCACGGCCACGCAGAGCTCGGCGGCGCGCTGCAGCACCGCGTCGCCGACGGTCAGCGAAGGCAGGCGTTCACGGGCCTGCAGGATCTGGCGGCGCACCTTGGCATCGGCCTTGGCCCATTGCGCGCAGAAGCCGCTGGGGTCGCGCTCGTAGGCATCGCGGCGGCGCACCACCTCCACGCGGTCGGCGATGGCGCTGGGCGTGCGCACCTCGACGCTGAGGCCGAAACGGTCCTGCAGCTGCGGGCGCAGCTCGCCCTCCTCGGGGTTGCCGCTGCCGATCAGCACGAAGCGCGCGGGGTGGCGCAGGCTCAGGCCTTCGCGTTCGATCAGGTTTTCGCCGGACGCGGCGACGTCGATGAGCAGGTCGACCAGGTGGTCTTCCAGCAGGTTGACCTCGTCGATGTACAGAAAGCCGCGGTGGGCCTTGGCCAGCAGCCCGGGCTCGAAGACCTTGACGCCGTCGACCAGCGCGCGCTCCAGGTCCAGCGCGCCGAGCACCCGGTCCTCGCTGGCGCCGAGCGGCAGGTCCACCACCGGCACCGGCAGTTCCTCGGTGCGCACGCGCACGCCGGATTTGAGATGCAGGCAATCGTCGCAGCCGCCGCTGGCCTGCGGGTCGCAGTGGTAGCGGCAGCCCTGCACCGCGCGCATCTTGGGCAGCAGCGCGGCCAGGCCGCGCACGGCGGTGGACTTGCCGGTGCCGCGGTCGCCCAGCACGAGCAGGCCGCCAATGGCCGGCTCGACGGCGGCGATGAGGATGGCACGTTTCATCTCGTCCTGGCCGACGAGGGCGGAGAAGGGATAGGGCAGGCTCATGAGGTCTGGCGGTGTGGCGTCGTCAGTGCGCGTCGTGTTCGCGGGCATGCCGGCGGGCGCGCCGCACGGCGTTGAAGGCCAGCAGCGCCAGCACCGGCACGCTCAGGCCGACGAACAGGTCGACGTCGAGCCGCAGCCCCAGCGAGCGCCCGCCTTTGGCCAGGTAGCCGACCACGCTGGCCATGTAGTAGACGATGGCTGCGATCGACAGGCCCTCGACCGTCTGCTGCAGCCTCAGCTGCAGCTTGGCGCGGCGGTCCATCGAGGCGAGCAGCGCCAGGTTCTGCTGCTCGCGGACGATGTCGACCCGCGTGGACAGCAGGTGGCTGGCCTGGGCCACGCGTTCGGATAGGTCGTGCATGCGCTGCGACACCGTGGCGCAGGTGGCCACGGCCGGCGTGAAGCGGCGGCCCATGAACTCATCGAAGGTCTGCAGGCCGGTGAGCCGGCGCTCGCGCAGCTCGCCGATGCGGGTACGGACCAGCTCGGCATAGGCGCGGCAGGCGCCGAAGCGGAACTGGCTGGCCGCCAGGCCGCTTTCGATCTCGGCGGCCAGGCGGGTGAGCTCCTGCAGCAGCTCCTCGTCGCGCCCCGGCTCGCGGGCGCTGCCGGCGGCGATGCTGTCGGCCAGCGTCGCCAGCGAGCGCTCGATCGCGAGCAGCCGCGGCGACAGCCGGCGCGCGACCGGGAAGGCCAACAGGGCCATCATCCGGTAGGCCTCGATCTCGAACAGCCGCTGCAGCATGCGGCCGGCCACCAGCGGCGTGAGGCCCTGGTCGATCAGCAGGAAGCGGCCGAAACCATCGGGGTGGGTCAGGAAGTCGGAATAGGCCAGCCCGGCGCCATCGCCCACCGCGCTGCCGACCACCATGCGGTCGCCGAAGCACTGGCGCAGCAGCTCGCCCAGCGCGCGGCCCTCGGTCGGCGCGAGCAGCTCGGCATGGCCGGCGTAAACGGTCATGCCCGGCACGCCGGCCAGCCAGGCCGCGGGCAGCTGGGCGGCGGCGGTGTCGACAAAGGGCTCGGGGCCAGCGGCAGCCACCAGCAGGGTGTAGCTGGAGAACTCGCCGTGCCGCTCCCATTTGAGCCGCAAGGCGCCGAGGGTGCCGCTCCAGTGCACCGCGTCGGCGGCCGGGGCCGGCAGGCCGTGCTGGCGGCACAGCCGGCCCAGATGGGCCAGTTCACGCTCGCGCTCGTCGGCATCGACGAGCACGGCCACATAGCTCGCGCGACCCGGTGCCGCCAGCGGTTCGGAGGGGCGGGCATGCACCTCCATCGCCAGCGCGGGGCGCTCGGGCAGGTCAGCCGGCAACAGTCTCATGGGGTCGGGCCGGCTGAATCAGTGGGCAAGACGGCAGGCCTCAGGCTTTCTTCACATAGGCCGTGCACCAGCCCTTGGCCGAGACCTGCTTGCCCGCAAAGATCGGGCAGGGGCCTGCAGCGGCACCGGCCTTGCCCTGGAAAAGCGCGCAGTTGCCGCAGGCCGAGCCGGCCACGTACTTGGGCTGTTTGGCCTTGTCGATCTTGGAGGCATCGGCCTGGTAGCCGAGGGAGGTGGCGGTCGCGTCTTTCTCGTCGACCATCGGCTGTGACCTCGCGGTACCGGCGAGGAGACCGGCTCCGACGACGGGGAGGAGGCGGATGAACTGGCGACGGCTGTTCATGGCAGGGGCCTTTCGGGTGTGCTGGCGTCGGGTGGCAGGAACACGACCGGTCGGCGCCAGCGGGCCCGCAGGTCGAACACATGGCTGAGCCCGGCCGCGGCCAGGCAGGCAGCGATCCAGGCCACGCCGGCGCCGCCCAGGCCGAGGCGCAGCGCCAGGGCCAGGCAGAAGCCGGCGAGCAGATTGGGCAGCAAACCAGCCGGTGCTGCACGCCCCCGGGCCAGAAGCCAGAGCAACTCGATCAGGCTGGCGGCCAGCACCAGCTCGCTGAGGCGCAGCGTGAGTGAGGCGTCGTCGCTGGCGAACATCAGACGCGCGCCAGGCCCAGCAGGTGGGCCATGTCCTTGAAGAAGATGCGCACATGGGCCATCGGCCGGGCGCGCACCAGGCGCTTGTGCATATAGGCGTCGAAGGTGAGTTGCTGGACGTCGCGGTCGCGGCAGATGCTGACGAACCGCTCGCGGCGCTTGTCGCTGCAGTACCAGAACCTCTGCATCATGCCCAGCACCCAGAACACGCGCCCATGCTCGCGCATGAAGCGCCGCCGCGCGGTGGCCAGCGCGCGGGCGTCGCCGGTGGCGAGCAGCTGGGCGACGGCATCGGCCGCCAGGCGCCCGCCGAGCATCGCGTAGTAGATGCCCTCGCCCGAGGCCGGCGCGACAACGCCGGCGGCATCGCCCGCCAGCACCACGTCGCGGCCGTTGTCCCAGCGCGGCAGCGGCTTCATCGGGATGGGCGCGCCCTCGCGGCGCAGCGTGCGGGCGTGGGCCAGGCCGGCCGTGGCGCGCAGCTGCATCACGCCGCGGCGCAGCGAAAAGCCCTTGTCGGCGCTGCCGGTGCCGACGCTGACGCTGGCGCCGTGCGGGAACACCCAGCCGTAGAAGTCGGGCGACAACGCGCCCTGGTAATGCACCTCGCAGCGGCCGGGCGCGTAGCCGGGTGGCGTTTGCTCGGGCACAGCGATGACCTCGTGGTAGGCGAACACGAAGCGGCCGCGGTCGGCGCCCGGTACGGCCTGCTGCGCGACTTGAGACCGCGCGCCGTCGGCGCCGATGGCGGCGCGGGTGCGCACGCTGGCGGCACCACCGTCGGCGCTGAAGTGCACGACGCTGACGCCGTCGTCATCGCGCGTCAGCCGCTCGAACTGGCCGACGCGGCGCTCCGCACCGTGGGCCGCGGCCCGGGTGCGCAGCCATTCGTCGAAATGCTCGCGGTCCACCATGCCGACGAAGCCGCCCTCGATCGGGATGTCCACCTCGACCGCCTTGGGCGACACCATGCGGGCCGCGGTGGCGCGCGCCACCAGCAGCTCCTCGGGGATGGTGAAGTCCTGGATGAGCCGCGGTGGGATGGCGCCGCCGCAGGGCTTGATGCGGCCGGCACGGTCCAGCAGCAGCACGCGGTGGCCGGCGCGGGCCAGATCGTCGGCCGCGGTGGCGCCCGCCGGGCCGCCGCCGATGACGACGGCGTCGTAGTCCACGTTCGGGGTGTTGCTCACAGCGCCTCCTTCAACACGCCGACCGGAGCCGTCCGCGGCACGGGGGCCCGGGCGTCGACGCCCCAGGCCAGGCGCGCCGCGCCCAGGAACAGGCCGGCATTGGCCAGGAACACGAGGGCATACGCCGGGCCGGCGTCGCTGATCAGCAGCCGCGCCAGGTCGCTCGCTGCGGTGCCCACCACGCCGCCCAGCGCGAACGCGAGTGCCTGCGCGGCGCCCCACAGGCCCATGCGCACGCCCTCGCGGCCGCCCTCGCCCGCACCGGCAAGGCCCATCATGGAGCCGATGGCCGCGATCGAGAACGCACCGCTGGCCGCGCCCAGCAGGAAGACATTGGGCCGCAGCGGCCAGGCGGGCCCGATGAGGCCGGCCGCGACCAGCCCCCCCAGCGCCGCGCCCGAGGCCACGCAGCCCCAGACCGTCCAGCCGCGCAGGCTGCCCCAGCGGCCGCCTGCCCAGCGGCTGCCCGCGCCGGCCGCCAGCAGCATGCCGACGAGTGCGCCCGCATGTTGGGTGCCCGACAACCGCGTGGTGCCGCCGGGCGTGAGCCCGAACACCAGGCCGGCAAAGGGCTCGAGGATGAGGTCCTGCATGCTGTAGGCCAGCATCGAGACGAAGACGAAGACCGTGAAGCGGCGCGCACGCGGCTCGGCCCAGGCCTCGCGCAGCGCCGGTCCGAAGGCCTGGCGCGGGCGGGCGGCCTCGGCGGCGGCGGCTTCCTCGCCTTCCAGGCCCAGCACGGCCAGCGCGGTAACGACGACGGCGCAGGCGGCGACCACGCCGGACACCATGAGCAGCCGCTCCGGCGTGAACGGGTCCAGGAACTGGCCGGACACCGCCGCCGTGACGACGAAGCCCGCGATCATCAGGATCCACACCGTGGTGGCGGCGGCGGCGCGCCGCTCGGCCGCCACGCGCTTGGCCAGCAGGGTCAGCAGCGAGGTGCCGCTGGCTGCCACGCCGACGCCGATCAGGCCGTAGGCCACCAGGGCCAGCGCGATGCCGAGCCCGGGCTGGCTGCCCATCCACACGGTGGCCAGCGCGGCGAGCCAGCCGCCGGCTGCCAGTGTGAGCATGCCGCCGAGGATCCACGGCGTGCAGCGGCGGCCCTGGTCCGACCCATGGCCCATGCGCGGCCGCAAGACCTGCACCACGTAATGCCACGCCAACAGCAGGCCCGGCAGCAGCGCCGGCAGGCCCATCTCAACCACCATGATGCGGTTCAGCGTGGAGGTGGTCAGCACGACGATGGCACCCAGGCTGGACTGCACCAGCCCCAGCCGTACGACACCCAGCCAGCCGAGCGGCGCGCGGCTCATGCCACCACCCCACGCAGCGCGAAGGCACTCACCAGCATGCCCGACACGTAGAGCGGCACCCCGGCGCCGCTGTACCAGAGGGCCCGCTGCACCGGCTGCGCGATGAAGCGCGCCATCATCAGCCCCTGCACCACCAGCAGCGCGGCCACGCCCGCCGCATGCGCCGGCTGGCCCCAGCCCAGCAGCAGCGCGATGACGACCGCCTGCGGCAGCGCCATCACCGCCGCCGCCACGCGCGCGGCGCGCGGCGCGCCAAGCATCACGGGCAGGGAGCGGATGCCCATCTGCCGGTCGCCGGCCATGGACTTGAAGTCGTTCAGCGTCATGATGCCGTGGGCGCCCAGGCTGTAGAGCAACGCCAGCGCGAGCGAGCGGCCGTCCGGCCACTGGCCCATGGCCATCACGGCGGCGCCGGTGATCCAGGCCAGGCCCTCGTAGCACAAGCCGCAGGCGGCATTGCCCCACCAGCCGTTGCGCTTCAGGCGCAGCGGCGGCGCGCTGTAGGCCCAAGCCAGCAGCAGCCCGAAGCCCGCCGCCAGGAATCCCGCGAGCCCCAGCTGCCAGGCCAGCAGCAGCGACAGCAGGGTCCAGAGCACAGCAATGTAGAGGCCCCATGAGCCGGGCATGCGGCCGGATGGAATCGGGCGCTGTGGCTCGTTGATCGCGTCGACGTGGCGGTCGAACCAGTCATTCACCGCCTGGCTGGTGGCGCAGACAAACGGCCCGGCGAGTAGCACGCCGGCGACGATGACCGGCCAGCGGCCCTCGGCCGGCAGGCCCGAGGCGACGACCCCACAACCGAAAGCCCACATCGGCGGAAACCAGGTGATGGGCTTGAGCAGTTCGGCGACGGCCGAAAGTGCGGGGCGCTGCATATGACCTATTCTGGGCTGACAAAATTCAATGTCAATCGAGATTTACATTTGCCGTCGGCAGCGCTCGGCCAGGGCGCAGCAGCGGGCCCGCGCGGGCACGGCGGCTCCAGGCCCGACGCGAACGCCGTGGCCGATGCGAAGCCCAGAATCAGATGGTGGCGGCGGCGCTGACCGCGCAAGCGACGGCTACTCGCCGGTGGCGCTTGAATCCTGCATGCCGTAGCGGCGCAGCTTGATGTAGAGGCTCTGGCGCGACAGGCCCAACATCTCGGCGGCGGACGCGCGGTTGTCGCGTGTGAGGCCCAGGGCAGCCTCAATGCAAAGGCGCTCGATGAGGTCGGTGGTCTCGCCGACGATATCTTTCAGCGGCAGCCGGCCGACCAGTCCGGTGAGCTGCTCTACCGAGCGCGGCAACTGGCGGTTGGAGCGCACTTCGGCGGGCAGCCGCCGCGAGACATCGCGAATGGAAAATCCCAGGCAGGCCTGGGGGCCGTCCGGCACCGCCACGGCCGAGATCTCGACGGCCGCCGGCTCGCCATAGCTGCCACGCAAGGTTGTTGGAAACAGGCGCAGCACCCCATGCTGGCGCAGGTTGTTGATCAGCACGTTCAGGTCCACCGACGAGCGGCCCAGCCACCGGTCCAGCGATTGGCCCTGGACCGATTCGCCGGCAGCCAGCTGCAGCATGTCCGCGAACGCCTGGTTGGCGCTGAGGATGCGGCCCTGCATGTCCGTCAACACGAAGGCATCCGGCATCGCATTGATCACGTCAGGCAGCGCGGTGCCCTGGGGCGCGCGGCTCGCCGGCCCGTCAAACACCTCGGGCCGGGCGGGCGACAGCCTCACCAGCAGCGAGCTGCTGCTGTCCTGCTTGAACAGGCTGGCCGCCAGCTTGAGCTCGGTGTGGTTGTCCAGACGCACCAGCGTGTCCTCGCTGCGGCCGGTATTGCGAGCCTGCGACAGGCTCGCATACGACTCGGCCTGGCTCTGCACCGACAGCAGCTCGGTGAAGCTGCGGCCGACGATGCGTTTGCCGCCGTCGCCCAGCAATCGAGAGGCCGCAGCGTTGTGCTCGAACACGACGAGCGACGCCGCGTCGAGCACGAGCACGGCCTCATCGACGGCCTCGAACAGCAGTCGGTAACGCGCCTCGGTATGACGCAGGCGAAGGTAATCGCGCTCCATCGACTGCTGGGCGTCGATCAGGCGCTGCTGCACCGCGGCGACATCGCGCAGGTCGCGGCCGAGCGCGACCATCCGGCCCTGGACGCCCAGGGGCACCAGGCTGTAGCTGACCGGCAGATCGACGCCCCCGGACAAGGCGTGGGTGACCTGGCGCGCCTGAGGTTCGCCGGCCTCCTCCCTGCCGGGGCCAGCCGCTGCTGCAGCGAGCATCGCATTGACCTTGCCGCGGCTCTCGATCGTCACCGTCTCGACCCATCGCCGGCCAATCCACTGGCGCATTTCCGCCAATTCATGACCACGGCTGCCGTTCAGCGAGATGTCGCGAATCACCCCTTGGCTGTCGAGCACCAGCGCCAAGTCGGCTGCGGCAGCGACCACCGCAGCGAGAACGTCGGCATTCAGGTCAGCGAAGTGGAGCTGGGGAGCTTCGAACCGCTGGTCGGTGGCCGATGTGGCAAGTTTGTGCATCGAGCTCCACGAATCGTTCAAGTGGCATGCGTTGGATGCCGCCGGGGAACATGAAGATAGGTCGAGGACTGAGGATGCCGCCGGCGAGCTTGAAGAGGCCGGCGTGTCAAGCTCGCTTGACGCGCCGTGCCACGCCACCGTTCGCCGCCTGCACGGCAACGCTGGCCTCGCAAGCCATTGAATCCGCCCCACAGAGCTGGGCGAGATCGGGTATCTGGGCCGCCATGGGGCCGCCGACCATCACGAAAACATCGCGGTTGGCTGACGCCTCACGCATGTCAAGGATACCAGACGCCACCTCGGGAATGCTGTCGCTCGTCGACACCGACAGCCCGAACATGTCATACCAGTTGCGCTTCAAACGCGCCCGCAATTCGGTCCAGGAAGCCTTGGGCTCGCAGTCGACATCCCAGCCCGACCGGCTGAAAAATTCCGCCGCCATGATGACGCCGAAGGTGTGCTGCGCGCCGGGCACGGCGGCCAGCAACGCGCGCAGGCCGTCGGCGCCGGAATGGCTGAATTGAGCGGACCGGCGACCTTGCTCATGCAGCACGCGTTGCAGCCGCCAGAGTCCTATCGTGACCTGCGAAAAGTCGAAGCGGTCCTGCTCCCACAGTTCACCCATCCAGCGGGCGCAGGGCGCCAATAGGTCGAGGAACACCTGCTCCTGCGACGCGCCGGCGTCCAGCAAGGCGCGCACATAGCTGCTGGCGCTGTCCGCGTCGCCCTCGACAGCGAGGCGGGCCAAGGTGTGGACATGCTCGTCGGTCATCGTCGGCGCAGGCAGCGGCCGGCGCTCCCGAGTTGGCTGCGTGCTGTGCATCAGCATCAGGCGCGGAATGATTTCCAGTTCAACAATCCTGGAGAGTTGCAGGTCCTGGGCGCTGTTGGTGGACACCAGGTGCGGCGAGCCGAGCGCCGGCCTCCAGTCGTCCCCGGGCAAAGCGGGCTTGCCGGAAGCCTCGACGCTCCTGACGTTGAGCACGTTGGCGAGGGTTGGTGGGTCCGCCGGGCACGTGACTTCGCCCTTTGTCGACCCTCGGGGGGCGGCCGCGATATCACGCGGCGCCTGTTGGCGCTTGGCCAATCGGTTGATCATCCATCCAGCCACCACGGTCTCCTCGTGGGCTGGTTTGCAGCATAGGTTCCGTCTGAGTGTCCGGAGGCATCGGCTCCGGGGCTCGGCGCTGTGGGCGTCAGAAATCGCTACTGCTCACCGTTCTGTTTCTCACGATCTGCGTTCTTGTTGACGACTGCTACATGCTCGCTCAGCCGGGGCTGAAAGACTGTTGACACAATGTCGGTGCCGTTTCGGGGCGCGTCAAGCAGATTTTCCCGATCCGACAAGAAATGTCCATTTTGATTTACGTCAACGCTGATTGACAGCTGCCGATCGTGGGCCTAGATTCGGCCCATGTCGCAAGCCACCACGTCGCCCGCCGGTCCGAGGTCGCGTTCGCGCCGTGCTCGTCCGCCGCTCTACAGCGCCGAGCAGCGCGCCCGACGTGACGCCAGCGCCTGGACGCTGGTCCAGGGCGTCCTGGCGCCACTGCAATTCCTGGTGTTCCTGGTCAGCCTGACGCTGGTGCTGCGCTTCTTGGTGACCGGGCAGGGCGAGCAGGCCGCCGCCGCATCGGTGCTCGCAAAGACGCTGACCCTCTACACCATCATGGTGACCGGCTGCATCTGGGAGAAGGTGGTCTTTGACCGTTGGCTGTTCGCTCCCGCCTTCTACTGGGAAGACCTGTTCAGCATGGTGGTGCTGGTGCTGCACACCGCCTACGTGGTGGCCTGGTGGAGCGGCACGCTCAGCAGCCTGCAGCAAATGTGGCTCGCGCTCGCCGCCTACGCCAGCTACGCGGTGAACGCCGCTCAGTTCCTGTTGAAGCTGCGTGCCGCGCGGCTTGACCAGAGCGCCAGACTGCCGGCGGTGGGAGCCGCATCATGAGCCCGGTCATCCCGATCCATGCCGACATCGGCTGTGCTCAGGCCCCGGTGTTGGTGGAGCGCGGCCAACGCGAAGTGTTCTGCGGCCTGACCGGCATCATCTGGTTGCACCGCAAGATGCAGGACGCCTTCTTTCTGGTCGTCGGCTCGCGCACCTGCGCGCACCTGATCCAGTCGGCGGCCGGTGTGATGATCTTTGCCGAGCCGCGCTTCGCGACCGCGATCTTGGACGAGCGTGACCTCGCGGGCCTGGCCGATGCCCATGATGAGCTGGACCGGGTGGTGCAGCGGCTGCTGCAGCGCCGCCCCGACATTCGGCTGCTCTTTCTCGTGGGTTCCTGTCCGTCGGAGGTGATCAAGCTTGACCTGTCCCGTGCGGCGGCGCGGCTCAGCCACCGGTTCATGCCGCAGGTCAGGGTGCTGAACTACTCCGGCAGTGGCATCGAGACCACCTTCACGCAGGGTGAGGACGCCTGTCTGGCAGCCCTGGTGCCAGTCCTGCCCGCCTCGACTCAACAGCACGAACCCGAGCTGCTGATCGTCGGCACGCTGGCTGACGTGGTGGAAGAGCAGCTCGGCCGGCTGTTCAAGGCCATGGGCGTCGATCGATTCGCCTTCTTCCCGCCGCGCGGCTCCGACGCGCTGCCCGCCGTCGGCCCACAGACACGATTCCTGCTTGCCCAGCCCTTCCTGGGCAACACGGCCCATGCGCTGGAGTCGCGCGGCGCGATGCGGGTGGCCAGCCCCTTCCCGCTGGGCGCAGAGGGCAGCGCTGCATGGCTGCATGCCGCGGGTGGCGCGCTGGGTCTGCGCGCCGAGACCGTCGAGCAGGCCATCGCCCCGGCCCGGCGCCGCGCGGAACAAGCCCTGGCCGCACACCGCACGCTGCTCGCCGGCAAGCGCGTCTTCTTCTTCCCCGATTCGCAACTCGAGGTGCCGCTGGCGCGTTTTCTCGCGCGGGAGCTCGGCATGCTGCTGACCGAGGTGGGCTCGCCCTACCTGCACCGCCAGCACCTGGCCGAAGAGCTCGCCTGGCTGCCGGCCGGCACGCGCCTGTCCGAGGGTCAAGACGTCGAGCGGCAGCTGGACCGCTGCCGTGCCGCCGCACCCGACATGGTCGTCTGCGGCCTGGGCCTCGCCAACCCGCTGGAGGCCGAAGGCGTCACGACCAAGTGGTCGATTGAGCTGGTGTTCACGCCCATCCAAGGCTTCGAGCAGGCCGGCGATCTCGCGGGTCTGTTCAGCCGCCCTCTGACGCGGCGTAAGCTGCTGGCGGCCTGACATGCAATTGACGCTCTGGACCTACGAAGGCCCACCGCACGTCGGCGCCATGCGTGTCGCCACGGCCATGCGCCACCTGCACTATGTGTTGCACGCGCCCCAGGGCGACACCTACGCCGATCTGTTGTTCACGATGATCGAGCGCCGCGCCGAACGCCCACCCGTCACCTACACCACCTTTCAGGCCCGGGACCTGGGCGGCGACACGGCCCAGTTGTTCAAGGACGCCGCCCGTGATGCCTACGCGCGCTTCCGGCCGCATGCCTTGCTGGTGGGAGCGTCCTGCACCGCCGAGCTGATCCAGGACGACCCCGGCGGCTTGGCGCGGGCGCTGGACCTGCCGGTTCCGGTGATCCCTCTGGAGCTGCCGGCGTATCAGAAAAAGGAAAACTGGGGCGCCGCCGAGACGTTCTACCAACTGGTGCGCCAGCTGGCCGTCCGGCCCACGCTGCCGCGCACCCCGCGCGGCCCGGGTGAAGCCCCGCGCTGCAACATCCTCGGCCCGACCGCGCTGGGCTTTCGCCACCGCGATGACCTGCGCGAGATCCGGCAGCTGCTGGCCTGCATCGGCGTGACCGTCAACGTGACGGCGCCGCTGGACGCCACCCCCAGCGATCTCGCGCGCCTCGCCGAAGCCGACTTCAATGTCGTGCTCTACCCCGAAGTCGCGCACCAGGCCGCCAGCTGGATGAGCCGCAACCTCGGCCTGCCGTTCACCAAGACCATCCCCATCGGCAGCCGGGCCACGCGGGAGTTCATCCGCGAGGTCGCCGCGCTCGCCCAGCTGGACCCCGACATGGCCGCCGCGCAGGCGCAGTCGCGGTCGCCCTGGTACGCCCGGTCGGTCGACTCCAATTACCTGACCGGCAAGCGCGTCTTCGTGTTCGGCGACGCAACCCATGCCATCGCCGCCGCCCGCGTAGCCACCCAGGAGCTCGGCTTCAAGGTGGTGGGCCTGGGCAGCTACAGCCGCGAGTTTGCCGCCGACGTGCGCCAAGCCGCCGCGACCTATGGCGTCGAGGCCCTCATCTCCGACGACTATCTGGAGGTGGAAGCCGCCATCGCCGCTGCCGGGCCGGAGCTGGTGCTCGGCACACAGATGGAGCGACACATCGCCAAGCGCCTGGGCCTGCCCTGCGCGGTGATTTCAGCGCCGGTGCATGTGCAGGACTTCCCGGCCCGCTATTCGCCGCAGATGGGCTTCGAGGGCGCCAACGTGCTGTTCGACACCTGGGTTCATCCGCTGATGATGGGGCTGGAGGAGCACCTCATCGCCATGTTCCGCGGCGACTTCGAGTTTCACGAGGACGCGGCGCCTTCGCATCTTGGTGGCGCAGCCGTGGCGACACGGGCTGAACCGAGCGAGCCGGCAGCCCACACCGCCGCGTGGGCGCCCGACGCCGAGAAGGAACTTCGCAAGATCCCCTTCTTCGTGCGCGGCAAGGCGCGGCGCAACACCGAGGCCTACGCGCACAGCCACAGCGTGCCGGTCATCACCATCGACACCCTCTATGACGCCAAAGCGCACTTCAGCCGCTAGGTCAGGCGGCATGAACGTGGTCATCGTGACCATGGACAGCCATCTCGCCAGCGCCGCCGCGCGTGCCAACGTCACGCTGGCCAAGGCCTTGCCCGGGCTGAGCTTGACGGTGCACGCCGCCGCCGAGTGGAGCGAAAACCCCGAGGCCCTCGCGCGCTGCAAGGCAGCGATCGCCACGGGCGACATCGTCATCGCGTCGATGCTCTTCCTCGAAGACCATTTCATGCCCATCCTGGCCGATCTGCAGGCCCGTCGTGAACACTGCGATGCCATGGTCTGCGCGATGTCGGCCGCCGAGGTCACGCGGCTGACGCGCATGGGTCGCTTCGACATGTCGGCGCCGGCGTCAGGAGCGCTGGCGTTTCTGAAGCGGCTGCGCGGCAAGCCGCAAGGCGATGTCGACGGCAACAAGGGCACGGCGGGCGCACAGCAGATGAAGACGCTGCGCATGCTGCCCAAGATCCTGCGCTACATCCCGGGCACCGCCCAGGACGTGCGGGCCTACTTCCTGACGCTGCAGTACTGGCTTGCCGGCTCGCAGGGCAATATCGACAACATGGTGCGCCTGCTGGTGGCGCGCTATGCCGAGGGCCCTCGCAAGTCGCTGCGCGACAGTGCCCGGCCCGAGCAGCCCATCGAGTACCCCGAAGTGGGCCTGTACCACCCGCGCATGAACCACGCCAGCGCCGTGGGCCTGATGGCCACCGCGCTGGACGCACTGCCCAGGGTGGCCACCAGCGGCAATCGCGGCACCGTTGGCCTGCTGCTGATGCGGTCCTATCTGCTGGCCGGCAACGCCGACCACTACAACGGCGTCATCACCGCGCTGGAGGCGCGTGGCCTGCGGGTGATCCCGGCCTTCGCCACCGGCTTGGACCAGCGCCCGGCCATCGCCGCCTACTTCCAGAGCGCCGACGGCCGCACCCAGATCGACGCGCTGGTGTCACTGACGGGCTTCTCGCTGGTCGGCGGCCCGGCGTACAACGACGCCAAGGCGGCCGAGGACGTGCTCGCCGCCTTGGACGTGCCCTATCTGGCGGTGCATCCCATCGAGTTCCAGACGCTGGACCAGTGGGGCGGCTCTGCGCGCGGACTGCTGCCGGTGGAGTCCACCATCATGGTGGCGATCCCCGAGCTGGACGGCGCCACCGGCGCCCTGGTGTTCGGCGGCCGTGCCAATGCGGCCCACATCGCCTGCACCGGCTGCAGCCGCGCCTGCCGCTTCGAGAACGAAATCGACGCGCACGACATGCACAGCTGCACCGAACGTGCCGATGCGCTGGCCGCCCGGGTCGGTCGGCTCGTGGACCTGCGCCGCAGCGAGCGCGCCGAGCGCCGCGTGGCCGCCGTCATCTTCAACTTCCCGCCCAATGCCGGCGCCACCGGCACGGCGGCCTTTCTGTCGGTGTTCGAGTCCCTGTTCAACACCCTGGCCGCGATGGCGCGCGAGGGCTACACGGTGGACCTGCCGGCATCGGTCGACGAGTTGCGCGAGCGGCTCATCGGCGGCAACGCCGCGCGCTTCGGTGCGATGGCCAATGTCCATCACCGCATCCCGGCCAACGAGCATCTGCGGCGCGAGAAATACCTGAAGGAGATCGAGGCCCAGTGGGGGCCGGCGCCGGGCAAGCAGCAAAGCGATGGCAGCCACATCTTTGTGCTCGGCGAGCGCTTCGGCAATGTCTTCGTCGGCATTCAGCCCGCCTTCGGCTACGAGGGGGACCCGATGCGGCTGCTGTTCGAGCAGGGCTTTGCGCCCACGCATGCCTTCTCCGCCTTCTACCGCTGGCTGCGCGAGGACTTCAATGCTCATGCGGTGTTGCACTTCGGCACCCACGGCGCCTTGGAGTTCATGCCGGGGAAACAAGCCGGCATGTCGGCCCGCTGCTGGCCCGACCGCCTGATCGGCGACCTGCCCAATCTGTACCTCTATGCCTCCAACAACCCGTCCGAGGGCACGCTGGCCAAGCGCCGCGCGGCGGCCACCCTCATCAGCTATCTGACGCCGCCGGTGGCCCAGGCCGGCCTCTACAAGGGCCTGGTGGAGCTGAAGGAGATGCTGGACCGCTACCGCAGCCTGGAGCCCGAGGCCACGCCGGAGCGCGAGGCGTTGGCGGCAATGCTTCAGGCCCAGGCCGCCGGGCTCGACCTGGCCGCTGCCGAGCCCGCCTGGGGGGCCGAGGCCGAGGACCGGGTGGCAGGACTCAGCGCGGCGGTGCTGGAGCTCGAATACACCCTGATTCCCCACGGCCTGCACGTGGTGGGCCGGGCGCCCAGCGCGGCCGAGCGGGTCGAACTGCTGATGGCCTGCGCCGAGGCGACACAGGGTAGGCGGCCCGAGCGCGCCGTCATCGAGGACCTGGTGGCCCATGGCATGCCGGCATCCGATGACGACCTCGAAGACCTGGTCCTGCTGCAGCAACTCAGCGAGATGGACCAGCACCTGGCCGAGGACCGCGAGATCGAGGGCATCCTGCGCGGGCTGGACGGCCGCTTCCTGCGCCCCGCGCCCGGCGGCGACCTGCTGCGCACGCCCGCGGTGCTGCCCACGGGCCGCAACCTGCATGGATTCGACCCCTTCCGCATCCCCAGCGCCTATGCGGTCAAGGACGGCTTCGCCCAGGCCGAGCGTCTGCTGGCCAAGCATGCGGCCGGAGGGCATGCGCTACCCGAGTCGATCGCCATCGTGCTGTGGGGCACCGACAACCTGAAAAGCGAGGGCGGGCCGATCGCGCAGGCCCTGGCGCTGATCGGTGCGCGCCCGCGCTTCGACAGCTATGGCCGCCTTGCCGGAGCCCAGCTGATACCGCTCGGCGAGCTGGGCCGGCCGCGTATCGATGTGGCGATCACGCTGTCGGGCATCTTCCGCGACCTGCTGCCGCTGCAGATCAAGCTGCTGGCCGAGGCGGCCTATCTTGCCGCCGCTGCCGACGAACCGCCGGAGCGGAACTTCATTCGCAAGCATGCGCTGGCCTTCCAGGCCCGCCACGGTGGCGACCTGGAGGCCGCGTCGCTGCGCGTCTTCGGCAATGCCGAGGGCGCCTACGGTGCCAACATCAACAGCCTCGTGGACAGCAGCCGCTGGCAGGATGGCGATGAGCTCGCCGAGACCTACAGCCGCCGCAAGGGCTTTGCCTACGGCCGCGCCGGGCGGCCGCTGCAAAGCCCGCAGCTGCTGCAAAGCGTGCTGGCCGATGTCCAGCTGGCCTACCAGAACCTCGACTCGGTGGAGTTGGGCGTCACGACCGTGGACACCTACTTCGACACGCTGGGCGGCGTCAGCCGCGCGATCAAGCGCGCCAAGGTGGCACGCGACGGCGCCGGCGCCGAGACGGCCCCGGTCTACATCGGTGACCAGACCCGCGACGGCCTGGGCGGAGGCATCGTGCGAACCCTCAACGAGCAGGTCGCGCTGGAGACCCGCACCCGCATGCTCAATCCCAAGTGGTACGAGGGCATGCTCAAACATGGCTACGAGGGCGTGCGCCAGATCGAGGTCCACGTGACCAACACCCTGGGCTGGTCGGCCACGACCGGCCAGGTGGCGCCCTGGATCTACGAGCAGCTCAGCGCGACCTTCCTGCTGGACCCGGTCATGCGAGAGCGGCTGGCCCGGTTGAACCCGACCGCCTCGGCCCGCGTCGCCGACCGTCTGCTGGAGGCCTGCGAGCGGAACTACTGGCAGCCCGATGCCGACACGCTCGCAGCACTGCGTCGGGCGGGTGAAGAACTTGAAGACCGCCTCGAAGGCGTTGTTGAAAAGGCTGCCGCATGACCCAACTCCACGAGATTCCGGTGCGCGAGATCGGCACCCGTCGCCCGCCCGACGGCGCCGGCAGTGTCCAGGTGCAGATGGACCCCAGCGTCAGCATCGGCACGGCCAAATGCTTTGCGATCTACGGCAAGGGCGGCATCGGCAAGAGCACGACGTCGAGCAACCTGTCCGCCGCGTTTGCCAAGCTGGGCAAGCGGGTGCTGCAGATCGGCTGCGACCCCAAGCACGACTCCACCTTCACGCTGACCAAGAAGATGCTGCCGACGGTCATCGACGTGCTCGAGACCGTCAACTTCCACACCGAAGAGCTGCGGGTCGAGGACTTCGTGTTCGAGGGCTACAACGGCGTCATGTGCGTCGAGGCCGGCGGCCCGCCCGCCGGCACCGGCTGTGGCGGCTACGTGGTCGGTCAGACGGTCAAGCTGCTCAAGGAGCATCACCTGCTGGAAGACACCGATGTGGTGATCTTCGATGTGCTCGGTGATGTGGTCTGCGGCGGCTTTGCCGCACCGCTGCAGCATGCCGACCGGGCCATGATCGTCACCGCGAACGATTTCGACTCCATCTTCGCGATGAACCGCATCGTGCAGGCCATCGGCGCCAAGGCCAAGAACTACAAGGTGAGGCTGGGTGGCGTGATCGCCAACCGCAGCGCGGCCACCGACCAGATCGACAAGTACAACGACCGCATCGGGCTCAAGCTGGCGGCGCACTTCCCCGACCTGGACGTCATCCGCCGCAGCCGGCTGAAGAAGTCGACCCTGTTCGAGATGGAAGCCTCGCCCGAACTGGAGAAGGTGCAGGCCGAGTACCTGCGCCTGGCCGCCGCGCTGTGGCTGGGCAGCGAGCCCTACAGCTGCGTGCCGATGAAAGACCGCGACATCTTCGACCTGCTGGGCTTTGACTGATGAGCACCTCCCCCTACACCGAACGCCGATCGGAGATCGAGACCTACTTCGACCGCACGGCCGTGCAGGCCTGGGCGCGGTTGACCTCGGATGCGCCGGTCGGCCGCATACGCGCGACGGTGCGGGCCGGGCGCGAGCGCATGCGTGGCACGCTGCTGTCCTGGCTCCCGGAGGATCTGCGCGGACGGCGGCTGCTGGACGCCGGCTGCGGCACCGGTGCGCTGACCGTCGAGGCGGCGCGGCGCGGCGCCGAGGTGGTGGCGATCGACCTGTCACCCACGCTGATCGACCTCGCGCGCCAACGCCTGCCCGCCTGCGCCGCTGCGGGCCGCATCGAGTTCCGCGCCGGCGACATGCTCGACCCGGGGCTGGGCGAGTTTGACTTCGTGGTCGGCATGGACTCGCTGATCCACTACGAGACCGGCGATGCGGTGGAGGCCATCGCCGGCCTGGCGGCTCGCACGCGTGGTTCGCTGCTGTTCACCTTCGCGCCCAGCAGCCCGGCGCTGCAGGTGTTCAAGGCGGTTGGCAAGCTGTTCCCGCGCGGCAATCGCTCGCCGGCCATCGTGCCGGTCGCCGAGCGGCAGCTGGAGCGCCGCCTCGACACGCATCCGCGCCTGCTGCACTGGGAGCGGCGCCGCAGCCAGCGCATCGCAAGCGGCTTCTACACGTCGCAGGCCATGGAATTGGTGCGCTCATGAGAACGGAGCTGCCGCGTCGCACCGGTCTCTGCCGCTGCGGTCTGCATGCGCTTGACGCCGTGGGGGCGCCGTGAAAGCCGTCGTGCAGCTCAACCAACGCCTGGCCGTGAAGTGGTCGCGCCTCAGCACGGACTTCCTGCCGTTCGCCGATGCGGCCACCACCGAGCTGCCGCTGTCGCGCCTGCTGCGTTTGGCGCTGTTCCAGGTCTCGGTCGGCATGGCCTACGCGCTGCTGGTCGGTACGCTGAACCGGGTCATGATCGTCGAGCTGGGCGTGTCCACCTGGCTGGTCTCGCTGATGGTGGCGCTGCCGCTGCTGGCGGGGCCGTTTCGAGCGCTGGTGGGCTATCGCTCGGACACCCATCTGTCGGCCCTGGGCTGGCGCCGGGTGCCCTACCTCTGGTTCGGCACGCTGCTGCAGTTCGGTGGCCTGTCCATCATGCCGTTCGCGCTGATCCTGCTGCAGCCGGGCGCCGAAGCCAGCGCGCCACCGGGAGCCACGGTCGTTGGGCATGCGGCCGCGGCCTTGGCCTTCGTCATGGTGGGGGCCGGCATGCAGACGACGCAGACCGCAGGCCTGGCGCTGGCCACGGACCAGGCGCGCGCTGACACCCGCCCGCGCGTGGTGGCGCTGATGTATGTGATGCTGCTGCTCGGCATGGTGGTGGCCAGCGCGGTGTTCAGCCTGGTGCTGCAAAGCTTCAGCGCCACGCGCCTGGTGGGCGTGGTGCAGGGCGCGGCGGCGGCCACGATGCTCTTCAACCTGGTCGCGCTTTGGAAGCAGGAGGCGCGCGGCCAAGCGGTGCGCAAGGCCGACGCCGAGCCGCAGATGCCGTTCCGGGCCGTCTGGCAGCGCTTTGCCGCCGACGCCAAGATCCGACGTTTTCTCGTCGCCGTGGCGCTCGGAACCGCGGCCTTCAACATGCAGGACATCGTGCTCGAACCCTATGGCGGCGCGATCCTGAAGCTGTCGGTGGCCGCCACCAGCCTGCTGACGGCCGGCATGGCGCTGGGCTCGGTGCTGGCCTTTGCGATCGCGGCGCGGCTGCTGCAACGGGGGTTTGACGCCTACCGGCTTGCTGCCATCGGTCTGCTGGTGGGCATCTGTGCCTTTGCGGCCGTCATCTTTGCCGCACCGCTGGCATCGGGCTGGCTGTTCCGCATCGGCAACATGCTCATCGGCCTGGGTGCAGGCCTGTTCGCCGTCAGCACGCTGGTGGTGGCCATGGGGCTGGACAGCAGCGACCGCGCCGGTCTGGCGCTGGGCGCCTGGGGCGCCATGCAGGCCACCGCGGGCGGGCTGGCGGTGGCGCTGGGCGGCGTGCTGCGCGACGGCATCGAGGTGCTGGCCCGCCATGGCTGGCTGGGCACAGCGATGTCCGAGCCCCAGGTGGCCTACAGCGTCGTCTATCACCTGGAGATCGCGCTGCTGTTTGGCACGCTGATCGCCATCGGTCCCCTCGTGCGCCCGTCCGGGGCACGCCCTCCCTCCCACCAGCGCTTCGGCCTGGCGGAATTCCCAGGCTAGGAGAGTTCCCATGCAAACCGGTGCCATCACAGGCTATATCGACGTCGCCCAGCTCGTGCTGTACGCGTTCTGGATCTTCTTCGCGGGACTCATCGTCTACCTGCACCGCGAGAACAAGCGCGAGGGCTATCCGCTGGAATCGGATCGCTCGCGGTCCATCTCGGTGCAGGGCTGGCCCGCCGTGCCCGAGGCCAAGACCTATCGCCTGGCCAATGGCGAAACGGTCGACATCCCGAATGCGCGGCGTGACCAGCAGCCACCGCTGCACGAAGGGGCCTACCGCGGCGCGCCGCTGCAGCCGCAGGCCTCGGGCAGCGATCTGCTGCTTGCCGGCGTCGGCCCGGGGAGCTGGAGCGATCGGGCCGATGTTCCTGACCTGAGCTACGAAGGCCTGCCCAAGATCGTGCCGCTGCGCGTGGCACCTGGCTTCGGCGTGGCGGCTCAGGATGTCGACCCCCGGGGGCTGCCGGTGCTCGGCGACGATGGCGTGGAAGGGGGACGGGTGGTCGACCTGTGGGTTGACCGCTCGGAGATGCTGTTCCGCTATCTCGAGGTCGAGGTGACCGGCGGCGGCCGCGTGCTGCTGCCGATGAACTTTGCCCGGGTGGAGCAACGCCAGATCCGCGTGCAGTCCATCCTCGGCGCCCAGTTCGACCGGGTCCCGCGGACCCGTGCGGCCGAGCAGGTGACGCTGCTGGAAGAGGAAAAGATCATGGCCTACTACGGTGCCGGCACGCTGTATGCGACGCCGGACCGGCAGGAGCCGCTGCTGTGAAGGCCGTCGCGACGTCGGTCAACCTGCTGGCGCCGGCGCATGAACACGAGTTCGAGGCGGCGCCGGGCCTGCCCGAGGCCTTGCCGGCGGGCGAGGTGCAGCTCTGGCAAGGCCGTCCCGATGCCGTCTTGCTGGGCCGCCAGGCGCTGCATCTGGACGCACTGCTGGTCTACTTTGCGATGCTGCTGGCCTGGCGCGGCATCGGCAGCGTCTACGACGGTGCCAGCCCTGGGCAGGCGCTGATGGCCATGGCCGGCATGCTGCCGCTGATCACGCTGGCACTGGCCCTGCTGAGCACCATCGCCTGGCTGATGGCGCGCACCACGGTCTACACCATCACCAACAAGCGCGTGGTGATGCGCGTGGGCGTTGTGCTGAGCATCACCTTCAACCTGCCGTTCGCGCAGATCGGGTCTGCCGGCCTGCGCCGGCGCGGCCGCGGCGGCGACATCGTGCTCAGCCTGTGCGGCACCGACAACATCGCCTATGCCCATCTGTGGCCGCATGCGCGACCCTGGCGGGTCAGGCGCACCCAGCCCATGCTGCGTGGCCTCGTCGATGCCCAGGTCGTGGCGCAGACGCTGGCCCGCGCGCTGCAGCAGGCCGAGGCGGCTCGCCAGGTGTTGCCGCTGCGGGCGGTCGGCGCCGTCGACACGCGCCGCAGCGCGCCCACGCAGCTGGCCCGGCCGCGGGCTCAGGCCGCCTGAGGCGGCGAGGATCGATCGTGTCCACCGGCTTGCGCGCCAATCCCAACCGCCTGCCGTTGCTGGCCATGGCGGCGCTGGTGCTGGTTTGCCTGGTCGGTGTCGCTGCGGTGCGCCTGTCCGGACTGAGCGCCCAGCAGCAGGCCGATGCGGCCGCGCTCAGCATCCGGCAACTGCGCTTCGAGGACCGCGACGACGGCGGCATCAACGTGCTGGAGGCCGGCAGCGGCACGCTGCTCGCCGCGGTGGCGCCCGGCACCAATGGCTTCCTGCGCAGCACCATGCGCGGCCTGGTGCGGGAGCGCAAGCGCCAGGGCTACGGTCCGGACCTGCCGTTCGAACTGGTGGCGCATGTCGACGGCCGCTTGACGCTGATCGACCCCGGAACGCAAAGACGCATCGATCTTGAATCCTTTGGGCCCACCAACTCGGCGGTGTTCGCCCAGTTGCTGCCCGTGACTCCCGGAGTTCACCATGTCGCACAGCCTTGAATTGCAGACTCCCGAAGATGCCGCCCGCCTGGCCCAGGCCGAGACCGTGCTCACGCCGCGCTTCTACAAGACCGACTATGCGGCCATGGATCGACTGGACATGGGCCCCATCCGCGCCGAATGGGACGCGATGATGGCCGAGTACCAGGGCGACAACAACCACGACCATTTCCAGCGCAGCCCCGAGTTCGCAGCGGAGGTGGCGGCCTTGTCGGCGCATTGGTCGCCCGAGCTCAGGCGCGATTTCCAGGCCTTCCTGGTCAGCTCATTGACGAGCGAGTACTCCGGATGCGTGCTCTACAACGAGATCGCCAAGAACGTCAGCAACCCCGACATCAAGCAGCTGATGCGCTATCTGACGCGGGACGAATCGCGGCATGCCAACTTCATCAACCAGTCGCTGAAGGACTTCGGGTTGGGCGTGGACCTGGTGAAGCTCAAGCAGACCAAGGCCTACACCTACTTCAAGCCGAAATACATCTTCTACGCGACTTATCTGTCCGAGAAGATCGGCTATGCCCGCTACATCAGCATCTACCGGCAGCTCGAACGCCACCCGGAAAAGCGCTTCCACCCGATCTTTCGATGGTTCGAGCGCTGGTGTCATGACGAGTTCCGGCATGGCGAGTCTTTCGCATTGATGATGCGGGCCCAGCCCCATCTGCTGCAAGGCGGCAACAAGCTGTGGATCCGCTTCTTCCTGCTGGCGGTCTACGCGACGATGTACGTGCGCGACCACACCCGGCCCTGGCTCAGCGAGGCCCTGGGCATGGACCCGACGGAATACGACTACCGCGTCTTCGACATCACCACCGAGATCACACGCCAGGTGTTTCCGCTCAGCCTGGACACCCAGCGGCCGGCCTTCCGCGCGGGCATGGACAGGCTCTGCGCGATCTCCACCTCGGCCGAGCGCGCCAAGGCGCGCGGCGGTCTGATTGGGCGGCTGCAGTGGGCATGGTGCGCCGCGCGTGCGGCCCTGTGCTTCGGCAGGCTCTACCTGCTGCCCACCAAGACCCATGCGCTGCCGCAAGACATGCGCGTCGCGCCCAGCTGGTAGGCGCCGAGATGCAGCAAACCTCACGCTTGCGGCACTGAATATGCAACACGGCTGGCCTGCGCTCTACACCTTGCTGCTGTGGTGGTTCAGCACCGGCCTGATCCTGTACCTGAACGGCCTGCCGCGTGCCACCCACCCCTGGACCTTCGCGTCGGCCACGGTGCTGCTGGGCATTGCACTGGTGGGGGTGTCGGTGTCGGCATCGGACACCCGCGTCACCGGAGCCTATCTGGCATTCACGGCCGCGCTGATGGTCTGGGCCTGGCAGGAGATTGGCTTCCTGCTCGGCTACGTCACCGGGCCGCGCCGGCATGCCTGCCCTCCGAGCGCTCGCGGCTGGCGCCGTGCGGGCCACGCGGTGATGGCCATCCTGTATCACGAGCTCGCGTTGATCGTGCTGGGTGCGGCCATCCTGGCCTTGAGCTGGCACAAGCCCAACCAGCTTGCGGCGTGGACATTTGGCGTGCTGTGGCTGATGCGGCTGTCGGCAAAACTGAATGTCTTCCTCGGGGTGCGCAACTTGAACGAGCAGTTTCTGCCCGAGCATCTGCGCTATATGCACAGCTACTTCCGCCAGCGCAGCAGCAATGCCTTGTTCCCGGTCAGCGTCATCGGCGTCACGGCCTTGGCGGCCAGCGCCTGGCACATCGCCGTGGCACTGCATCGCGACAGCTTCGACATCACCGCGGGCAGCTTTGTCGCCACGCTGCTGAGCCTGGCGTTGATCGAGCATGGGTTCATGATGCTGCCGCTGCGCAGTGAGAGGCTTTGGGACTGGGGCCTGCGATCACGCGCGCCCCACCCTTGAACGGCCCGACCCGGCGCAACGCAATGCGGCGGCGTGTGGCGGCCTGTTGCGGCGTGTGGTGGCCTGTTGCGGCCCGAGGCTCGGCGGTCGATCGGCGTCAGACGTCTGCCGCGGCCTGGTGGCGCGTGTGATCCCACAAGGCCATCAACAGCCCATTGACCACCTCTGGCGCCTCCTCGTGGGCGAGATGTCCCAGCCCCTGCAAGGGGACGAAGCGCGCATGCCGCAGCCGCCGCGCGAGCTCCAGCGACCGCACCGGTGCGACGGTGCGATCGGACAGCCCCGCCGCCAGCCACAGCGGCAGCTGCAAGCGCGGCAGCTGCGCCTGCAGTGAGTCGAGCCGCCAGTTCGCGAGCATGTCCAGCACGCCGCGAACATGGTCGGGCTGGCCCATCAGGCCGCGGTAGTGGGCCACGCCGGCGTCGTCCAGCCGCGAGCCGGTGGACGCAATCAGATGGCCGAGTGCGCCGGGTTGCGCGGCGTGGCGGGTGACCCAGGCGGGAAGGCTGCTGCTGCGCGCGGCGAGGCGTGCCATGGCCGGTCCGAGCAGGCCCAGCAGACCGGGCAGGGGCTCCAAGGCGCCGTTGACGGCCAGCAGTCCCTGGGCGGCAGGCAGGCGGCCGTCGAGCGCGAGCTGGGCCATCACGGCCGCTCCCGCCGAATGGCCCGCCACCAGACGTGGCTGCCAGTGCAAGGCGGCCAGCAGCTCGGCAATCGCCTGCGCCATGCGGTCGAGGCTGGCGCGGCGATCGTCGAACGCCCGCGTGCCGCCGTGGCCGGGCAGGTCGGGAGCAATCACGTCGAATGACGCGGCCAGCCCCGGCAGGCAACCGGCCCAGGACTGTGCCGACGAGGCCGCGCCGTGAAGCAGCAACAGGCCGGGTGCCCCTGGCCTGCCGGCACGTCGCAACCGCCAGAGCCGGCCGCCGGCCGACACGTCGAGGGGCGGGGGAATTTCGGGGGGCATACCGGGTTGTCAATAAAACGTGACAAGCATAGGATCAATCCATGTTGACACAAAGCCCGAGCCCCTCGGTAGCCGTGCCGGCCCCGGCGCAGGCGATCGTCATCGGCAGCGGCTTTGGCGGCTTGGCGGCGGCGGTTCGGCTGGGTGCGCGCGGCTACCGGGTGACGGTGCTCGAAAAGCTCGATGCCCCCGGCGGCCGCGGCTACGTGCACCGGCAGGACGGCTTCACCTTCGACGCCGGCCCCACGGTCATCACCGCACCCTTCCTGTTCGAGGAGCTGTGGGCCCTGTGCGGCAGGCGCCTGGCCGACGACGTGGACCTGCGGCCGGTGGCGCCGTTCTACCGCGTGCGCTTCGACGACGGCAGCACGTTCGACTACAGCGGCGACCCGGCCGCGATGCGCGCCGAGATCGCCCGCCTGGCGCCTGACGATGTCGAGGGCTATGAGCGCTTCCTGAAGGCCAGCGAGGCGATCTACAAGGTCGGCTTCGAGCAGCTCGGCCACGTCTCGTTCGACCGCTGGACGACCATGGCCAAGGTGCTGCCTGACCTGCTGAAGCTGGAGGGCTACCGCACCGTCTGGGGCCTGGCCTGCAAGCATGTCAAGAACGAGAAGCTGCGTGTGGTGCTGACCTTCCAGTCGCTGCTGGTGGGCGGCAACCCCTTTGCCACCACGTCGGTGTATTGCCTGATCGCCTTTCTGGAGCGGCGTTTCGGGGTGCACTTCGCGATGGGCGGCACCGGCGCGCTCGTTGCGGGCCTGGTGAAGCTGATCGAAGGGCAGGGCGGCCGCGTGCTGTGCAACCAGCCGGTGGACGAGATCGTGGTGGAGCGCGGCGCCGCCTGTGGCGTGAGGCTGGCGTCCGGCGCGGTGATGCCGGCCGATGTGGTGGTGAGCAACGCGGACGCGGCCTTCACCTACCAGCGCCTGCTGCCGGCTCGCCACCGCCGCCACTGGACGGACCGGCGCATCGCCCGCGCGCGCTACTCGATGAGCCTGTTCGTCTGGTACTTCGGCACGCGGCGCCAGTACCCCGACGTGGCCCACCACACCATCTCGCTGGGCCCGCGCTACCAAGGCCTGCTGGATGACATCTTCACGAAGAAGCACCTGGCCGACGACTTCAGCCTCTACCTGCACCGCCCCACCGCCACCGACCCGAGCCTGGCCCCGCCCGGCTGCGACACCTTCTATGTGCTGGCCCCCGTGCCGCATCTGGATGCCGGCGTCGACTGGCGCGCACGCGCCGAGCCCTACCGTGCCACCATCGCCAAGCGCCTGGGCGAGACGCTGCTGCCGGGGCTGGAACACGAGGTGGTCACCTCGCTGATGCTCACGCCGCAGGACTTCCAGGACCGGCTCAACAGCTACAAGGGCGCCGCCTTCGCGATGGAGCCGGTGCTGACGCAGAGCGCCTGGTTCCGGCCGCACAACCGCAGCGAGGAGGTCGACCGGCTCTACCTCGTCGGCGCCGGCACCCACCCGGGCGCCGGTCTGCCGGGCGTGCTGTCGTCGGCCCGCGTGCTGGATGCGGTGGTGCCGCATGGGCGCGACCTGGCCCGCCACTCACCGATGCCTGCCGAGGAGGGCCTGCCCCATGTCCGACACGCCTGAACTGCTGGAGGCCGACCTGGCCATCTGCCGCGCCAGCCTGGCCCACCATTCCAAGACCTTCCATGCCGCATCGCTGCTGCTGCCGCCGGCGGTGCGCGCGCCGGCGACCGTGCTCTACGGCTTTTGCCGGCTGGCCGATGACACGGTGGACGTGGAAGGCGGCCGGCGCCTGGCGCTGACCCAGCTGCGGCGCCGGCTGGACCGCGTGTTCGAGGGCCGGCCGCAGCCGGTGGCGGCCGACCGCGCGCTGGCCGCGGTGGTGGCGCAGTTCGGCATCCCGCGCGGCCTGCTGGACAAGCTGCTGGAGGGCCTGACCTGGGATGTCGATGGCCGGAGCTACGACACGCTGGCTGAGCTGCAGGACTACGCCGCCCGCGTGGCCGGCAGCGTGGGCGCGATGATGAGCCTGCTGATGCGCACCCGCGAGCCTGATGCGCTGGCTCGCGCCTGCGACCTGGGCGTGGCGATGCAGCTCTCCAACATCGCCCGCGACGTGGGCGAGGATGCCCGCATGGGCCGCCTCTACCTGCCGCGCGACTGGATGCGCGAGGCTGGGCTGGACCCCGACGCGTGGCTGGCTTCACCCAGCTTCAGCCCGGCTCTGGCGGGCGTGGTGCACCGGCTGCTGGACGCCGCTGACGCGCTCTATGCCCGCGCCGGCGCCGGTGTGGCGCGGCTGCCCTGGGCCTGCCGCCCGGGCATCAATGCCGCGCGGATGCTCTACGCCGCCGTGGGCCACGAAGTGGCGCGTGCGGGCGGCGACTCGGTCAGCCGCCGCGCCGTGGTGCCGGGCCGGCGCAAGGGCTGGCTGCTGCTGCAGGCGGCCCTGTCGCTGAGGCCGTCGACACGGCTGCTGCGCCAGCCGGTGTTGCCGGCCTGCGCGCCGCTGCTGGCTGCTGTGGCCGGTGTGCCGGCGCCCCGCCATCGGCCCGCGGCCGAGGTGGTGCTGGACCTGTTCACGCGGCTGGAGCAGCAGGACCGCCAAGCGACTCAGGGCCGCTGGGGCCGGAGCCTGGCATGACGGTGCTGGCCCTGGGACTGAACCACGGCAGCGCGCCGCTGGACCTGCGCGGCCGCTTCGCCATTCCGCTGGAGGCGCTCGGCGAGCGCGTGCAGGGCCTGCGCCAGCATCTGGCCCGTGCGCAGCCCGAGGTGGCCATCCTGTCCACCTGCAACCGCACCGAGGTCTATGTGGGCCTGCCGGCCCAGGGCGCCTCCGCCTGCCCGCGGCATGCGATGGAGCTGGCCGAGCCGGCCCTCGAATGGCTGGCGGCCCACGGCGGCACCGCGCCGGCCGAGTTGCGCCACCACAGCTATCTGCGTGCCGGGCCGGACGCTGCGCGCCATGCCTTCCGCGTCGCCGCGGGGCTGGACTCCATGGTGCTCGGCGAGCCGCAGATCCTCGGCCAGATGAAGGCGGCGGTGCGCGAGGCCGACAGCGCCGGCGCGCTGGGCACCACGCTGCACCAGATGTTCCAGCGCAGCTTTGCGGTGGCCAAGGAGGTGCGCAGCCGCACCGAGATCGGCAGCCACGCGGTCAGCCTCGCGGCCGCGGCGGTGCGCCTGGCCCAGCAGCTGTTCGACGACCTGCCCAACCGGCGCGTGCTGTTCGTCGGCGCGGGCGAGATGATCGATCTTGTCGCCACCCATTTCGCCGCGCAGAAGCCGCTGCAGATGAGCGTGGCCAACCGCAGTGCCGAGCGCGGCCGCCTGCTGGCCGAGCGCCTGGGGGCCACGCAGCTGCCGCTGGCCGAACTGGGCCAGGTGCTGGGCCAGTTCGACATCGTCATCAGCTGCACTGCCAGCAGCCTGCCGCTGATCGGCCTGGGCGCGGTGGAGCGCGCGCTCAAGGCGCGCAAGCGCCGCCCGATGCTGATGCTGGACCTGGCCGTGCCGCGCGACATCGAGCCCGAGGTGGCCCGCCTGCCGGACGTCTACCTCTACACCGTGGACGACCTCGCCAGCCAGGTGCAGGCCAATGGCGAACGCCGCCAGGCCGCGGTGGCGCATGCCGAAGCCATCGTCAGCGCCGGGGTACAGAGCTTTGCGCAGTGGCTGGACCAGCGGGGCAGCGTGCCGCTGATCCAGGCCTTGCAGCGCCAGACCGAGACCTGGCGCCAGGCCGAGCTCGCCAAGGCCCGCCGGGCGCTGGCCAGGGGCCAGGACGTGGACGCCGTGATGGACAGCCTGGCCACGGCGCTGACGCGCAAGCTGATGCATGGCGCGCTCAGCGAGCTGCACGGCAGCGCCGGCGAGGCCCACCAGCAGTGGGCCGAGTCGCTGCAGCGCCTCTTCCTGCGCGACAGCGCGTGATCGACGCGCGCTTCTACGGCCTGATCGAGCTCGGGCTCGTGTTCGGCCTCATCCTGGGCTGGGCGGGCTGGCAGTGGTGGGGCTGGCGGCAATGGCGCCGCCGCCAGCAGGCCTCCCAGCAAACCAAGACACCACCCGACTGACTCCGCAGGCCAGGTGCGCCGGGCCCGCGCGGCTCGGGGGTGGCGCTATCGGAACACCGCGTGGTCTCCGCGCTCGGGCAGCCTGGCCTCGCCGCATGCCAGGGCCGCATAGAAGTCGGCCAGGGTCTGGCGGCCGGTGGAGGGGGTGAGGTGTTCGGCATAGCGACCGGTGACCGGGTCCAGCACCAGCATGGACTCGGTGGCGTAGTAGCGGCCGATGCGGGCCAGCTCGGCTTTGTCCGCCGCGGCGGGCCAGACGCGGCCGAGCAGGCCCAGGGTGCCGACGATGGCGTCCATCAGCCCCACCGGCACCTGCTTGAACCGCGGCGGCAGGCCCAGGGCCTCGAACAGCAGCTCGCCCTGCTGGCGCGCGGTCAGCGCCGGGCCGGGGCCGCCGATGGGCAGGATGCGGTTGCGGCGGGCGGGGTCATGCAGGCAGTCGGCCAGATAGGCGGCGAGATCGTCGTCGCTGATCGGCTTGCAGGCGGTCAGGTTGCCGTCGCCGAACAGCAGGAAGGGCTGGCCGCGCCGGAGCCGCGCGAGCTGTCCCGACAGCGACTTGAAGTAGGCCGTGGGCCGGACGACGGACCAGCTCAGGCCCGAGGCCATCAGCTCGCGCTCGAAGGCGAGCTTGGCATGCTGGAAGGCCAGCCGCGGCTTTTGCACGCACAGCGCCGACAGCAGCACCATCTGGCCCACGCCGGCCTCGCGGGCCGCGGCCAGCAGGTCGACATGGGCCGCATGGTCGATGGCCCAGGCATCGCGCGGGGCGCCGGTGCGCGACGCGAGGCAGGACAGCACGGCGTCGAAGCGCTCGCCGCGCAGGCCGTCGCGGCGCAGCGCCGCCGGGTCGGTGACGTCGCCGATGCGCAGCTCGGCGCCGGCCAGCAGGCGTTCGGTGTCCGCCGGGCGCAGCTGGCCGCCGACGCCGGCCTGAGGCCGCACCAGGCAGACCACGCTGTGCCCGCGCTGGCGCAGCGCACGCACGCTGGCCTGGCCGATGGTGCCGGTGGCGCCGACGACGAAGACGCGGGCCATCAGCGCGCCCCGGCCCAGCGCGGCATGCGGAAGGGCAGCATCGCCTGCACCCAGGGCTGGCTGAAGCGCCGCAGGGAGAGGCTTTCGTGCACGGTGATGCCGCCGTCGACGGGGTCGCACAGCAGCGAGCGGGCGTAGAACGGACCGCTTTCCAGCGTCGCGAGCAGTTGCGGTGCGCGCTCGGACCGGCAGTGGCGAGCCAGGCCCCAGCCGGTTGAAGCGAGCGGCTGGCGCGGCGGCAGCGGCAGCGGGTGCAGGCGACCGTCGGCGCCGAGGTCGAGTGCCAGCGCCTGGCGGCGGCCGTCCCGCGCCTGCGCCTCGTAGAGGATGCGGCTGCGCAGGCCGGGCAGGGCGCTGCGTGACCACTGCCAGCCGTCGAAGTCGCGTTCCAGCGGGCGGCTGCCGTGGTTGGCATCGAGATAGGCCTGGCCCTGCCAGTGCAGCCGGGGCGCGTCGAACTGCACCTCGACGCGGGCGCTGGGGCTGATCGGTTGCCACAGGTGCAGGCCGGCAGCGTCCAGCGCAAAGGCCTGGGCAGGCAGCGGCCCGGGTTGTACTTCGAGCCGGCCGCGCAGCCGGCGCGGCCACGGGGCAGTCCATTCGTCGATGTCGACCCGCAGGCTGCCGTCGACCTGCCAGGCCAGCCGGCTGGGGCCGATCTGCAGCTGGCGCGCGCTGCGTTGCAGTTGCGCGCTGCCGCGCTCGGTCATGGCCCACAGGCGCTGGAACGACCTCGCCCCCGCCGGGCGGTGATAGAGCGACAGGTTGACCGCGCAGTGCGATTCGGCGGGCGCACCGTCGTCGCCACGGCGGCGGCGCGCCCAGGCGTAGTAGGGCGAGAACACGCTGCCGATGAAGGCGATCAGCGTCAGCGCGTGGACACTGCCATCCGGCTGCGGCTCGCTCACGGCGTCGGCATACCACCAGGCGTAAGCGCCGGCATCCAGCGCGAGGTCGAACGCAGGCCCGCGAGGATATGCTCGGCGGCCAGCTGGCCGGACAGGGCGGCCATCGGCACACCCGGCCCCGGATGCACCGAGCCGCCCGCCAGGAACAGGCCCGGCAGCGTCGTGCGGCCGTCCGGGCGGGCATGGAAGCTCGCGCGCCAGCCCTGGCTGGCCGGCCCGTACAGCGCTCCCGCGCTGCCCGGGAACAGCGACGCAAAGTCCCGCGGCCGCGTCAGCACCGGCGGCCCGGTGAGCTTCAGCTGCAGGCCGGCGCGGTTCAACTGGGTCCACATCTGGGCTTCGCATCGCTCGATCTCCAAGTCGGTCAAGGGGGCACTGGCCTGCGCGGGGGCATTGACGAGGCACATCAGGCGCTCCGGTCGCGGCGAGGCGGGGCGTGCGGCACGCAGCTCCGCGGCGCCGCCGCTGCGGTCCTGGGCGCAGACATAGACGGTCGGCGCTTCTGGCAGCCGGCCGAGGGCGAGCGCCTCGAACTCGGCGCGGTAGCCCTCGGGTGGGCCGAAGAAGACGTTGTGGTGCGAGAGTTCGAAGCCGCTGGCCTGGGCCTCGCCATGCCAGGTCAGAGCCGACAACGAGCGCTGCACCTGGGCCGGGACGCCGAGGGCCCGGCGGACGGGCTCGTCCACCAGGCCCAGGTTCAATGCCTGGGCATCGCCGTTGAAGACGACGATGTCGGCGGGGATGCGCTCGCCGTCGGTCAGCACCACGCCGCTGATGCGGCCATCGGCCAGCACCAGCCGGCCCACATCGCAGCCATAGCGCAGCCGCACGCCCTGGCCCTGGGCGCAGCCGGCCAGCACCTGGGCCAGACGGTGCATGCCGCCCTCGACCTGCCAGACGGCCTCGCGCTCCACATGTGACACCAGCATCAGCGTGGCCGGGGCGTCGAATGGGGACGAGCCGCAGTAGGTGGCATAGCGGGCGAAGAGCTGGCGCAGCCGGGGGTCATGGAAGTAGCGGCCCAGCTCGCGCCACAGCGTCGTGAACGGCGAGATGTTGAGCAGACGGCGCAGGCCGGCGGGCCCCTGCTGGCCCAGCACGCGCCAGGCCAGCGACCCGGGGCTTGGCCGGCTGCTGCGCATGAAGGGGAGGTCCAGCGTGGTGTAGACCTGCTCGGCGCGGGCGCAGAAGGCGCGGTAGCGCTGGGCCTCGCCCGGGCTGCTGAAGCTTGCGATGGCGGCGATGCTGCGTTCGAGGTCGGCGAATAGGTCCAGCCGCTCGCCGGGGCCCCAGGCGTGCCGCGCCAGCACATCGCAGGGCTTGAGGTGCAGGTGCCGGTCGAGCGACTGGCCGAGGCGTTCGAACAGCGCATCGAAGACCCAGCGCATGGTCAGCACCGTGGGGCCGCCGTCGAGCCGCAGCGGCCCGACCTCGACCTGGCGCATCTTGCCGCCCGGCGTCGCGGCGCGCTCCAGCAGCTGCACGTCCAGCCCGGCGTGCGCCAGCAGGGTCGCCGCGGTCAGCCCGCCGATGCCGGCGCCGATCACCAGCACCCGGGGCGAGCGGGGGAGGGTGGGCCGGGCTAGCGAGTTCATTGACGCACTTTTCTGCTGTGTCTATGCTACACGACAAAGACAAACGTAAAGCAAGGGTGACGTTTGTTCCCCTGGCCGCCGGTCCCACGGAAGAAGGTCTGTATGCCGCACCACGAAAGAATCGAGCGCGCCCTGCGGGCCAGCCTTGTACCGAGCCGCGCAGGCGAGCATCCACCCAAGCTGGCCGCTGCGATGGAGCACGCCGTGTTTCCGGGCGGTGCCCGGATCCGGCCCAAGCTGACGCTCGCGGTCGCATCGGCTTGCGGGGAGGACGATCCGGGCCTGACGGATGGCGTCGCCGCGGCGATCGAATTGCTGCATTGCGCATCGCTGGTGCATGACGACCTGCCTTGCTTCGACGCGGCCGAGACGCGGCGCGGCCAGCCCTCGGTGCACTGCGCCTTCGGCGAGAGGCTGGCGGTGCTGGCGGGTGATGCGCTGATCGTGACCGCCTTCGAGGTGCTGGGGGCGGCGGCAAGGCGCCATCCGGGGCGTCTGCCGGTGCTGATGCGCACGGTGACGCAGGGCGTGGGCATGCCGCTGGGCATCGTTGCGGGCCAGGCCTGGGAGTGCGAGCCACAGCTCTCGCTGGTCGACTACCAGCGGGCCAAGACGGGCGCCCTGTTCGCTGCGGCCACGATGGCGGGCGCCCAGGCCGCGGGCGCCGACGGCGCGCCCTGGCGGGCGCTGGGCGAGCGGCTCGGCCAGGCCTACCAGGTGGCAGACGACATCCGCGACGTGATGCTGGATGCCAGTGTGCTCGGCAAGCCCGGCGGACAGGACCTGGCGCTGGGCCGACCAAGCGCCGCCGGCGAACTCGGTCTGGAGGGGGCGCTGGCGGAGTTCCAGCGCCTGGTGCAGGCGACGATCCTCACGGTGCCGGTGTGCCCGGGGGCGTCGAAATTCAGCCAGCTGATCCGCCAGGAGGCCCAGCGCCTCGTGCCCCAGCAGCTGGCCGCGCGCGTCGCGGCGGTGGCCTGAGCCGTGGCCCTGCCCGCCGCGCCGCCGCTGGGGACGAGCTGGCTCGATGCGGCGCTGGCGTGGCGGGACCGCTTGCTGTGCAGCCCGGGCTTTCGGCGTTGGGCCGAGCGGTTCGGCCCGACGCGCTGGATCGCGCGCCGGCGCGCGGCCCAGGTGTTCGATCTGGTCGCCGGCTTTGTCTACTCGCAGGTGTTGCTGGCCTGCGTGCAGCTGCGCGTGTTTGACCTGTTGCGGGCGCGCGGGCCCTTGCCGCTGTCCACCCTGGCGCAGCTGCTGAACCTGCCGCTGGTCGGCGCAGAGCGCCTGGTGCGCGCGGCGGTGGCGCTGCGTCTGCTGGAGACGCGCTCGCAGGGGCGTGTTGGCCTGGGGCCTCTCGGTGCCCCATTGGCCGGCAACGCCGGGCTGACCGCGATGGTGGAGCACCATGCCGTGCTGTATCACGACCTGGCCGACCCGCTCGCGCTGCTGCGCGGCGATGCCCAACCGGGCCAGCTGGCAGGCTATTGGCCCTATGCCGGCACGCAGCGGCCGCGCGAGTTGCCGGGGCACCGGCTGGCGGACTACTCCGAACTGATGGCGGACTCGGTGCCTTTGGTGGCCGAGCAGGTACTGCAGACCTACCCGCTGGGCCGGCACCGGCGCCTGCTCGACGTGGGCGGCGGCGCCGGCGCCTTCGCCTGCGCAGCGGCCCAAGCGGCACCGCAACTGGAGGTGCAGGTGTTCGACCTCCCCGCCGTGGCCGCCCGCGCGGCACAACGCTTCGAGCAGGCGGGGCTGGCGGCACGCTGCCAGGCGTTCGGGGGCGACTTCTTTCAGGACGAGCTGCCCGCCGGGGCCGACCTGGCGACGCTGCTGCGCGTGGTGCACGACCACGACGACGCGCGGGTTCTGCGCCTGCTGGGCGCGGTGCGCCGCGCGCTGGTGCCTGGCGGTGCGCTGCTGCTGGCCGAGCCCCTCGCCGACACGCCCGGCGCGGAGCGCATGGGGCATGCGTATTTCGGCTGGTACCTGATGGCCATGGGGCGCGGTGAGCCGCGCAGCGAGGCGAGGCTGCGGGCGCTGCTGTCCGAGGCGGGTTTCATCCGCGTGCGTCGCCTGCGGACGCCTCTGCCGTTGCAGGCCAGCGCCCTGCTGGCAACAACTCCGATCTCGTTGGTGTAAATCGCAGTTGACGTTTGGTGATGTAAGCGTAGGATGACTTTCATGAACCCGAGAACCTTCACTGCTCGCAGGGCTGCTTCATGAACACGCTGGCCGTCGTCATCGAGCAGCCCGAGCGGCTGAGCCTGTCGGCGCTGCGCCTGCCGGCGCTGCAGGGTGACGACGTGGTGGTGGAGGTGGAGTACAGCGGCATCAGCACCGGCACCGAGAGGCTGATCTGGAACGGCACCATGCCGATGTTTCCGGGCATGGGCTATCCGCTGGTGCCGGGCTACGAGGCCGTCGGCCGCGTGATGGCGGTCGGACCGGGCAGCGCGAACTGGGTCGGGCAGCGGGTGTTCGTGCCGGGGGCGCGCTGCTTCGGGGACGTGCGCGGCCTGTTCGGCGCATCGGCATCGAGGCTGGTTGTGCCAGGCGCCAAGGTGCTGCCGGTCGACGACAAGCTCGGGCCCCAGGCCGTGCTGCTGGCCCTGGCCGCGACGGCTTACCACAGCGTGGCCGGTGGCGGCCAGACCGCGCCGCACACGCCACCGGATCTGATCGTCGGCCACGGCGTGCTGGGCCGGCTGCTGGCCCGCATGAACGTGGCGGCAGGCATCACCGACTTCACCGTCTGGGAAACCAACCCGGTCCGCCAGGGCGGCGCCGAGGGCTACCGCGTGCTGCACCCGCAGGACGATGCCCGGCGCGACTACCGCGCGATCTACGACGTCAGCGGCGACGCCGGCCTGCTGGACACGCTGATCGGCCGCCTGGCCTTTGGCGGCGAAGTGGTGCTCGCGGGCTTCTATGCCCAGCCGCTGAGCCTGAACTTCGCGCCTGCCTTCATGCGCGAGGCTCGCATCCGCGTGGCTGCTGAGTGGAAGCGGCCCGACATGCTGGCGGTCAACGCCTTGCTGCATGCCGGCCGCCTGTCGCTGGATGGCTTGCTGACCCACTGCGAGCCGGTCGAACAGGCGGGCAGTGCCTATGCCCAGGCGTTCAGCGATCCCGGCTGCCTGAAGATGGTCCTGGACTGGAGACACCACGCATGAGCACTTCCACCATTCCGGCGGAAGCGCCGGTGCGCTTCCAGAAGCTGCGCGCGGAAGCTGCCGTCGAGCCCGACGCGCCCGCCACCGGCCCGGTGACCAAGACCACGCAGATCATTGCCATCTACGGCAAGGGCGGCATCGGCAAGAGTTTCACGCTGGCCAACCTGAGCTACATGATGGCCCAGCAGGGCAAGAAGGTGCTGCTGATCGGCTGCGACCCGAAGAGCGACACCACCAGCCTGCTGTTCGGCGGCAAGGCCTGCCCGACCATCATCGAGACCAGCAGCAAGAAGAAGCTCGCCGGCGAGGCGGTCGCCATCGGCGATGTCTGCTTCAAGCGCGACGGCGTCTATGCGATGGAGCTCGGCGGCCCCGAGGTCGGCCGCGGCTGCGGCGGGCGCGGGATCATCCACGGCTTCGAGACGCTGGAGAAGCTCGGCTTCCATGACTGGGGTTTCGACTACGTGCTGCTCGACTTCCTGGGCGACGTGGTCTGCGGCGGCTTCGGCCTGCCGATCGCGCGCGACATGTGCCAGAAGGTCATCGTCGTCGGCAGCAACGACCTGCAGAGCCTCTACGTGGCCAACAACGTCTGCAGCGCGGTGGAGTACTTCCGCAAGCTCGGCGGCAACGTCGGCGTGGCGGGCATGGTCATCAACAAGGACGACGGCACCGGCGAGGCCGCGGCCTTCGCCAAGAACGCCGGCATCCCGGTGCTCGCGGCGATCCCCGCGCACGAGGACATCCGCCGCAAGAGCGCCAGCTACGAAATCATCGGCAAGCCCGACGGCGAGTGGGGCCCGCTGTTTGCCGAACTGGCCCAGAACGTCGCCGATGCGCCGCCGCAGCGGCCCAAGCCGCAGACCCAGGACGAGCTGCTCGGCCTGTTCAGCAGCGAAGTGACCGGCCGCGATTTCCAGATGGAGCCGGCCACGCTGTTCGACATGGTGGGCCGCGCCGAGCTCGCCAAGCCGACGCTCGAAGTCGTCTACGACCAGGCCTGACGCCGCGTCCGATCACCATGAGCAATTGCCACGCCTCCGTCGAACGCGCCCTGGCCGACAGCGCCGCCACGCGCGAGACGCTGGCGCGCTACGACGCCGACTATCCCAAGGGCCCGCACGACCAGCCGCAGAGCATGTGCCCGGCCTTCGGCTCGCTGCGCGTGGGCCTGCGCATGCGGCGCACGGCGACCATCCTGTCCGGCTCGGCCTGCTGCGTCTACGGGCTGACCTTCACCTCTCACTTCTACGGCGCCAAGCGCAGCGTGGGCTATGTGCCCTTCAACAGCGAGAGCCTGGTGACCGGCAAGCTGTTCGAGGACATCCGCGACGCGGTGCATGCCCAGGCCGACCCGGCCACGCTGGACACGCTGGTGGTCATCAACCTCTGCGTGCCCACGGCCAGCGGCGTGCCGCTGCAGCTGCTGCCCAAGGTCATCAACGGCGTGCGCATCATCGGCATCGATGTGCCGGGCTTTGGCGTGCCCACCCATGCCGAGGCCAAGGACGTGCTGGCCGGCGCCATGCTGCAACGCGCCCGCAGCGAGGCCGAGGCCGGCCCGGTGGCTGCGCCCAAGGGCTGGCGCGAGCAGGGCCTGGATGCCGCGAAGACGGTGACGCTGCTGGGCGAGCTCTTTCCGGCCGACCCGATGGTCATCGGCGGGCTGCTGGCGCCGCTGGGCCTGAAGGCCGGCCCGACCGTGCCCACGCGTGAATGGCGCGAGCTCTATGCCGCGCTGGGCTGCACGGTGGCGGCGGCCATTCACCCGTTCTACACGGCCAGTGTGCGCGAGCTGCAGGCCGCCGGCCGGCCGGTCGTGGGCTCGGCCCCGGTCGGCGCCGAGGGCACCGCCGCCTGGCTGCGCGCCATCGGCGAAGCGGCCGAAGTGCCCAGCGCCCGGGTCGAGGCCGCCATTGCCGCCTTCATGCCGGCCATCCGCGGTGCGCTGGCCCGATCGCCGATCCACGGCACGGTCACGGTCAGCGGCTACGAGGGCTCGGAGCTGCTGGTGGCGCGCCTGTTGATCGAGAGTGGCGCGCGCGTGCCCTACGTCGGCACCGCCTGCCCGCGCACGCCGTGGTCCGAACCCGACCGCGTCTGGCTCGAAGCGCATGGCTGCGAGGTGCAGTACCGGGCGTCGCTGGAGCAGGACCTGGCCGCGGTGGACCGCCACCGCCCGCAACTGGCCATCGGCACCACACCGCTGGTGCAGGCCTGCAAGCAGCGCGGCCTGCCGGCGCTGTACTTCACCAACCTGATCTCGGCCCGGCCGCTGATGGGCCCCGCCGGCGCGGGCTCGCTGGCCCAGGTCATCAACGGCGCCATCGCCAATCAGGCGCGCTTCGACACGATGCGCGACTTCTTCGGTGACACCGGTGCGGGCGACAAGGCCGGCATCTGGACCGACACCCCGGTGCTGCGCCCGGAGTTCCGCGCGGACACGCGGCGCCAGGTCATCAAGATCATGAAGCGGCGCAAGGCGGAGGAGATGCTGTGAGCCGGCCGCTGAACTTCGTCCTGGACCATGACCGCGCCGGCGGCTACTGGGGCGCGGTCTATGTGTTCACGGCCATCAAGGGCCTGCAGGTCGTCATCGACGGCCCGGTGGGCTGCGAGAACCTGCCGGTGACCAGCGTGCTGCACTACACCGACGCGCTGCCGCCGCACGAGCTGCCCATCGTCGTGACCGGCCTGGCCGAGGAACAGCTCGGCCGCGAGGGCACCGAGGGCAGCATGAAGCGCGCCCATGCCACGCTGGACCCGGACCTGCCGAGCGTCGTCGTCACCGGCTCGATCGCCGAGATGATCGGCGGCGGCGTGACGCCCGAGGGCACGACCATTGCGCGCTTCCTGCCGCGCACCATCGACGAAGACCAGTGGCAGTGCGCCAACCGCGCGATGTACTGGCTCTGGGCCGAGCACGGGCTGCGTCACATCCCGGCGCGCCAGCCCTTTGCTGAACGACCCACAGGCGAGAAGCCGCGCGTGAACCTGATCGGCCCCTGCTATGGCCAGTTCAACAGCGCGAGCGACCTGCACGAGATCCGCCGGCTGGTCGAAGGCATCGGTGCCGAGATCAACATGACCTTCCCACTGGGCAGCCACCTGGCCGATGTGCAAAAGCTGGCCGACGCCGACGTCAACGTCTGCCTGTACCGCGAGTTCAGCCAGCTGCTGTGCGAAACGCTGGAGCGGCCCTGGCTGCAGGCGCCGGTCGGGCTGCACAGCACCACCGCCTTTTTGCGCGAGCTGGGCCGGCTGCTGCGGCTGGACCCGGAGCCCTTCATCGAGCGCGAGAAGCACACCACCCTCAAGCCGGTGTGGGACCTGTGGCGCTCGGTCACGCAGGACTTCTTCGCCACTGCCAGCTTCGGCATCGTCGCGAGCGAAACCTATGCCCGCGGCGTGCGGCACTACCTCGAAGACGAGCTGGGCCTGCCCTGCCACTTCGCCGTGTCGCGCAAGCCCGGGCAGAAGACCGACAACGCCGCCATCCGGGCGCTGGTGCATGGGAAGCCGCCGCTGGTGCTCTACGGCAGCTTCAACGAGCGCATGTATCTGGCCGAGGCGCCGGCGGCGGGGCCGATGAAGCCGGCCTTCATCCCGGCCTCCTTCCCCGGTGCGCTGGTGCGCCGCGCCACCGGCACGCCCTTCATGGGCTATGCCGGTGCCACCTATGTGCTGCAGGAGTTCTGCAACGCGCTGTTCGACGCGCTCTTCCACATCCTGCCGCTGGGCACCGAGCTGGACCGGGTCGACCCCACGCCGGCCCGTGCGCTGGCCGAGATGGGCTGGAGTCGCGAGGCTCGCGAGCTGCTGGACGAATTGCTGGAGGCCCAGCCGGTGCTGGTGCGCATCTCTGCGGCCAAACGGCTGCGCGACCGAGCGGAGGCCGCGGCGCGTGCGCGCGGCGCGGCGGTGGTCGCTCTCGAGGACATCGAAGGCCACACGCGGCAGCTTGCTGCGGCCGCGCTTGGAGCCCTCACATGAATATCAGTCTTGCCGTGGGCCTGCTGCCATGGAAGTCCTTGCCGCGCGGGAGCTGCGCGGCGCGGCCGCAAGGCCACTGTTCGAGGAGCTATCGATATGGCTGAGGAAAGGAAAGGCTCGTTATCCGGGCTGACCGAAAACGAGGCCCGGGAATTCCACGGCATTTTCATGTCCAGCTTCATCGGCTTCACGGCGATTGCCGTGGTGGCCCATGTGCTGGTGTGGATGTGGCGTCCCTGGTTTTGAGTTGACCCCGCGTTTCAAGGAACCCCCATGGCACAGACCACCACCTTGCCCGCCACCGTCCAAGCCGCCGTGCCTGGCGGCATGGCCAACGAGGCTTTGTTCTTGTTGAGCTTTGTCGTCGTGTTCTGCGTGGCGTTGACGGCGCAGTTGTTGTTCTTCAAGTGGCGCGGGTGGTTCCCTGGCGCGGAAAGCGAGAAATCGCTGATCAAAGGTGTGAGGGCGGGTGTCTACACCTTCCTGTCCCACCTCAATTAGGAGAGATGACCATGTGGAAGATCTGGCTACTTTTCGACCCGCGTCGAGTGCTGGTTGCGTTGTTTGCCTTTCTGTTTGTGCTGGCGCTGGTGATTCACTTCGTGCTGCTCAGTACCAACAAATACAACTGGCTCGATGGACCGCGCACCCAGGCGGTGAGCCAAAACTCGGCGATTCCGGCGCCTGCACCCAAGTAGGCCTGGCCGGGCCGCGAGGCCCAAACCGCGGCACGTCGGCCTTCGGGCCTGCGTGCCCACACGATTGAACTCAGGCGCAGCGGCCGAGCCGGTCTGCGACTGTCGGGGGTGGCGAGCATGTCAATGCTGAACTTCGAAAGAAAGTACCGCGTGCGCGGCGGAACGCTGCTGGGAGGCGACCTGTTCGACTTCTGGGTGGGCCCCTTCTATGTCGGGTTCTTTGGCGTGACCACGGCGTTCTTCTCGCTCGTCGGCACCCTGCTGATCGTCTGGGGCGCCTCGCAGGGCGGCACCTGGAATCTCTGGCAGATCAGCATCGCCCCACCGGATCTGAAATACGGGCTCGGCATGGCGCCGTTGATGGAGGGCGGCCTGTGGCAGTTGATCACCGTCTGCGCGACCGGGGCCTTTGTCTCGTGGGCGCTGCGCGAGGTCGAGATCTGCCGCAAGCTCGGCATCGGCTACCACGTGCCCTTCGCGTTCTCGGTTGCCATCCTGGCCTATGTCACCCTGGTCATCATCCGGCCGCTGCTGATGGGTGCCTGGGGGCATGGCTTCCCCTACGGGATCATCAGCCACCTGGACTGGGTGTCCAACACCGGCTACCAGTACCTGCACTTCCACTACAACCCGGCGCACATGCTGGCGGTGAGCTTCTTCTTCGCCACCACCTTCGCGCTCAGCCTGCACGGCTCGCTGATCCTGTCGGCCACCAACCCGGCGCCGGGCGAGGTGGTCAAGACGGCCGAGCACGAAAACACCTTCTTCCGCGACACGATCGGCTACTCCATCGGCACGCTGGGCATCCACCGCCTCGGCTTGTTCCTGGCGCTCTCGGCCGGCTTCTGGAGCGCGGTCTGCATTGTCATCAGCGGTCCTTTCTGGACCCGAGGCTGGCCGGAGTGGTGGAGCTGGTGGCTCAACCTGCCCGTCTGGAAGTAAGGAGCAGCAACGTGGCCGAGTACCAGAACCTTTTCACGAGCGTGCAGGTCGCCGCTCCGTCCTACCCCGGTGTGCCGCTCGGGCGGGATGAGTACCAACGCAGCGGCAGCACCACCCATGTGCATCTGCTGGGCCGCATCGGCGACGCGCAGCTCGGGCCCATCTACCTGGGCTGGCTGGGCGTGTGGTCGCTGATCTGCGGCTTCATCGCGATCGAGATCATCGGGCTGAACATGTGGGCCTCGGTGGGCTGGGACCCGATCCAGTTCGTGCGCCAGCTGCCCTGGCTGGCGCTCGAGCCGCCACCGCCGGGCTATGGCCTGCGGCTGCCACCGCTGAACCAGGGCGGCTGGTGGCTGCTGGCCGGCTTCTTCCTCACCGCGGCCATCCTGCTGTGGTGGGTGCGCATGTACCGGCGCGCCCGCAAGCTGGGCATGGGCACCCACGTGGCCTGGGCCTTCGCTGCGGCGATTTGGCTCTACCTGGTGCTGGGCTTCATCCGGCCGCTGCTGATGGGCTCCTGGGGCGAGGCCGTGCCCTTCGGCATCTTCCCGCACCTGGACTGGACGGCGGCCTTCTCGCTGCGCTACGGCAACCTGTTCTACAACCCCTTCCACATGCTCAGCATCGCCTTCCTGTACGGCAGCACGCTGCTGTTCGCGATGCACGGTGCGACCATCCTGGCGGTCAGCCGCTTTGGCGGCGAGCGCGAGATCGAGCAGATCACCGACCGCGGCACGGCCAGCGAACGCGCGGCGCTCTTCTGGCGCTGGACCATGGGCTTCAACGCGACGATGGAGTCCATCCACCGCTGGGCCTGGTGGTTCGCGGTGCTGTGTCCGCTGTGTGGCGGCATCGGCATCCTGCTGACCGGCACGGTGGTGGACAACTGGTACCTGTGGGGCGTCAAGCACCATATCGCGCCGGCCTACCCGGCGGTGTTCCCGCCGGTGGTCGACCCGGCCCTGCAAGTGACCGGGGGCCAGCCATGAGCCGCCTGCGCATCCGGCGCTGGGCGCTGGTGGTCTCGGCCGGGGTCGGACGCGGGCTGGGGGGTCTCGCGCTGCGCCAGGCCATCCAGGCCCAGCTGCCGGCCCCCGTACTGCCTCATCTGCTGCCCGACCTGCTGCCCGATGGGGCGGCTTCAGCCGCCGCGTCTCGGCACCAGAGCGCCACGCCGGCGAGTGCGGCGGCATCGCTGTCTGGAGTCCATGCATGAAGCGAAACCTCATCACCGTCGCGGGCCTGTCCCTGGTTTGCGCCCTGCTGGCTGGCTGCGAGCGGCCACCGGTCGAGACCGTGCAGCGCGGCTACCGCGGCACGGGCATGGAGCTGGTCTACAACCCCCGCACGCTGGCCGAGCAGGCGCCCAACCACCAGGCGCCTGCACCGCTGGATGCGGCGTCGCCGGACGGCCCGAAGGCCGGTCAGGTCTACCAGAACGTCAAGGTGCTGGGCAACCTCAGCGTCGGCGAGTTCAACCGCACGATGGCTGCGATGACCAGCTGGGTCGCGCCCAAGCAGGGCTGCGTGCACTGCCACAACGTACAGAACTTCGCCGACGACTCGCTCTACACCAAGGTGGTGGCACGGCGGATGCTGCAGATGACGCAAACGGTCAACAGCCAGTGGCAGAGCCACGTCGGCAAGACCGGCGTCACCTGCTACACCTGCCACCGCGGCGAGCCGGTGCCCAAGGAGGTCTGGTTCCAGCCGCTGCAGCCCAAGGGCGCCAACGGCTTTGCCGGTGACCGTGCCGGGCAGAACGCTCCCGCGACCAGCGTCGGGCTGAGCTCGCTGCCGAACGACCCGTTCACACCCTTCCTGCTTGGCGCCGAACCGATCCGCGTGGCGGGCACGGAGGCGCTCCCGGCCGGCAACCGCCAGTCCATCAAGCAGGCGGAGTGGACCTATGGCCTGATGGTGCACATGTCGAATGCGCTGGGCGTCAACTGCACGCAGTGCCATAACACGCGCGCCCTGGGCTCCTGGGCCAACAGCTCGCCGCCGCGGGTCACGGCCTGGCATGGCATCCGCATGGCGCGCGAGCTGAACCTGGAATATCTGGTGCCGCTGACCTCCAGCTTCCCGGCCTACCGGCTGGGGCCGGCCGGCGATGTGGCCAAGGTCAACTGCGCCACCTGCCACCAGGGTGCACACAAGCCGCTGTACGGCGCAGAAATGGCCAAGTACCACCCCGAGCTGCTGGTGAAGCCGGCGGCACCTGCCGCCGCTGCCTCCGGTGTGGCGGCACTGACGGCCGATGACGTCAAGACACTGCAGGCCATGCCGGCGGCCTTGACCAAACCGACCGGCGCACCGGGCTGAAGGGCGCGCTGGCGGGCATGGCGGTCAACGCGCCAGGCCCTGCCACGAACGGGCAGCCGCCGGGCCAGCCGACGCCGGTTCGACAGACCGGTGACGGTCCGCATGGACATGGCGTCACGGCGGCAGCGCCCGCCCAGGCGCCGCACTCAGCGGAACCCGAGCACGCGAACGCTGGCGTCCAGCGCCCACAGCGGCAGCACGCCCAGGGCCTTGGGATCCTGGCGCAGCGCGGCCCGCAGCGCCAGCGGGTCCTCGAACTCCTCCGGTGCACGGCGGCGGCCGCCGAACTGCTGGGCGGTCCATTGCGCGGCGTACTCGGTGGGCTCACGTTGCAGCAGCTGACGCGTGGCGTCGCTGCGCAGCGTGCCGCCGAGCATCAGCAGCCGCGGGCTGTGGCCGCCCGCGATGCTCTGCCGGCGGCCCAGGTAGAGGTCGACGAGCTGCTGCTCCGGGATCAACCGCAGTTCGCTGGCGCGCGACACCACCAGCGCAAAACCCGGCATCAGGGCCTGGCGGGCCAGTTGGGCCAGCAAGCCTGATTGCCTGGCCGCCTCCTGCGCCTGCGACCATTGCGCCGCCGACACCGGCGACGCGCTGCTCAGGCCGCATTGCAGCCGGACCCGATCGAGCAGCAGGGTCCAGCCGGCCAGACTCAGCCCCTGGGCCCGCCAGTACGACGCCGCCGGCTGGCTGATCACGGCATAGGGGTGGCGGCGGGCGGCGAGCTTTTTGGCCAGGCGGTCCTCGCTGAGCGCGTCTTCGCGGCGCAGCCGACCGTCGAGCGCCGGCAGGGTCAACCCCTGGACGATGCCGACCATGCTGTCGGCCTCGACATCGGCAAGCTGCTCCAGGCGTGGCACCTCGCCGTGGGCGACCAGCAGCTCGCTGATCTCCAGCACCGGCGCCGCCCATTCGAGCGCGTCGCGTTCGCTGCCGCGCTGCGAACTCGGCAGGCATACGGCGTCGTACTGGCCGGCCAGCACCTCGCTGCGCAGCCGCGCGGGTGGCAAGGCGATCAGCTCCAGCCTCAGGCCATGGCTGTCGCTGACATGCCGGGCCAGCCGGGGGATCACGCCACCGCGCACCTGCTGCTCGTCCCAGTCCACCAGCGGCGCGCCGAGGCTGGTCGGCACGGCCAGCCTGAGCACCGTGGCGCGCCCGGCCTGGCCCTGGGCCGATGTCAACAGCGGGATCGCCAGCATCCACGCCGCCAGGCAGCGTGAAGCGCGAACTTGAGCGGCGCCGGCCATGTTCAGAACGCGGCATCCAGCGACAGCGTGGTCAGCTGGGCGCGGCCGTTCCAGCTCGAAGGCTGGCTGCCCAGCGGCGGGCTGGCGAGTTGAACCAGCCCGTTGCGGCCGGTGCGGGTGTCCCGTGTCGCGCGCCACCAGTCGCGCTGCAGCTTCAGGGCCAGGCCCGGGGCCAGGTCCAGCCGCAGGCCCAGCTGGCGCGTGTCCATGTCGAATGGTGACTGCAGATAGCGATCCAGCAGGTCCAGGCTGGCCTGAGCCGCGGCGGGTGCGGCCGCGCTGGCCTGCAAACCGAGCGCCGGCTCACGGTAGCGCAGGCGACCAACGGCGGCCTGCCCCTGCCAGCGATCGAAGCGTCGGCTGGCCTGCAGATAGGCGCCCTGGGCGCGCGGAATCAGCACCGAGGAGCTGGACGGGCGCGCGATGGCCTCGACCGACCATTCCCAGGGTTGCTGGTCCCAGACCAGCATCGCGGACACGAGCCTGCCCCGCAGGCCCCGGCTGGCGGCCCGCTGCGGCAACACATCGCCGCAATTGGCGCACTGGGCGCCGAGGTCGGCGCTGATCAGTCTCGCGATGTCCAGGTCGACCCGGAAGTCTGCCGCGGCGACGCGCCCGGTCCAGCCGCGATGCTGCCATTGCAGGGCGCCGACCAGGGTGCGCTTCACGTCGATGCGCCGCCCGGACACCCGAGCGCTCGACGTGCCGGCGCCCAGATCCAGCCGCCAGAGGTGCTCGTCGCTGCCGAGCTCCCAGCTCAGGTTGATCCCGTCGACCGGCGCCCCTGTATTGAGGACGTACACCGCCGGCTGCGGGCGCACCGCGGCCTGCGCGTAGGCGACATAGCGGCTTTCGGAAAAGCGCAGCACCGGCAAGGTCTGTCGGCCGATTCGCAGGCTGATCGGGCCGTCGGGATGCCAGTCCACATAGGCCCACTCGGCGGCGGGCCGGAAATGCCGCTCCTGCGCATTGCTGGTGCTCAGCTGCAGAACGGCTTCCGTCGACGCGCCCAGCGTCAGCCGGCCCTGCAACGCAAAGCGGCTGTCGCCATCCAGCGCCCAGCTTCCGTCACCGGTGCCGCCGGCGAACTGCACATCGGGCTTCAGCGTGGCGCCACGGATGTCGGCGCGGTAGGCCGACAGGCTGCCATAACCGCTCCATGCCACGTCCAGCGCCGGCTGCGCGAACGCCACGGTGCCCAGGCTCACACCGATCAGCCAGGCAGCAGCAAGTCGCAGGCGGGGCGCACGGCCGCCGATCGGCAGGGCAGATGAAGGCATGCGGCATCCTAGGCGAAACCCGGGCTGCCGGCCCGATTCAGCGGTGATGTTTCGCCAGCCTCGAAGTTTGGCTGAGCCGCAGCCTGGTGGGTTCGGCCGTTCTTCTTGGCGACAGTGCGACCCGTCGCGCCGCCCGGTGCAACGCCCCCTACGAGCCCCAAGGAGCCGTCCATGCGCTACTACCCACCGAACAGCCCCGAGGCCGCCGGTCGATTGCTGGCCCTGACCTTGATCGCCGATGGCCATGTCTGTCACCGCGAGCTGGATACCGTGGAAAGGCACGACTTCGAGGCGGCCTTGGGCCTGCCCGCCGGTGGGCTGGGCGAGGTGCTGCGCCATCTGTGCGAAGACCTGCTGCAGGGTTCCACCAACGACCTCGGTAGCGGGGTCGACGATGCCTTGCTCGACGCGTTGGTGCGCGACGTGGACGATCCGGCCCTGCAGCACCAGCTGCTCGCCGCCGTGGTGGCGGCTGCGGCGGCCGATGGCTTTCTGGCCGATGGCGAGCTGCGCGTGCTGGACGCGATGCACCGCTGGTGGCCCGCGGCTGCCACGGCCACCGTGCTCCGTGGGTCATGACGCCTGGGCGCGGGCGGCGCCGCGCGCCGCGTTCAGCGGGCTGGCGTGCCGTCGATCAGCTGGCGCAGCCAGGGCCGCACGGCCCACATCAGCGCGCCGGTGGCCAGGCTGCCGAGGGCAAGCTGGGTGAACAGCCGGGCGTAGGCGGCATTGGTCGCCAGCGCCGCTCCCTCCACCGGCTGGGCAACGACGCCCGAAAAATCGCCGGCGAACAGCGAGGCCAGCCCGGTCACCAGCATCCAGCTGCCCATCATCACGCCCTGGTACTGGCGCGGCGCCAGCCGGCCGATCATCGCGTAGCCCACCGGCGAGATCAGCAGCTCGCCCATGCTCTGCAGCACATAGCTCAGGAACAGCCAGGCGAAATCGGCCCGGCCGGTGGCGGGGTCAGCCAGCAGGATGCCGGCCGGCAGTGCCAGAAAGCCCAGGCCCATCAGCACCAGCGAGGCCGCGAACTGCAGCGGGATGTCCACCGGCCAGCCACGGGCGCGCCAGCGCGCGAAAACCGCGGCCAGCCAGGGGCCACCGATGACGATGACGACGGTGTTGATGTTCTGCACCCACTGCGGCGCCACCGGCAGGCCCCAGACATTCATCCAGACATTGCCGACCGCATAGAGCTGCAGGCCGCTCGGGGCCATCTGGTAGAGCGACCAGAACACCAGCGAGCCCAGCGTCAGCACGAGGTAGGCCTGCATGCGGCGCCGCTCGGCGGCGACCGGGTGGCGCAGCGTCAGCACCAGCAGCGCGATGCCGACGGCGGTGCACAGCGCCTTCATGCCGATGGCCGTGTCCGCCGGATGCTGCAGCAGCGCCGCCAGCACCGGCACGAGGCCGCCCAGCACGGCGACCCCGACCGCAAACCGAGTCCAGAAGGCCCCACCCCGGCGCTGCGAGAGCGGCGTGTCGCGGTCGGCCAACGTGCGCCAGAACACCAGCGCCAGCACGATGGCCATCGCATTGCCCACCGTGGCGAACCAGAAGATGGTGCTGTAGGCCTCCTCCAGCTGGTAGTTGCCGGCCACGGTGAAGCCGATGAAGAAGCCCACGTTCATGCCGGCGTAGTTCCACAGGAAGGCGGCCTCCCGGCGGTCGTCCTCCGGCGCGAAGCGCTGCGTCAGCATCATGTTCAGGCAGGTGACGTTCAGGCCGCTGCCGGTGAGGAACAGCGCCAGGCCCCAGTACAGGCCTGCCAGCGTGCCGCCGGCGATGGCACCGCAGCCCAGCACCTGCAGCAGCATGCCGCCGACGAACAGGTTGCGGTTGCTCAGGAAGCGCCCGCCCAGATAGCCGCCGAACAGATGCAGCCCGTAGTTGAAGGCGCCGAACAGGCCCATCATCAGCGCCGCCTGGTCGCTGCCGAAGCCCAGGCGCCGCGTGCAGTACAGCACCAGGGTGGATTGCAGCACCGCGAAGCCCAGCGTCGCGAACACCTGCACCATGAAGAGCACGGCCGAGCCTTCCGGCACGCGGCTCCAGCGTTGTTTCAGATCGGTCATGCCGGTCATTGTCGCGGCGTGCGCAGGCGCCACCCCTGGGTGTCATCCCGGGCTGGCGCCGGCGGGGCGCGGTCCGCAAGGCGCCGAACCGGGCCCGTCCGCGGGGGCATCGAGCGACTCGGGCGCAACTTGTGTCATCCTGAGCGGGCGCAGCCGCGAGGTCGCGGTGCCAGGCGAGGTGCAAGCAGATGAAGGTCTCGGAACCGTTGGGCGACAGGGTGCTGGCCCTGGTGGCAGAGCCGCCGCTGGCCGACTGCGCGCCCAGCGCGCGCCCGCATGAAGCGGCCCACCGGGCCATCGAGGCCGCGGCCGGCAAGGCCGCGCTGGCCGCCGGCGCACTGGCACTGCCGCCCGGGCCGCTCGGCTGGGCCACCATCGCGCCGGAGATGCTGGCGGTCTGGCGGATACAGCGCCAGCTCGTGGCCGACATCGCAGCGCTCTACGGCCGCAGCGCCGACCTCGGTCCGGCGCAGATGCTGTGGTGCCTGTTCCGCCACACCGCCGCTCAGGCCCTGCGCGACCTCGGCGTGCGCGTCGGCGAGCGCGTCATCGTGCGGCCGGCGGCCCAGGCCCTGATGCGGCGGGTGGCGGCGGCAGTTGGGGTGCATCTGGGCCAGCAGGCGGCAAGCCGGGCGCTGTCGCGCTGGGTGCCGCTGGTCGGTGCGGCCGGCGTGGGCGCCTATGCCTGGTGGGATACGCGCCAGGTCGGCCGGGCGGCGCTGGCCCTGTTCGAGCGCGAGCAGGTGATCGACAACCCCGGTTGATTTGCCACGCAAGGCTGACACACTCGGCTCGATGCAAGCGCCTCCCATCCTCGACATCGAAGCCTCGGGATTCGGCCGCGGCAGCTATCCGATCGAGGTCGGCTTTGTCGCGGCCGATGGCTCGCTGTTCTGCGGGCTGGTCCGGCCGGAGCCGGACTGGCAGCACTGGGACGATGCCGCCGAGGCCCTGCATGGCATCAGCCGCGAGCTGCTGCTGCGCCACGGCCGACCGGCGCGCTGGCTGGCCGAGCAGATCAACCAGCGGCTGCAGGGGCAGACGGTCTACTGTGATGGCTGGGGCATGGACTACCCCTGGCTGGCCCGGCTCTATGACGCCGCGGGGCTGCTGCCCAGCTTCCGACTGGAGGATCTGCGCCGCCTGCTCAGCGAGGATGAAGCGCAGCGCTGGCGGGCGGTCACCGAGGCGGTGCGTCGCCGTCAAGCGTTGACACGCCACCGGGCCAGCAGCGATGCCCGCGTGCTGCAGCTTGCATTGGCCGAGGTCAAGAACGGCCCGGTGGCATCGAGGCCGGTGTCCCAGCAGATCTCCTAGCCCGCAGTGGCCACAGGCGGCCCCGGCGGTCTCAGGCGCTCCCGCCGTCGCCCGGCTCGCCGACCAGCTCGGCGCCCAGGAAACGGCTGCGGCCGGCCCGTTTGGCCTCGTACAGGTGGGCATCGGCACGCGCGATCAGCTCGTCGAGCCGGGCGCCTGCGGGCGCCGCGCAGTAGCCGATGCTGACGCCGATCTCCAGCTCCAACTCGCCGATGTGGAAGGGCGTGCTCAAGGCCTTCACCAGCTTGGCGGACACCTTGGCCGCATCGGCGGCGCCGAGATCCGGCAGCATCACGGCGAACTCGTCGCCGCCGAGGCGCGCCACCAGGTCCGTCGGCCGCAGCGCATGCTTCATGCGCTGCGCGACGGCCTTCAGCAGCGCGTCACCGGTCGGATGGCCGTGTTGATCATTGACCGGCTTGAACTTGTCCAGGTCGAGATACAGCAGGGCCACGCGCTGGCCGGCCGGTCCGTCCAGCAGTGCCTGTGCGCTGGCCTCGAAGCCGGCACGGTTGAGTAGCTGGGTCAGGGCGTCGGTCTGCGAGGCCAGGCGCAGTCGCGCTTCCTCCTGGCGGGCGTCGGTCACATCCAGCTCGATGCCGATGACACCTTCGATGTTGCCGCTCTGCACGCGCAGCGGCGCGTACTGGACTTCAAGGCTGCGGCCGGCGCGGGCATCGCCGTCCGCCAGGTCGGCGCGGCGCGTCTCGCCCGCCAGCGCCGCGGCGATCAGGCCGGCGCGGGCCGCGTAATCCTGGTCGCCGAACAGTTCGGCCAGCGGCCGGCCCTGCCAGTCAGAAAGCTCAACGCGGCGGTGCTGCGCGAACGCGGCATTGAAGAAGATCACCCGCCCGGCGGTGTCGCCAACGAGGAACTGAGCCCGCGCCGTGTGCGCGACGGCGAGCAGCATGGCCTCGCTGCGTTCGCGCTCGCGCAGGGCCTGCAGCTGCGCCGAGACGTCGCGCATGATCAACGAGACCGCCTCGATGCGAGCGCGCAGGTCGCGGTGGGCCAGGACCGTGCAGTCGACGGGCAGGCTCTGGGCACCGAGCCGGACCTCGGCGCGACCTCGCCAGTGGCCATCCCGCAAGGCGGCCGGCAGCACCTCGCGCCGGTAGACCTCGATCTGCTCGGGCGAGAAGAAGTGTTCGATATGGGCCTGGTCCAGCGCGGCGTCGGCGGCGATGCCCAGCCGTTCGCGCGCCACCGGGTTGAGGTAGGTGATGGCGCCGTTCTCGCGGGCCTGGCAGACCAGGTCGGGCGTCATGTCGAAGATCGCGGCCAGCGTGCGGCGCGCCTTCTCCTGCTCTCCGCGTTCGGTGACGTCCTCGACCGTGCCCGACTGTCCGGCGACCCGCCCGCCGATGATCAGCGGCGCGGTGCGCACCGCGATCCAGCGCACACGGCCATCGTCGCCGCGCTTCATCTTGCGCACCACGTCGATCGGCTCGCCGGTGGCCACATGATGCTTCCAGCGCTGAATCAGCATGTCGCGCTGATCGGGCTGCACCAGGTTGGCCCAGCCCCAGGCGATGTCTTCCTGCCGCATGCCGTGCACGCGCAGATAGGCGTCGTTCACGTAGACGATGCGGCCGCTCTTGTCGGTGCGGAACAGGCCCAGCGGCATGGCGTTGCTGGTGGCCTGCAGCGTCGCTTCGCGCAGCCGCGCGTCGCGCTGAAGCCGGCTCAGCGAGCGCGCCAGAGCCGCCAGGGCCAGGCTGACCAACAGCGCGCCCGCGACCAGCATCACGCGGTGCTGGCGGTGTGCCGCGAGGGCGGCATCCTCGGTGTCCGAGAGCAGCAGCTTGATGCCGAAATCGCCCAGCGTGGCATAGGCGCCGACACGCCGGCGGCCGTCGGTCAGCACGCCGCTGCTGTCGTAGCGACCTTCGTTGTCGGCCAGGTCCCGGCGGCTCTCCGGGTACTCGTCGAACAGGTTGCGGCCGACCAGGCCCGGCACCTCGGGCTGACGCGACAGCACCACGCCGTCGCTGCGCAACATCCCGATGGCCGCCTGCGGGCCCGGCGAGAACGGCGCCTGCAGATCGCGCAGGCGCTGCAGATCGACCACCGCCAGCACGTAGTCGTAGTCATCCAGCGGGCGGGACAGCCGCATCATCAGCGGCAGGCGCAGATGGCCGTCGTCCAGCGCGCCACCGAGCTTGAGCGGCAGGCCCAGCACGATGCCCTCCGGCACGATGCCTTCCACCTGGGCAAAGGCGGGGCTGCCTTCGATGCTGGCACCGTCCGGTGGGCCAGCCTTTTGCAGCCGCCTGAGCTTGCCGGTGCGCGCCAGCAGCATCACGTCGACCATCTGCCGCGAGCCGCTGCGCACGCCCTCCGCCAATTGCAGCAGCGACGGGTCGGCCCAGGGCTCGGCGCCCTGGCGGCTGAGCAGCCAGAGGTCGACGACACGCAGCGCGCTGTCGGCCTGGTGCAGCACCGGCTCGGTCTCCATTGCGATGCTGCGCACGGCGCTCGCGAGCTCGTTGTGCTGCTGGCGACGCAGCGCCTCGGGCCAGGCCACGACATACCAGGCCACCAGCAGCCAGATCGTCACGATGACGAGGCCGAAGGCCAGGCTCGGCGCATGCAGCAGCGCGCGCTCGCGCCAGCGGCGCTGGCGCGCAAGATGCAGTCCGTCGGCGTCGTTGGACGGTGCTGCTGTGGCTGGCGTGTCGGGCTCGCTCATCGGCCAGGCCATTTTGCCGCGCGGCCCCGGTGGCGGGCGGGCTTGTTTCAGGCCGGCTCGCTGAACAGCCGCGCGTACTGCTGCCGCAGCAGGTTCTTCTGCACCTTGCCCATCGCGTTGCGCGGCAGCTCGGGCGTCACGAGGATGCGCTTGGGCACCTTGAAGCCGGCGATCTGGTCCTTCAGTGCGCGGATCAGTTCGGCCGGATCGGGCGTGCCCCGGGGCGTCACGACGGCGACGACGGCCTCGCCGAAGTCCGGGTGGGGCAGGCCGATGACGGCCGACTCGGCCACGCCGGGCAGGGTGTTCAGCAGGCCTTCGACCTCGGCCGGATAGACGTTGAAGCCGCCGCTGATGATCAGGTCCTTGCTGCGGCCGACCAGCGTCAGGCCGCCGTCGGCGTCGAGCCGGCCGACGTCGCCGGTCTTGAACCAGCCGTCGGCGGTGAACTCCTCGGCGGTCTTTTCGGGCATCTGCCAGTAGCCGCTGAAGACGTTCGGGCCCCGCACCTGCACCTGGCCGATCTCATCGATGGCGCAGGCGCTGCCGTCGTCGCCGACGATGCGCAGAGCCACGCCGGGCAGCGGCCGGCCGACCGTGCCGGGGCGACGCTCGCCGTCGGCCGCGCGGCAGGGGTTGGAGGTCAGCATCAGCGTCTCGCTCATGCCGTAGCGTTCGAGGATCTGATGGCCGGTGCGTTCCCGCCAAGCCTGCCAGGTCTCGATCAGCAGCGGCGCCGAGCCGCTGATGAAGAGGCGCATCCGGCGGCAGTCCAGCGCCGGCTCCTGCAGCAGCCGGGTGTAGAGCGTCGGCACACCCATGAAGACCGTGGCCTCGGGCAGCCGGCGCGCGACGGCGGCAGCGTCGAACCGGTTGAACCACAGCATGCGGCTGCCGTTCAGCAAGGCGCCGTGGGAGGCGACGAACAGGCCGTGGACGTGGAAGATGGGGAGGGCGTGCAGCAGCACGTCATCCGGCCGCCAGTCCCAGAAATCCTTGAGGGTGGCGGCGTTGCTCAGCAGGTTGCCATGGCTGAGCATGGCGCCTTTGCTGCGCCCGGTCGTGCCGCTGGTGTAGAGGATGGCGGCGAGGTCGCTGGGCTCGCGCAGCACCGGGTCGTACTGATCGCTCATCTGCGACGCGCGGTCCAGCAGGCTGCCGCTGCGGTCGTCATTCAGCGTGAACACCCAGCGCACGCCGCGCCGGAAGGCCAGTTGGCTGACCCAGCCGAAGTTCCTGCCCGCGCAGACGATGACGGCCGGCGCCGCGTCGACGACGAAATGCGCCAGCTCGGCCGCCTGGTAGGCCGGGTTCAACGGCAGGTAGACCAGGCCGGCGCGCAGCACGGCCAGGTAAAGCAGCAGGCCCTCGGGGCTTTTGTCGCAGTGGACCGCAACACGGCTGCCGCCAGGCAGGTCCAGCCGCGCCAGCCAGTTGGCCAGCATCGCACTGCCGCGCTCCAGGTCGCGCCAGCTGTAGAGGGCGCCATCGGCGTCGATGGCGGTCGCGTCGAGATCGGCCGGGAAGCCGGCCCGCAGGGCGGTGTAGAGGTTCATGGCCGCGCGATTATGGGAGCCGGTCAGCCTCGCCCGCGTCCGGCGCGGCGAGACCGAAGGCCGGGCCTCAATTCGGCTCGGGCAGCTTGAGCCAGCGTTGCAGCCGGGTGCGCAGCGCCAGGAAATCCAGCGGCTTGGTGAGGTGCTCGTCCATGCCGGCGTCCAGGCTGGCGGCCACATCGGCGTCCAGCGCATGAGCGGTCAGCGCCAGGATGGGGAAGTCCGGCAAGTTGCCTTCGCGCTGCAGCAGGCGCAGCCGGCGAGCGCACTCCAGGCCATCCATGCCCGGCATCTGGATGTCCATCAGCACCAGGTCGGGCGGCGCGTCGGTACAAGCGGCCAGGGCCTCGAGCCCGTTCTTGGCCAGCCGTGCCTGGACACCCATCAGGGTCAGGAACTCCATGGCCACGACCTGATTGATGTGGTTGTCCTCGACCAACAGCACCAGGGGCAGGCGCTGCGAGACGGAAGGGTCACTGCCGCTGGCGCCCGGCGTGAGATCGCCGATGCCGCCCGCAGCGGCGCTGAGCCAAACCGTTGCTGGCGTTGGCAATGCCGGACGCTGCCTCGAATCTTCCATCCCCATGTCCTCGGTCAACTTGTTGTTATTGGCGCCTTCCTGGGCGTCCGGCATTGTTGCGTCATCGAGACGTGGGCGCAACGACCCCCCCACGAAAAACATGCCCGCGGGCATCCGGGCAGTTGCGCAGCGTCGACGCCGAAGCCGCGGCGTGCTGACATGTTTCGTCACCCAGCGTCCCTACACTGCTGGCCTTTGTCGTCTTGGCCCCCTATGTCTTCCGATGGCCTGATCCGTATCCGGGGTGCCCGGCAGCACAACCTGAAGAACCTCGACCTCGACCTGCGCACGGCGGAGTTGACGGTCGTCACCGGGCCGAGCGGTTCGGGCAAGTCCAGCCTGGTCTTCGACACGCTGTATGCCGAGGGCCAGCGGCGCTACGTGGAAACGTTTTCGGCCTACGCCCGCCAGTTTCTGGACCGGATGGACCGCCCGGCGGTCGACAAGGTCGACGGCGTGCCGCCGGCCATCGCCATCGACCAGACCAACCCGGTGCGCACCAGCCGCTCCACGGTCGGCACGATGACGGAGCTGAACGACCACCTCAAGCTGCTGTTCGCGCGCGCATCGCAACTCTTTGACCGCAAGACCGCGCTGCCGGTCAGGCATGACACCTCGCAGAGCATTTATGCCGAGTTGATGTCGCGCACCGCCGCCGAAGACCCCCGGCTGGTGCTGAGCTTCCCGGTCGAACTGCCCGCCAACACGACGGCCGAGCAGGTCCAGCAATGGTTGTCGGCCAGTGGCTTCACGCGCGTGCAGGCTGAACGCGAGCTGAACGGCAAGAAGGTGCTCGATGTGGTCGCCGACCGCTTCCGCATCCAGGGCGCCGACAAGCAGCGGGCGATGGAAGCGATCGAGCTGTCGCTGAAGCGTGGGTCCGGGCGGCTCAACGTCTATGTAGGCGACGAGGGCAGCACGCTGTGGCGCTTCTCGACCGGCCTGCACTGTCCCGAAAGCGACATCCGCTACGCCGACCCGCAGCCGGCGCTGTTCTCCTTCAACTCGGCCTTTGGCGCCTGCGAGGCCTGCCGCGGCTTCGGCCGCGTCATCGGCGTCGACCTGGGCCTGGTCATCCCGGACGAGCGCAAGACCCTGCGCAACGGCGCCATCAAGCCCATGCAGACACCGGCCTGGAAGGACTGCCAGGACGACCTGCTGAAGTACGCCGGCGAGGCCGGCATCCCGCGCGACACGGCCTGGAAGGACCTCAGCGCCGAGCAGCGCCACTGGGTCATCGAGGGCACGCCGAACTGGAAAGGCAACTGGAACAAGCAGTGGTACGGCGTGCGGCGCTTCTTCGACTACCTGGAGAGCAAGGCCTACAAGATGCACATCCGCGTGCTCTTGTCCAAGTACCGCAGCTACACCGAATGCCCGAGCTGCCGTGGCGCGCGGCTCAAGACCGAGGCGCTGCTGTGGCGTGTGGGCAGCCAGGCGCTGGCCGATGCCGCCTTGCCGCCGGAACAGCGCTTTCTGCCGGTCGGTGTGGACTGGACGCGCGAGCAGCTCGAAGCACTCCCCGGCCTGAGCCTGCACGACCTGATGCAGCTGCCCATCCAGCGCCTGCGCGACTTCGTCGACGGCCTGCAGCTGCCCAGCACGATGCTGGACGACGCGCTGAAGCTGCTGCTGGACGAGATCCGCCACCGCAGCCGCTACCTGTGCGACGTGGGCCTGGGCTATCTGACCCTGGACCGCCAGAGCCGCACCCTCTCGGGCGGCGAGGTGCAGCGCATCAACCTCACCACGGCCCTGGGCACCAGCCTAGTCAACACGCTGTTCGTGCTGGACGAGCCCAGCATCGGCCTGCACCCGCGCGACATGAACCGCATCGTGCAGGCCATGCAGCGCCTGCGCGATGCTGGCAACACCCTGGTCGTCGTCGAGCACGACCCGGCCGTGATGCTGGCCGCCGACCGGCTGATCGACATGGGCCCCGGCCCCGGCGAGCGCGGCGGCGCCATCGTGTTCGATGGCACGCCCGAGCAGATCCGCGCGGCCGACACCCTGACCGGCGCCTACCTGGGCGCGCGCAAGCATGTCGGCATGGGCCTGAAGCGCCTGGTGGAGGAGAGCACGCCTCGCCTCATCCTCGAAGGCGTGCGCGAGCACAACCTGCGCGGCGTGAACGTCGAGTTCCCGCTGCAGCGCCTGGTGGTCGTCACCGGCGTGTCCGGCTCCGGCAAGAGCACGCTGATGCAGGACGTGCTCTACCCCGCGTTGGCCCGCCAGTTCGGCAAGGCGACCGAGACCCCCGGCGCGCACGATCGCCTGCTGGGCGCCGACCACCTGGCCGACGCGGTGTTCGTGGACCAGTCGCCCATCGGCAAGACGGCGCGCTCCAACCCGGCCAGCTATGTCGGCGCCTTTGACGAGATCCGCAAGCTCTTCGCCGTCGCGCCGTTGGCCGTGGAGCGCAGCTACAGCGCCGGCATGTTCAGCTTCAATGCCGGCGACGGCCGCTGCCCGACCTGCGGCGGCTCGGGCTTCGAGCATGTCGAGATGCAGTTCCTCAGCGACGTCTACCTGCGCTGCCCGGACTGCGACGGCAAGCGCTTCCGCGCCGAGATGCTGGACGTGAAGCTGTCGCTGAAGGACCGGGACTTGAGCGTGTCCGACGTGCTGGAGCTGACCGTCGCCGAGGCGGTGCAGCTGTTCAGCGAGCAGCGCGCGGTGGTTCAGAAGCTGCAGCCCATCGTCGATGTGGGCCTGGAGTATGTGAAGCTCGGCCAGCCGGTGCCCACGCTGTCCGGCGGCGAGGCCCAGCGCCTGAAGCTCGCCGGCTTCCTGGCCGAGGCCGCCAGCAGCCCGCGCTTCGGCGTCGCCAAGAAGGGCACGCTGTTTTTGTTCGACGAGCCGACCACCGGCCTGCACTTCGACGACATCGCCAAGCTGATGCGCGCGATGCGCAAGCTGCTGAGCGCCGGCCACTCGCTGATCCTGATCGAGCACAACCTCGACGTGATCCGTGCGGCCGACTGGCTGATCGACCTCGGCCCCGAGGGCGGCGAGGCCGGCGGCGAGATCGTCTGCGTCGGTACGCCGGAGAGCGTGGCCCAGCACCCGAGCTCGCACACCGCCGCCGCGCTGCGCGACTACGCGCTGCACATGGACCGCCCGGCCGTGGCCGTTGAGGAGGGCCGGCCGCTGCAGCAGTTGATCCGGGCCCGCCGCGCGGCGGATGAGGCGATCAAGATCGTCAACGCCCGCGAGCACAACCTGAAGGGCGTGACCGTCGAGGTGCCGCGCGGCAAGTTCAACGTGGTGACCGGCGTGAGCGGCTCGGGAAAGAGCACGCTGGCCTTCGACATCCTGTTCAACGAAGGCCAGCGCCGCTACCTTGAATCGCTGAACGCCTACGCCCGCAGCATCGTGCAGCCGGCCGGCCGGCCCGAGGTGGACGCGGTCTGGGGCATTCCGCCGACGGTCGCCATCGAGCAGCGCCTGTCGCGGGGCGGCCGCAAGAGCACGGTGGCGACGACCACCGAGGTCTGGCATTTCCTGCGTCTGCTCTACGTCAAGCTCGGCGTGCAGCGCTGCGTGCACGACGGCGCGCCGGTGCGGCCGCAGAGCGTGGAGAGCATCGCCGCGCAGCTGATGCGGGACTACCGCGGCCAGCATGTCGGCCTGCTGGCGCCGTTGGTGGTCAACCGCAAGGGTGTCTACACCGACCTCGCCAAATGGGCCAAAGGCCGCGGCCACACGCACTTGCGCGTGGACGGCGAGTTCCTGCCCACCTCGCCCTGGCCGCGGCTGGACCGCTTCAAGGAGCACACGCTGGAGCTGCCGGTCGGCGACCTGGTGATCACGCCGGAGAAGGAGGCCGAGCTGCGCGAGCTGCTCGCCAAGGCGCTCGATGCCGGCAAGGGCGTGCTGCACCTGCTCAGCCCCCTGGACGGGCTGAACCTGGAGGGTGGCGGCACCGGCGCCGGCGTGGGCACGGTCAAGGTGTTCTCCACCAAGCGCGCCTGCCCGGTCTGCGGCACCAGCTACCCCGAGCTGGACCCGCGCCTGTTCTCCTACAACTCCAAGCACGGCTGGTGCGCCAGCTGCGTCGGCACCGGCCTGCAACTCACCCGCGAGCAGCGCAAGGCGCTGGACGACAGCGCGCCCGCCGACGACAACCGTGGCCGCGAGCAGAGCTTCCCGTCGGAAGAGACCGAGGTGGAGGGCCTGACCGATGCGCCTTGCGCCGATTGCCACGGCACCCGGCTGAACGCGACCGCGCGCGCCGTCGAGTTCGAGAACCAGCCCATCGGCACGGTGGCCGGCTGGAGCGTGGGTCAGGCCCGCGCCTGGGTCGAGTCGCTGCGGCTCGAAGGCCGGGATGCTGACATCGCCCGTGACGTGGTCAGCGAGATCCTGGGCCGGCTGCAGTTCCTCGAAGAAGTCGGCCTGGGCTATCTGACCCTGGACCGCGCGGCGCCGACGCTGTCGGGCGGCGAGGCCCAGCGCATCCGGCTGGCGGCCCAGCTAGGCAGTAATCTGCAGGGCGTCTGCTATGTGCTGGACGAGCCCACCATCGGCCTGCACCCGCGCGACAACCAGATCCTGCTGAAGGCGCTGGCCACGCTGGGCGACAAGGGAAACACCCTGGTCGTCGTCGAGCACGACGAGGACACCATCCGCCGCGCCGACCACATCATCGACATCGGCCCCGGCGCCGGCAAGCGCGGTGGCCGCGTGGTGGCCCAGGGCACGGCGGCGGAGCTGGCCGCGGTGGAGGACTCCACCACCGGCCGCATGCTGGCCCGGCCGCTCATTCACCCGCTGCAGGCGCGCCGCGCCATCGACCCGGACGGGCCCCGGCTGACCGTGCTGAACGCCGCGCTGCACAACCTGCAGGGCGTGACGGTGGACGTGCCGCTGC
>RXJV01000102.1 GCA_003963075.1 Burkholderiales bacterium
GACCCACGTCGTCACCGAATCCTGCATCCGCTGCAAGTACACCGACTGCGTCGACGTCTGCCCGGTCGACTGCTTCCGCGAAGGCCCGAACTTCCTGACGATCGACCCGGACGAGTGCATCGACTGTGCCGTCTGCATCCCCGAGTGCCCGGTCAACGCGATCATGCCGGAGGAGGATGTGCCGGGGGATCAGGTCCACATGATCCAGCTCAACGCCGACCTCGCCAAGAAGTGGCCCAGCATCACCAAGCGCAAGCCCGCCCTGCCCGATGCCGACGAGTGGAAGGACAAGACGGGCAAGCTCCCGGAACTGATCAAGTGATGGCCCTGCTGCGACCGTGATCGAGACCGACGCCCTCGTCATCGGCGCGGGCCCGGTGGGCCTGTTCCAGGTCTTCGAACTCGGCCTGCTGGGCATCCATGCCCAGGTCGTCGACGCCCTGCCCCACGCGGGCGGCCAGTGCGTCGAGCTCTACGCCGACAAACCCATCTACGACGTGCCCGGCCTGCCGGTCTGCAGTGGGCGCGAGCTGGTCGAGCGTCTGGAGCAGCAGATCCGCCCCTTTGCGCCCGGCCTGCACCTCGGCCAGGAGGTCAGCGCGCTGCAGCCCCTGCCCGATGGCCGTTGGCAGGCCGAGACGGCGGCCGGCAAGCGCTTTGTCGCCAAGACCGTGTTCATCGCCGCGGGCGTGGGTGCCTTCCAGCCCAAGCGGCTGCGGCTGGAGGGCGCCGAGCCTCTGGAACGACGCCAGATCCACCACCACCCGGACACCCTGGCCGCCAGCGGCCAACGCGTGCTGGTGCTCGGCGGCGAAGAAGCCGCCGTGGCCGCCGCTGTCGCGCTGGCGGACGCGGGTGAGGCCGCATCCGTCACGCTGCTGCACCGCCGGGATGTCTTCAAAGCGCCGGCGGCCATGCTGGCCCATCTGCAGGCCCTGCGCGACGCGGGGCGGGTGCAGGTCGAGGTGGGCCAGCCCCTGGCCCTGCGCCTGACGGACGGCCGCCTGCAAGGCCTGGACATTCTGGACCTGAGCGCCGCCCACCGCGCCGTGGCGGCCGACCAGCTGCTGGTGCGCCTGGGCCTGAGCCCGCGGCTGGGGCCCTTGGCCGACTGGGGCCTGGCGCTGGAGCGCAAGCTGGTCGTGGTGGATACCGCGCGCTTCGAAACCTCGCTGTCCGGCGTCTATGCGGTCGGTGACATCAACCATTACGCGGGCAAGCGCAAGCTGCTCGTCAGCGGCTTCCATGAAGCCACGCTGGCTGCGTTTGCCGCCGCCGAGCGCGTCTTCCCGGGCCAGCCGGTCCACCTGCAATACACCACGACGAGCCCCAAGCTGCATGAGCGGCTGGGCGTGGCAGCACCGGCGCACGATTGATCGGGCCGCACCGCGGGCCCGATGGCGCGACGTCCCCGTGGCATGCCCGCTAAAATCCGCGACGCTGCCGGCCTCGGCCGTCAGCCTTCCGCTAGGGGTGTTGAGCCAGCCACGGCCGGCTCGACTGAGACAGTCCCTTTGAACCTGACTGGAAGCGCCGCAGGGCGCTTCAGAGTCCCCGATCGGGGACTCGAGGTAATCCTCGCGCAGGGAAGCAGCCGATCAGCAGGGCCCCGCTTTTGTCCGTCTCCCAGGGCCCGTCGCGTTCTCGTTTGCCGACCTGCCATCGCATTGCATTTCGATGGCACAACCCACTCCTTCCCGCATCGCCGCCGCGTCGGCGCTCCTGGCTGCCGGCCTGGCCGCCGCTCAGACCCTGCCCCAGGTGCAAGTCACCGGCAAGGCCATGGAGTCGGCACCCTCGCTGACCGGCTTTGCGGCCCCGCCGGCCAAGCTGCCGATGCAGGCGCTGAGCCTGTCGGCCGAACGGCTGGACGACCTGGGCATCAGCCAGCTCTCCGGCATCACCAAGCTCGACGCCTCCGTGTCCGACGCCTACAACGCCGTCGGCTACTGGTCGCAGCTGAAGATCCGCGGCTTCGACCTCGACAACCGCTTCAACCTGCGCCGTGACGGCCTGCCCATCGTCGGCGAAACCGCGCTGTCACTGGCCAACAAATCAGGCATCGAGATCCTCAAGGGCAGCTCCGGCATCCAGGCCGGCACCAGCTCGCCGGCCGGCCTCGTGAACTTCGTCGTCAAGCGCCCGCTGGCCGAGGACGGCACGGCGCTGAGGGTCGAAGCCATCCAGGGCGGCACCCTTCAAGGCAGCGTCGACCACTCGCAGCGCTTCGGCGCCGGCCGCGAGTTCGGCTTGCGCGTGAACCTCGCCGCCGCCCACCTGCAACCCACGCTGCGCAACACCAAGGGCAGCTCGAATACCGTCGCCATCGCCACCGACTGGCGCGTCCGCGCCGACACCCTCGTCGAGGCGGAAATGGAGTTCAACCGACAGGCCCAGCCCAGCCAGCAGGGCTTCAGCCTGCTGGGCAAAGCGCTGCCCGATGCGACCAAGGTCGACCCCCGGCTCAACCTCAACAACCAGCCCTGGAGCCAGCCGGTCGTGTTCAACAACCTGCACGCGTCGCTGCGCGTGCAGCACAAGCTGACCGGCGGATGGAGCGCCCAGGCGGCGCTCGGCATCCAGCGCCTGCGCACCGACGACCGCCTGGCCTACGCCTTCGGCTGCACGGCCGCCGACGGCAGCTACTACGCCTCCAGCTTCTGCCCCGACGGCAGCTACGACCTCTACGACTTCCGCAGCGAGAACGAACACCGCGATACCACGGCGCTCGACGTCTCCGCCAGCGGCCCCCTGCAACTCGCCGGCCTGCGCCACGACGTCACCGTCGGCGGGCTGACGAGCCGGTTCAAGAGCCGCCTCCAGGGCCAGGCCTACAACCTGGCCGGCACCGGCAACATCGACGGCAGCGCCGTCACGGCGGCACAGCCGACACCCACCTCCACGAACACCAACCGCGACGAGCGCAGCAACGAGCTCTATCTGCGCGACCGTGTGGCACTGGGCGCCGACACCACCGCCTGGCTGGGCCTGCGTCACACCCGCCTGCACCGCGAGAGCGTGCAGACGGACGGCAGCGCGCCCACCGACTATTCGCAAGGCCTCACGACGCCGTGGGTGGCGCTCAGCCATGCCATCGCCGCCGACTGGCTCGTTTACGCAAGCTGGGGCCAGGGCGTCGAAAGCCAGGTCGTGCCCAACCTGCCGATCTACGCCAACCGTGGCCAGGCAGTGCCCGCGCTGAAGAGCCGCCAGACCGAGATCGGACTGAAGACCGGCACGCAGCGCGTCGAAGGCTCGCTGACCGTCTTCGATATCCGCCGCCCAACCTACAGCGACATCCCGCTGCCTGGCTTCACGGCGTGCAGCGCGACCAACAGCTGCGAGCGCCGCATCGACGGCTCCGCCCGCCACCGCGGCATCGAGGCCAGTGCCGATCTGAAGTGGAGCGGCGGCGGCGTGTTCGCCAGCGCCACGCGGCTGCGCGCCCGCCGCGAGAACAGCAGTGACGCCGGCCTCAACGGCCTCGTGCCCGCCAACGTGCCGCAGACCACGGTCAAGGCTCATGTCCGCCAGGACCTGCTGCCCGGACTGCAGGCCCAGCTCGGCCTCCGCTACGAAGGCCGCCGTTTCGCGACGCCCGACAACAGCGTCGCCGTGCCCGCCTGGGCCGTGGCCGACGCCGGCCTGCGCTACACGCAGAACACAGGCAGCCAGACCTGGATCTGGCGCGCTGCCGTGGACAACCTCGCCAACCGCCGCGCCTGGCGCGAGTCGCCCTGGCAGTTCGAGCACAGCTATCTTTACCCCCTCGAGCCGAGGACCTGGCGCGCCAGCCTTGAGGTTCGCTTGTGAACCGTCCCAAAAGGTCTCTATAATCGTGGGCTCTGTTCCTCGATAGCTCAGTCGGTAGAGCGCCGGACTGTTAATCCGTAGGTCCCTGGTTCGAGCCCAGGTCGGGGAGCCAACAGAAATCAAGACGCGTGGTGCAACCGCTTGCCACGCCGACATCAAAGAACACTTCCTCGATAGCTCAGTCGGTAGAGCGCCGGACTGTTAATCCGTAGGTCCCTGGTTCGAGCCCAGGTCGGGGAGCCAACATCAAAGCCTCACAGGCGAAAGCCGTGGGGCTTTTTCTTTGGGGTCGTCATTGATGGTCGGTGGGGCGCACGACAGAACCGTTCGCCCGCCCCCAACCGCACGCCCTGCGCACCCCTCAGCCAGCCTTTGCGCGCTCGATGGCTTCGGTCGCTTGCGGCGCCTGAACCGATGCGCGCAACCCCAAGTCATGCGCACACCACGGCCCAGCCGCGCCGCCGGCGCGATCAGGAAAACTCGCGCGCCTCGTCCGGCGGCGTCCAGTCGATCAACTGCGCATCGCGCAGCCGCTCGGCATCGCTCAGACCAACCGCCCGTGCCACCTCATGGGGTGGCGTGTCGAGCAGGGCCAGGCCCTCGATGTCCAGCTCATGCGCGCGTGCACTCCAGCGCGCCAGGTGCACGAGGCTGGCATAGGTCGGGTCGGCGCAGTCCTGCGGCTCGGCCTGGCAGCGCAGGGCCTGGACCAGGCTGTCCGGGAAATGCCAGCGCGCCGCAAAGGCCGCCCCCACCTCGGGATAGGCATAGCCAAGGTCGGCGAGCTGGGCCTCGACACGTTGGTCGTCAGTCGCAAAGCCAGGCGCCAGGCAGGCGCGATCGGGCATCGCCATCTTCATGATCAGGTCGCCCGTGCCGTGCAGCAGGCCGGCCGTGAAGGCCAGGCCACCGTCCAGCCGCAGCTCGTCGGCCAGTGAGCGCGCGATCTTGGCCACGTCCAGGCTGAAACGCCAGAACTCCACCATGTCCACGCCGGGCACGCCCCTGAAAGCGCCACTGACCGCGGCCGCCTGCACCAGCTGTCGGGTCGCGTTCAGCCCGAGCAGCGCGGTGGCCGCGTCAATCGTGCCGATGCGGCCATTGCCCGTGCTGTAGCGCGCCGAGTTGACCAGGCGCAGCAGGCGCACCGCGAGGCCCACCTCGGCGGAGAGCAATTCGTTGACGCGCTGCAGATCCGGCTCGTCGACCTGGAGTTCCGCCAGCACCTGGCTCACGCCCTCCGGCAGCGACGGAATCCAGGCATCGGTGGCGAGAAGGTCGTCGAGTTTCACGGTATACCTCGCAAGCAAGTCCCCAATGCTACTGGCACCCCGGGCCAGCGGAAACCAGGCATCGGCACCGCGGGGCTGCGAGATTAGTCTTGCTGCGCCGCAAGGCCCTGGGCGAGTTGTCCGGCAACGCCTCGCCGCGCTAAGCAACGGCATCAGCGCGAACTTCGCGCAGGGGCGCTATCGTTGCGTCCATGCGCGAAGCCGCTGCCCTCCCCCTGCAGGCGCCGCCCGAGGTCCCGGCCGCCGGCGCTTTCGACGCCGAGCCCCAGCTGCAGGCCAGCGGCCCGCAGGAATGGCGCGTCAGCGGCGACTGGACCCTGCTCGCCCTGCGTGGCCGCTACGAAGAGTTCCGCCAGCGCATCAGCGCTGCCCGCAAGGCGCCCGGAGAGCCGCTCTGGGATTTGCGCGGCCTGGGGCGGCTGGACACCGCCGGCGCCTTGACGCTCTGGCAGGGCTGGGGCGAAAAGCCGCCGGCCCGGCTGCTCTGGCTGCCCGAGCATGTGACGCTGTTCGCGCAGTTCATGCAGGCCAGCGCCACGCCGCGGCAGCGGCCCGGCCTGGGCCCGGGCCTGGAGTGGGCCGGCGCGCAACTGCTGGCCTTCGCCCGCCATGCCATCGACCTGGTCGCGCTCATCGGGCGTCTGCTGCTGGACCTTGGCCAGATGCTGCGCCGGCCCGCGCTGATCGGCTGGCGCGAGATCTCGGCCAATATCTTCCGCACCGGGGCGCAGGCGCTGCCGATCACGGCCCTGGTCGGCTTCCTCGTCGGGCTGACGCTGTCCTATCTGATCTCCAAGCAGCTCAAGACCTATGGCGCCGACATCTTCGTCATCAACATCCTCGGTCTGGCCGTGCTGCGCGAGCTCGGGCCGCTGCTGGCCGCCATCATCGTGGCCGGCCGCTCCGGCTCGGCGATGACGGCCCAGATCGGCGTGATGCGCGTGACCGAGGAGCTCGATGCGCTGTCGGTGATGGGCATCTCGCACACCGTGCGCCTGGTGGCACCCAAGGTACTGGCGCTGGCGCTGTCGCTGCCGCTGGTGGCGTTATGGACCGCGGCGCTGATGATGCTGGGCGGCATGGCGGCAGCCCGCGTGCAACTGGGCCTGGACCCGCTGCAGTTCCTGGACATGCTGCCACGCGTCGTGCAGCCGGCCAACCTCTGGCTGGGCTGGAGCAAATCGGTGCTGTTCGGCGGGCTGATCGCGCTGCTGGCCTGCCACTTCGGGCTGCGCGTCAAGCCCAACACCGAAAGCCTGGGCCAGGGCGTCACGCAGTCGGTCGTCACCGCGATCACGCTGGTCATCGTCGTCGATGCCATCTTCGCGGTGCTGTTCTCCAATGTGGGCATCTGAACCATGAACCGCAGCGACGCCATCATCGAAGTCGACGGTGTGACCACCGTGCTGGACGGCCATGTCATCCACCGCGGGCTGAACCTGACCGTCTACCGCGGCGAGGTGATGGCACTGATCGGCGGCTCGGGGTCGGGCAAGACCACCCTGCTGCGCCTGCTGCTCGGCCTGGAAGTGCCGCAGGCCGGCAGCGTGAAGATCTTCGGCCACCCGCTGGGGCGCTGCGCCGCGCGCGACCTGGAGCGGGTGCGCTACCGCTGGGGCGTGCTGTTCCAGCATGGCGCGCTGTTCTCGGCGCTGAACGTGTTCGACAACATCGCGCTGCCGCTGCGCGAGCTCAACAGCGTGCCCGACAGCCTGGTCAAGCCGCTGGTCATGCTCAAGCTGGCCCAGGTGGGCCTCAAGCCCGCGGACGCGTTCAAGCGGCCGGCCGAGCTGTCGGGCGGCATGGTCAAGCGGGTGTCGCTGGCGCGCGCCCTGATCCTGGACCCGCAGCTGCTGTTCCTCGACGAGCCCACCGCGGGGCTGGACCCCGACAGCGCCAAACAGTTCGTCCGGCTGCTGCGGCGGCTGCGCCAGGAGCTTGGCCTGACCGTGGTGATGGTCACCCACGACGTCGATACCCTGTTCGCCGTGGTCGACCGCGTCGCCGTACTGGCCGAGCAGCGCATCATTGCCTGCGGGCCGCTGGCCGAGGTGGCGCGCCTGCCGCATGCCTTCGTGCGCAACTTCTTCCTTGGTCACCTGGAGCGCTGCGCCGAGGACGACCTGCGGCGCTTTCGCCTCAGCCTGGACGACACCAGCGACGATGGCGGCGTACCCGCCCTGCTGCGCGAAGCCGAAGAAACCCACCACTGACCCGCCATGGAAAACAAAGCCCACGCCCTGGCCGCCGGCCTTTTCGTGCTGCTGCTCGGGCTTGCGCTCGCGGCCAGCGTCGCCTGGTTCCAGGGCGACCACACCGAGCGCGTGCGCTACACCGTCGTGTCGCGCAGCGGCGTGCCGGGCCTGAATCTGAAGGCACCGGTCAAGCTGCGCGGCGTCGAGGTCGGTTATGTCGAACGCATCGGCTTCGATCCGGGCGATGCACGCCAGATCCTCGTCGACATCGCCGTCGATGCCGCAGCGCCGGTGTCCACGCAGACCTATGCCCAACTGGGCCTGCAGGGCGTCACCGGCCTGTCCTTCGTCGGCCTGGAGGAGGCGGAAGCGCCGGCCGCGTTCACGCGCGCCGAGCCGGGCGCCCGCATCGCGCTGCGGCCCACGCTGCTGGACCGCCTGGCCGAGAGCGGGCCGGGCCTCGTGGCTGGCTTCGCCGAGACCGCCGCGCGGCTGAATGCACTGCTCAGCGAAGACAACCGCGCCCAACTGAACCGCGCCCTCGCCCAGCTCGAACAGGCCGCCGGCGACACCAGCCGGCTGATGGCCGCCTTGCAGCCCGGCGCACGCGAGCTGCCCGGCCTGCTGAAGGACGCCGACGCCGCCACCCTGCGCGCCGACGCGGCGCTGCGCCGCATCGAGGCCCTGGCCGCCGACGGCCAGCAGCTGGCCCAGGAACTGAAATCCCGCGCGGCGATGCTGGACCGGCTGGACGCCGCTGCCGCCCAGGTGCAGGCCACCAGCCGCAACCTGGAGCTGGCCCTGGTCGGCGACACGCCGCCGCGCACCCGTCCGCTGCTGTCCGACCTGTCGGCGGCCAGCCGCAGCATCGAACGCGCCGCCACCGACCTCGGCGATCAGCCGCAAAGCCTGATCTTCGGCCGCGGCCCGCGGCCACCCGGCCCCGGCGAGGCCGGTTTCGACCAGCGCCTGAAGGCCAACACCCGATGACACCCCGCCTGCTCGCCACCCTCGCGCTGGCCCCGACGCTGCTGCTCGGCGGCTGCTCACTGGCGCCGGTCACCCCGGCACCCACCGTCTACGACCTCGGCCCCGCGCCGTCAGCCCCGGCCGGCAGCAGCGGCCGGCTGGCCTGGCGCATCGCCGACGTCACCGCGCCGCCCTGGCTGAGCGAAGATGGCATCGCCTATCGGCTGGCCTACCAGCAGGCGCAGCGCCAGCAGCATTACCGCGACAGCATCTGGGCCGCCCCGCCGCCGGCCATGCTGACCCAGCGCCTGCGCGAGCGCCTGGTCACGCCGGCGTCCTGCCCCGCTCGGCCCGCGGCGCTGCTGGCCGTGAACCTCGACGAGTTCGAGCAGGTGTTCAGCAGCCCCGACGCCAGCTATGTGGTGCTGCGTCTGCATGCGACGTTCTGGCCCGCCAGCGCCACCGGTTCCACACTGCAGCAGCACTGGCGCCTGCAGCGCCCCGCGCCCACGGCCGACGCGGCCGGTGCCGCCCGCGGCCTGGCCGAGGCGGTCGATGAGCTGATGCCGCAACTGGCCGACTGGCTCGCGGCCGCGGCCTGCCGCTAGGCCCGGCGCCAGGCCCGGCGCTGGACGAGCCCCCACGAGCCGACCGGCGTGCATCCACAGCCTGCCCGGCCACGTAGCCCAGCCATGGATTCCAAGCTCGCGCCGTCAGGCCCCATCCTTTCGCAACGCTGGCCGGCGCGCCGGCTCTGGCTCCGCGTGCTGGCCGCGGCCGCGCTGCTCGCCGCCCTGGCCTGGGCCGCGGCGACGGCTGCGCTGTGGCTGCAGCAGGAGGCCCTGCTCTTCCACCCGGTGCCGCTGCCGGCCGATGCGCCACTGGCCAGCGCGCCCGACGTGCAGGAGCACTTTGTCGACGTGCCGGGGGCGCGCCTGTCGGTGCTGGAGCTGCGCCTGCCCGCACCGCGCGGTGTGGTGTTCTTTCTGCACGGCAACGGCGACAACCTGCAGACCTGGTTCGTCAACACCGACTTCTACCGCCGGGCCGGTTTTGACCTGGTGATGATGGACTACCGCGGCTATGGCAAGAGCACGGGCAACATCGAGTCCGAAGCCCAGCTGCATGCCGATGTGGAGGCGGTCTGGCGCAGCGTGGCGCCGCGCTACCAGGGCCTGCACCTCGTGCTCTACGGCCGTTCGCTGGGCACCGGCCTGGCCGCCGCGCTGGCCACGCAGCTGCAGCCTGACCTGACCGTGCTGGTGTCGCCCTATCTCAGCCTGGTGGCCCTGGCGCGCGAGCACTACCCCTGGGTGCCGCCACAGATCGTTCGCTACCCGCTGCGCAGTGACCTTGCGGTGGCGCATATCCGCAGCCCGCTGCTGATCGTGCATGGCGACCGCGACACGCTGATCCCGATGACGCACGCCGAGCGGCTGCAGGCCCTGGCGCCGGCCGCCCGGCTGGTGCGTATCGCCGGCGCCGGCCATGGCGATGTGCATGAGTTCCCGGCCTACAAGCAGCTGCTGGCCGAAGCCCTGGGCGCGCTGCGGTGAAACCGCGCACCCGGCCGCTGCGCCCTCAGAGGCCCGGGTAGCGCGCCAGCACCTGGGCCCAGTCGGCCGATGCGCGGGCGCGCTGCAGGCCCTGGTTGAGCCGCTGCAGCAGCTCCGGTCGCGCCTGCATCAGCCGGCGCGACAGCAGCAGATGCACCGGGCTGATCGCCAGTTCGAGCACCACCTTGACGGCGTCGCCCGGCGCCAGCTGGGCGCGATAGAGCACCGTGCCCGGGTCGTCGATCACATAGTCCACCCGCCGCCCCCGCAAGGCCGACAGCGACAGATCGTTCGCATGCAACGGCACCAGCAGACGCTGCATCTCGGGGTCGTCCAGCTCATACTGCACCGCCGCCGGAAAGACGACGCCACGGATCATGCCGATGCGCACCGCGCGGCCCTTCAGATCCGACAGCCGCGCGGGCGCTGGCGCCCCGCCCACCAACGCCAGCAGCGCAACGCGCTCCTGCCGATACGGTTCGGTGTAGTCGGCAAACGCGAGACGCTCCATCGAGAACGTGGCCGCCGTCATCAGGTCAAGCTGTCCCTGGGCCAATTCCAGCAGCTGACGCGCCCAGGGCATGCGCTGCCACTCCAGCCGCTCGCCGCAGACCCGGGCCCACAGGTTCATCAGCTCGATGTCCAGGCCCAGCGGTCCGTTCGGGCCGCTGCGCTGGAAGGGCGGGTAATCGCCCCAGCCGACACGCAACGCGGCCACCTCGGCCGCCGCAGCAGCCCACGGCAGCGCCAGCGGCAAGGCGGCACACAGGGCATCACGGCGGCTCAGGCGCATGGGCATCGCTCCGGACGAGCTCGGACGCCCAACTCTGGCACAAGCGGCGCGTCTTGCCACCCCCTCCCGGCCAGGACTCGCGATGGAACCCTGCCACTACGCGGCGGACTGGCCGCGGCCTTGGCTGGTCACGCAAGCGATCATGCTGCAAAGGCAGGGCGGGTTTGTTGGCATAGTCGCCGCCGAGCTTCACGAATGTCCTGTGGCACTTCTGCTCGTGCCGCTTCGCCAGAAAGGCACTGTGAACGAGCCGCACGCCGCCCACCACGACACCACCGTCGAACACGCAAAATTCGCCACCAGTTGGGTCTGTGTGGACTGCTGTCGCGACACGGCGCCTTTCAAGCCGCACGAGAACCACGGCTGGATCGGGCTGGGAGGCCACAGCGTCGCCGGCAAGACGGGCATCAGCCACCAGACGCCCATTCGCCCCCGCTGCGGAGGTGAAGCCGTGGCGCACGGTGGCGGTGACTTCCTGAAAAACACCGCCGTGCCTGCGCGCATCGGCGAGGTCTGGCCCCAGCGGACGATGATCCGCCTGTCGAGCGTCAGAGCATGAGCCGCCACACAGCCGTCGCGGCGCTGTTGACCGGGCTGGCTCTCGCCGGCCCCCCCGCCTTCGCCATCACGAGCACCTGCTACGGCACGGTCAGCCGAGGCCGGCTTCAGGACGGTGTAGCCCTGCCGGTCGACGGTCCGAATTTCACGCCCTACAGCCGCCTCGGCGTCGCGCTGGGCCGCACGCATGTGGACGCCCAGGTGGCCGAGATCGTCGCCGATGCCTACGCCTCCCTGGCACGACGCACGCCCGAGATCCGATACGTCTACGGCGAATCCGGCTGGCCCTCGGGTGGCCGGTTCAGGCCGCACCGCTCCCACCAGAACGGCCTGTCGGTCGACTTCTTTGTGCCGGTACGCGACGCGGACGGCCGCTCGGTCGCGCTGCCGACCGGCGTCGGCAACCAATGGGGCTATGACATCGACTTCGATGCCGACGCTCGCTGGGGGGCCTACCGGATCGACTTTGACGCGCTGGCCGAGCACCTCCTCGAACTGCACCGCGCCGCCACGGCGCGTGGCCTCGGCATCGCCCAGGTCATCTTCGACACCGCCTACCTGCCCCGGCTGTTCGCCACGGCGCACGGCGCCGACGTGCGGCGCCAGCTGCACTTCATGCAGGGCAAGCCCTGGGTGCGGCATGACGAGCATTACCACGTGGACTTCGCCGTGCCGTGCAAGCCCTGATCCACACCCTTGTCGCCCCTGGGACGTGCCGGCCCTGACGGCAATGCTTCAATGACGGCTGTTGTGTGACTGAAAGCTGCCATGAGCACCCTCAACCGCCAGATCGTCCTCGCCTCCCGCCCGCAGGGCGAGGTCAAGCCCGACAACTTCCGGCTCGTCGAAACGCCGCTGGCCCCGCTGGCCGACGGCCAGGTGCGGGTGCGCAACCACTTCCTCAGCCTCGACCCCTATATGCGCGGCCGCATGAACGAGAGCAAGAGCTACGCGGCCGCCCAGCCGCTGGACGAAGTGATGATCGGCGGCACGGTCGGTGAGGTGGTGGAGTCGAAGAACGCGCACTTCGCGGTGGGCGACCGGGTCGTCGGCATGGGCGGCTGGCAGGAGTTCGTCACCGTCGACGCCTCGCAGCGCGGCGTGCTGCAGAAGGTCGACACCACCCACATCCCGCTGTCGGCCTACCTGGGTGCGGTCGGCATGCCCGGCGTCACGGCCTGGTACGGCCTCGTGAAGATCATCGCGCCCAAGGCGGGCGAGACCGTCGTGGTGAGCGCCGGCAGCGGCGCGGTCGGCTCGGCCGTGGGCCAGCTCGCCAAGGCCCGCGGTGCGCGTGCGGTGGGCATTGCCGGCGGCGCCGACAAGTGCCGCTACGTGACCGAGGAACTCGGCTTCGATGCCTGCATCGACTACAAGCAGCATGGCGACGTGAAGTCGCTGTCCGCCGCGCTGAAGGCCGCCTGCCCGAACGGCATCGACGGCTACTTCGAGAACGTCGGCGGCATCATCCTGGACGCCGTGCTGCTGCGCGCCAACGCCTTCAGCCGCATCGCCATGTGCGGAATGATCTCCGGCTACAACGGCGAGCCCATCCCGATGGCCGCGCCCCAGCTCATCCTCGTCAACCGCATGAAGGTCGAGGGCTTCATCGTGTCCGAGCACATGGAGGTCTGGCCCGAGGCGCTGAAGGAGCTGGGCACGCTGGTGGCCACCGGCAAGCTCAAGTACCGCGAGACCATCGCCGACGGCCTGGCCGCCGCGCCCGAGGCCTTCATCGGCCTGCTCAAGGGCCGCAACTTCGGCAAGCAGCTCGTCAAGCTGGTGTGAGCGCCGCCGCCCTGCGCTGGACCTGCCAGCCCTTCGACGCGCTCACGGGCCGCGAGGTCTATCCGCTGCTGCAGCTGCGCAGCGAGGTCTTCGTCGTCGAGCAGCAATGCATCTTCCAGGACATGGACGGGCTGGACCTGCCCGGCTGGCATCTGCTCGGCTGGGCCGACGACGGGCGGCTCGCCGCCTGCGCACGCCTGCTGCCGGCGGGCGTGAAGGCGCCCGAGGTCGTCATCGGCCGCGTGATCACTGCGCCCTGGGCGCGCGGCCAGGGCCAGGGCCATGCGCTGATGCGCGAGGCGCTGGCCCAGTGCGAGCGCCTGTGGCCCGGCCAGGTCATCACGCTGCATGCCCAGGCCCGACTGGAGGGCTACTACCGCGGCCACGGCTTCCGGCCGGTGGGCGAGCCCTACATCGAAGACGGCATCCCCCACATCGAAATGAACAACCGCGCGCCGGCCTAACGGCGCACTGAGGAGACCCCATGACCCGCCCCACCGCCGTCATCACCGGCGCCGGCTCCGGCTTCGGCCTGGAAACCGCCCGCCTCGCCGCCCAGCGCGGCATGAACCTCGTGCTGGTCGACGTGCAGGCCGATGCCCTGGACCGCGCTGCGGCCGAGTTCAGCCAGGTCGAGGTGCTTTCGCGCGTCGTCGACGTGGCCAAGGCCGACCAGATGGAGGCGCTCGCCGACGCCGTGCAGCGGCGCTTCGGCGCGCCGCACTTCGTGTTCAACAACGCCGGCGTGGGCTCCGGCGGCCTGATCTGGGAAAACGCACTCAGCGACTGGGAATGGGTGCTGGGCGTCAACCTGATGGGCGTCGTGCACGGGGTGCGCCTGTTCACGCCGATGATGCTGGCCGCCGCCAAGGCCGACCCGGCCTACCACGGCCACATCGTCAACACCGCGTCGATGGCCGGCATGCTGAACCCGCCGAACATGGGCGTCTACAACGTGTCCAAGCACGCCGTGGTGTCGCTGTCCGAGACGCTCTACCAGGACCTCTCCCTCGTGACGGACCAGGTCCATGCCTCGGTGCTCTGCCCCTTCTTCGTGCCCACCGGCATCAGCCAGAGCCACCGCAACCGCCCGGCCGACCTGCCGATGGCCAAACCCACCAAGAGCCAGCTCATCTCGCAGGCCCAGACCGACAAGGCCGTATCCTCCGGCAAGCTCACCGCCGCCGACGTGGCCGCACTGGTGTTCGACGCCATCGACCGGCGCAAGTTCTACATCTTCAGCCACCCCCAGGCCCTGGCCGGCGTGCAGACCCGCCTGGAGGACGTGATGCAGGGCCGCAACCCGACCGACCCCTTCATCGACAAGCCCGAGATCGGCACGCTGCTGCGCGCCAAGCTGCGGGCGGACTGATCGAGCACGGACAATCGGGGCATGAGTTCCCCGATCCCGAAAGACACCGTCGCCATCGTCGGCGGCGGCCCCGCCGGCCTGATGGCGGCCGAGGTGCTGGCGGCGGCCGGCCATGCGGTCACCGTGTTTGATGCCAAGCCCAGCGTGGGCCGCAAGTTCCTGCTGGCCGGCAAGGGCGGGCTCAACCTCACGCATTCCGAACCCTTTGAGCCCTTCGTCGGCCGCTTCGGTGCGCGGGCGGCGCAGATCGAGCCGCTGCTGCGCAGCTTCGATGCCGACGCGCTGCGGGCCTGGGCGGCCGGGCTGGGCGTGGAGACCTTCGTCGGCAGCTCGGGCCGCGTGTTCCCGGCCGACCTGAAGGCGGCGCCGCTGCTGCGCGCCTCGCTGCACCGGCTGCGCGCGGCCGGCGTGAAGTTCGCGATGCGCCACCGCTGGACCGGCTGGGCCGTTGAACCTGGGATGGGCGCGCTGCGCTTTGCCACGCCGGACGGCGAGCGCCTCGTCACCCCGGCCGCCACACTGCTGGCGCTGGGTGGCGCCTCTTGGCCGCAGCTCGGCTCCGACGGCGCCTGGGCGCCCTGGCTGGCCGCAAGCGGTGTCGACGTGGCGCCGCTGCAGCCCGCCAACTGCGGCTTTGACATCGGCCCCACGGCGGCCCATCCCGCCGGCCCGGGCTGGAGCGAGCGTTTTGCCACCGAGTTCGCCGGCCAGCCGGTCAAGCCGGTCGCGCTGGAGGCCGACGGCTTCCCGCGCCGCCAAGGCGAGTTCGTGATCACGGCCACCGGCATCGAGGGCTCGCTCGTTTACGCCGCCAGCGCGGTGCTGCGCGACCGCATCGCGCATGAAGGCAGCGCCACGCTGCACCTGGACCTGCTGCCGCAGCTCCCGCCCGAGCGCGTGCTCGCCGAGGTGAAGCGCCCGCGCGGCAGCCGCTCGCTGTCCTCGCACCTGAAGAGCCGCCTGCACCTCGGCCCGCTCAAGCTCGGCCTGCTGCACGAACTGCTGACCCGCGAGCAGATGCTCGACGCCACCGCGCTGGCCGCAGCACTGAAGGCCCTGCCCCTCACGTTGCAGGCCCCGCGCCCGATCGCAGAGGCGATCAGCACCGCCGGCGGCGTGCGCTTCGAAGCGCTGACCGACGGCCTGATGCTGAAGGCACTGCCCGGCGTGTTCTGCGCCGGCGAGATGCTGGACTGGGAAGCCCCGACCGGCGGCTATCTGCTGACCGCCAGCCTGGCCAGCGGCCGGATGGCTGCACAGGGGCTCCGCGCGTGGCTCGCCGGCCACGGCTGAGCGAGACAGCAACTCAAACCGAGCCCCCTGTTCACGGGGGGCAAGCGGCGCTCAAAGGGCCGCCGGGGCTTCGCAGTCCGGGCCAGAAATACTCTGCAACAAAGTGCCACGGGCCCGTCATTGGCGCTGCCTAACGTCCTGCCCGAACCGCACCACCATGTCGGCGTGATGCGGCCAACTCAGGAGAACTCCATGCCCCGTCACGCCCTTCCGGCGGCAGCAGCCCTGCTGCTCGCCGCGACTGCCGTATTTGCCCAGTCCACCAGCCCGGTCGTGCTGACCTTTTCGACGGTCGGCGACTCGCGCCAGGACCCTCAGGGTTACGACCAGGTCAGCGTCGGCCCCCAGCTCAGCGGTCAGGATGCCATCTGGTTGCAGAACACCAAAGCCTTCGCACGCATTCTGCGCACGATCCAGGCGCAGAAAGCGAACATGCTGTTTTTCAACGGCGACATGATCCATGCCTACGGCTGGGCCGCCTACGGCTACACCTCGCTGCCCGACAGCAGCAAGATCAACGGTGTCAGCGGCGCTTCCGCCGTCCCGACACCGATCGCTCCGGCGACCACCGCCGACATCGTCGGCAGTGACCTGATGGCCACCTATCGCCAATACGCGTACTGGCGCGGCATGGTCTCCACGGTGATGGAAACCGGCACCTACGTCTGGCCGGTGCCCGGCAACCACGAGACCCAGGTCAAGGCGCTCGGCAAAAAGGCCAAGGTCGAAAACGAGCAGGCCTGGGCGGCGAACATGGGCGATCTGATTTTCGACACTGCCCGCTATCAGGCTCTGCTCGGCCTGCCGATCAGCAATGCGACGCTCGGCCCGGTCGGATCCACCAGCACGCCGACAGCGGATGGGCTCACTACCGACCAGAGCAAGCTGTCTTACAGCTTCGACCACAAGGTCGGCACTTCGATCTTCCACTTCGCGGTGGTCAACACCGACGCGGTCGGCGCCGACGGCAAGGCCCCCGCTGCCTGGCTCGCCAATGACCTGTTGAACGCGAAGGCCCGCGGCGCAACGAAGTTCTTCGTCTTCGGCCACAAGCCTGCCTTCACATACGACTACAAGAGCGACGGCGTGACGACGCCAGCGGCTGGCTTGGATGCCACCTCGGTGACGGCGCGCAATGCGTTCTGGGATGTCATCACGGCCTACCAAGCGATCTACTTCTGCGGCCACGAGCACATCTACAACATCTCGCAATGGCAGAAGGACGTCAACAGCCCCACGGCCTACCAGGTGCTGGTTGGCGCCGGCGGCTCGCCGTTCGACGACAAGCTGTCCGCATTGCAAGGCCACACCAGTACCCGCCCCGCCACTGACCGTAGCTATTCCTGGGCGACGGTCAAGGTTCACGCCGATGGCAGCGTCGACCTGTACGGCTTCGGCTTCGACGAGAAGTTCGGCCCGACGACCATGTTCGACCACATCTACATCCCCTGAGATGCCCGCTGAGAACTCTTACAAGGACGCACCATGAACAAGCTTCTTCTGATCGCCGCGCTGGTGAGCGCCGGGGCCGCCCAGGCGGGCACCATCGTGGACACCGGCACCCCGTCGGGCGTCGGTGGCTACCTGCTGGAGAGCAACGACAGCTATGCCGGCCAGATCACGCTCGGCGCGTCGCTGGACATCACCGACATTGCCGCGCATGTGCTCGGTGGCAATGCCGGCGAGACGTTCACGATCAGCGTCTACACCAACTCGGCAAACAACCTGCCCAGCAGCAACGCGCTGTACGGGGCCTCGGCCACGTTTGGCAGCGACGGCTGGAACGGCGTCAGTGGCAAGTCCTGGCATCTGGACGCAGGCACCTACTGGGTGGCGGTCGAGGTGGGCAACGCTGACACGCTCACCCCCTTCGCAACGCTGGACTACGCCGCGCCCAAGCCGCTCGCGGTCACAGCCTTCAACGCCGGCAGCGGCTACCGCACCAGCCCGTTGAGCTTCGGCCTTCAGATCAGTGCTGTTCCCGAACCCGCCACCTACCTGTTGATGCTTGGAGGCCTCGCGGCACTCGGCCTCGGTTCGCGCCGCCGGGGCTGACCCACACGGCCTTCGGTACGAGTCCCGGCTGCGGCCGGGCTTTTGCATTCCTCACGACCTCATGAAACGTCTCGCCCCGCTGCTCTGCCTGCTTGCGGCTCTGGCCGGTCTGCTCGGCCAGGCGATCGTCCACGCGTGCGGCGACACGCCGGAGCCCACCGGAACCGCCACCCATTTCCCACTGGTCTATGGCGACCGCCCCACGGTGCAGCAGCTCACCGATTTGGGACGGCGCATCTTCTCGGACGCCAGTCTGTCGGCCTCAGGCAAGCAATCCTGCGCCAGCTGCCATGACCCCAAGTCCGCGTTCGGGCCGCCGAACCGGCTGTTGGTGCAGCCCGGTGGACCGTCGATGGACCGGCTGGGGTTTCGCAACACGCCGTCTCTGCGGTATCTGCATGCTCCCATCGCCTTCACAGAGCATTTCTACGAAGTGGAGCCCACTGGAGGCAAAGAAGACCAGGGACCGACCGGCGGCCGGACCTGGGACGGCCGCGTCAACACCGGCCACGACCAGGCCCTGATGCCCCTGATGGACGCCAATGAAATGGCCAACACCAGCAAGGCCGAGATTGCCGCCCGGCTCGCCCGCACGCCCTATGCGAAGGCATTCGCGGAGGCGGTCTCGCCGCCAGGCGAGAACGTATTCGACGACCCGGACTCCGCGGTGTTGTGGCTGACGGTCGCGCTGGAGAACTTCGAACAGTCCCGCGCCGAATTCCACCCTTTCAGCAGCAAATTCGACGCCTATCTGCGAGACCAGGCCACGCTCACAGCCGCCGAGCAGCGCGGCATGGCGATCTTCAACGACATGAAGAAAGGCAACTGCGCCAGCTGCCACCCGGCCACGCACAAGCAGGCCGGCGTGCGCTTTCCGATGTTCACCGACCTCGGGCATGTCGCGCTGGCCGTGCCGCGCAACCCGGCACTGGCGGTCAACCAGGACCCCACATTCTTCGACCTCGGCCTGTGCGGCCCGCTGCGCACCGACCTGCAGGACCGGCCCGAGTACTGCGGCCTTTTCCGCACCCCCACGTTGAGGAACGTGGCGTTGCGCCATCACTTCTTCCACAACGGGGCGCTGCAGTCCTTGCGTGAGGTTGTGGAGTTCTATGCGACCCGCGACACGGACCCGGACCGTTGGTACGGCAAGGGCCGCAAGTACAACGACCTGCCACCCAAGTACTGGGCCAACGTCAACAGCGACATCCCCTTCAAGCCCCTGCCGAACGGCAAGCCGCGCCTGAGCCCGCGCGACATCGACGACATCGTCGCCTTCCTCGGCACCCTGACCGACGGCTACGAGGCACCGGCCTCCGGGCCGTCACGCCCCCGAGCGCCAAGGGCAGCAGCGGCACGCTGAAGGTCTGACCGCCGGTGACGCGCCGGGCGCAGGGTCGCAGGCTCAGCTGCCACGCCCCGAACACCCGTCAACTCCTGCGTGGAGGCCCGCGGCCTCCCTGTTGGCGGTCAACTGCACACCTACGTCCGCTCAGGGTCTGCGCCCGGGTTTGGCAAAATCCTCCTCCCCGTTGTTTACCCAGGGCGCCGTCGCGAGGCGCCCTTTGTGTTTGTGGATCCCATCGTTTCCCAGATCGCCGCCGAACTGAAGGTTCGGCCCGCCCAGGTGCAAGCCGCCGTGGAGCTGCTCGATGGCGGCGCCACCGTGCCCTTCATCGCCCGCTACCGCAAGGAGGCCACCGACGGCCTGGACGACACCCAGCTGCGCGAGCTCGACGCTCGCCTGGCCTATCTGCGCGAGCTGGCCGAGCGCCGCCAGGCCGTGCTCACGAGCATCGCCGAGCAGGGCAAGCTGACGCCCGAGCTGGAAGCCGCCATCCAGGCCGCGCCGACCAAGCAGGAGCTGGAAGACCTCTACCTGCCCTACAAGCTCAAGCGCCGCACCAAGGGCCTGATCGCCCGGGAGGCCGGGCTGGAGCCGCTGGCCGACGCGCTGTTCGCCGACCCGTCGCTGGACCCGCAGGCCGAAGCCGCCAAGTTCCTGAACCCGGAGGCCGGCTTCGCCGAACCCTTCGCCGTGCTGGACGGCGTGCGGGACCTGCTGTCCGAGCGCTGGGCCGAGGACGCCGTGCTGGTGGGCAAGCTGCGCGAGTGGCTGTGGGCCGAAGGCCTGTTCCAGAGCAAGTTGATGGACGGCAAGAACGGCGAGCTGCCCGACCACGCCAAGTTTCGCGACTACTTCGACTACGCCGAGCCCATCCGCACCGTGCCCTCGCACCGCGCGCTGGCCGTGTTCCGTGGCCGCACGCTGGAGCTGCTGGATGCCAAGCTGGTGCTCGACGAGGAACCGGTCGCCGGCCAGCCCGGCCTGGCCGAGGGCCGCATCGCCTCGCACCTGGGCTGGCGCCATGCCAACCGGCCGAGCGATGCGCTGATCCGCAAGACCATCGGCTGGACCTGGAAGGTCAAGCTCTCGCTGAGCCTGGAGCGCGACCTGTTCGCCCGGCTGCGCGAGGCTGCCGAGGCCACCGCGATCAAGGTCTTTGCCGAAAACCTGCGCGACCTGCTGCTGGCTGCGCCGGCCGGCAAACGCGTGGTGATGGGTCTGGACCCCGGCATCCGCACCGGCGTCAAGGTGGCCGTCGTCAGCGACACCGGCCGGGTGCTCGACACCGCCACCGTCTACCCGCATGAACCGCGCCGCGACTGGGACGGCAGCCTGCACACCCTGGCCAAGCTGTGCGCGACGCACGGCGTCAATCTGATCGCGATCGGCAACGGCACCGCCAGCCGCGAGACCGACAAGCTGGCTGGCGAGCTGATCAAAAAGCTGCAGGCGCTGGATGCCACCGTGAAGATCGAGCGTGTCGTGGTGAGCGAAGCCGGCGCCTCGGTCTACTCGGCGTCGGAGTTCGCGTCCAAGGAGCTGCCCGACCTGGACGTGTCGCTGCGCGGCGCGGTGTCCATCGCGCGCCGGCTGCAGGACCCGCTGGCCGAGCTGGTCAAGATCGACCCCAAGAGCATCGGCGTCGGCCAGTACCAGCACGATGTGAACCAGAGCGAGATGGCCCGCGCGCTGGATGCTGTCGTCGAGGACTGCGTGAACAAGGTCGGCGTGGATCTGAACACCGCGTCGAGCGCGCTGCTGGCGCGGGTGTCGGGCCTGTCGGCCTCGGTGGCCGCCAGCATCGTGCGCTGGCGCGACGCAAACGGGCCTTTCAGCAACCGCCAGCAGCTGCTGGACGTGACCGGCCTGGGCCCCAAGACCTTCGAGCAGGCGGCAGGCTTTCTGCGCATCCGCGGTGGCGACAACCCGCTGGACGTCTCGGGCGTGCACCCTGAGACCTACCCCCTCGTCGAGAAGGCCCTGGGCCTGCTGAAGCGCCCGGCCGAGGAGGTCATCGGCCGCAGCGAGGTGCTGCGCACGCTGAAGCCCGAGCTGCTGGCCGATGAGCGCTTCGGCCTGATCACGGTCAAGGACGTGCTGGCCGAGCTGGAGAAGCCCGGCCGCGACCCGCGCCCGGACTTCAAGGTCGCCCGCTTCAATGACGGGATCGAGGACGTCAAGGACCTGCAGCCCGGCATGCTGCTCGAAGGCACGGTCAGCAACGTCGCGCAGTTCGGCGCCTTCGTCGACCTGGGCGTGCATCAGGACGGGCTGATCCACGTCAGCCAGCTGTCGAACAAATTCGTCAACGACGCGCGTGAGGTCGTGAAGACCGGCGACATCGTCAAGGTCAAGGTGCTGGAGGTGGACCTGGCCCGCCAACGCATCTCGCTGACGATGAAGCTGGACGCCCCTGCGCCGCGCGGGCCCAAGCCGGACAACAGCTTCCGCCCGGCGGCCCGCCACGAGCGCCAGGGCGGCGGCGCCCGTGACAGCCAGCCGGCCGGCGGCAATGCGATGGCCGCGGCCTTCGCCAAGCTCAAGCGCTGAGCCGGGCCGCAGCCTGACCTTCGTCACCGGCGCGCGGCGCTGTCATCATCCGGCCCCGAATCCGGGGCTTGAGACTCCGCTTTCTGTATCCGCTCGCCGGCCTGCGCTGCGAGCCGCACACGGCAACCACGCTGGGCGCCGTGCCCCCTCCCGGAGTCCTGCTTGAAATTCCCCGCCCTTGCCTCGCTGATCCTGCTTTGCCCCGCCCTGGTTCTGGCCCAGCAGGAGGTGGAACGCGCCAACAACACTGCGCCCGCCCCGGGCAACCAGCAGCTCGACCGCGTGTCGGTGACACGCCAGCAGACCGACACCGACCTGCGCCGCCGCGAGCCGGTGGCCAAGCAGCTCTATGGCCGCGAGGAACTGGACAAGTACGGCGACACCCAGCTCTCCGACGTCTTGAAGCGCCTGCCCGGCATCAATGTCTCGGGCGGCCAGCTGCGCATGCGCGGCCTGGGCGGCGCCTACACGCAAATCCTCGTCAACGGCGAGCCGGCGCCCCCGGGCTTCAGCCTCGACAACCTCAACCCCGCCCAGGTCGAGCGGCTGGAGGTGACCAAAGCCCCGACGGCCGACCAGAGCGCCCAGGCCATCGCCGGCACACTGAACATCATCCTGAAGGACGCGCCGCGCGTGGTGCAGAAGGATCTGCGCCTGGGGGTGGCCTACGCCAGCGAGAAGCCGGTCGTGAACGGCAACTTCACCTACGGCGACCGCGCCTTGGGCGGACTGGGCTTTGTGATCCCGGTGTCGTTCTTCCTGTGGCATGTCAAGAACGACCTGGACACCGACCGCCTCGGCCGTGACGCCGCCGGCCAGCCGCAGCGGCTCGCCGCCGAGGGCTTCGACCGCTCCTTCGGCCATGGCATCAACGTGTCGCCGCGCCTGAACTGGAAGCTGGGTGACGACGAGACGCTGACGCTGCAGGGCTTCTTCGTGAACAACCGTTTCCACAACGAAGGCGAGAACACGACCACCGTGCTGCTGGGCAGCGCGCCGAGCAGCGTGCTGGACACCACCCGCAACCAGGGCACCTTCGCGGCCCAGCGCCTCAACCTGCAATACAACAACCGCTTCAACGAAGACCGCCGGATTGAACTGAAGGCCGGCGCGGGCTCGGGCGCCGCCGACTTCGACTACAACTTCTTCGGCCGCGACAAGGCCGGCACACCCACCGTGACGCGAGAGACCACGGGCCGCAACCGCAACCACAACGCGACGATGTCCGGCAAGTACAGCCAGTACGTGGGCGAGGCCCACACCGTCACGGCCGGTGGCGAACTGGAGCGCCGGGTGCGCAATGAGAACCGCCGCACGGTCGAGAACGGCAAGGAGCTGTTGCCAGGCATCGAGGGCCAGCCCTTCGACGCGACGATCACGCGTAGCGCCTTCTTCGCCCAGGACGAGTGGGAGATCGACAAGCAGTGGTCGGCCTATGTCGGCATCCGCCACGAGCAGATCAAGACCGACAGCCGCGGCACCACCGACGGCGTGGGCAGCAGCGATTTCAGCAGCACCAGCAAAGTCACGACGCCGGTGCTGCACCTGAACTTCAAGCCCGACCCCAAGGGCCGCGACCTGGTGCGCGCCAGCCTGACGCGCAGCTACAAGGCGCCCGATGTGCAGCAGCTGATCAACCGGCCAACCATCAACACCAATTACCCGGTCAGCGGCCCCAACACCCAGACGGCGCCGGACCGCGTCGGCAACCCACTGCTCAAGCCCGAGCTGGCCACCGGCCTGGACATCGCCTACGAAAGCTATCTGCCGGCCGGCGGCCTGGTGTCGGTCGGCGTGTTCCACCGCCGCATCACCGGCCTGATCCGCAACGGCCTCGCGCTGGAGACGGTGAACTGGTCGACCCAGCAACGCTGGGTGGCCAAGCCGATCAACCTCAGCCTGGCCACGACCGAAGGCCTCGAGCTGGAGGTCAAGGGGCGCGCCGGCGAGCTGTTCCCGAGCCTGTTCGACGTCAGCACGGCGCTGTCGCTGCGCGCGTCGCTGAACCTCTACCGGTCGCGTGTGGCCGACATCCCCGGCCCGAACAACCGGCTCGAAGGTCAACAGCCCTGGCAGTTCAACTTCGGCGCCGATTACCGGCTCAAGAGCCTGCCGCTGAGCATGGGCTTCAGCGCCCAGATCGCGCCCAAGTTCGACGTGACCCAGAGCGCGCTGCAAAGCCAGGAGACGCGGGCCAACCGCTCGCTGGACGCGTTCGCGGCGATGCAGGTCAGCAAGCAGGACAGCGTGCGCCTGAGTGTCAACGGCCTGTTCCAGCCCAAGCAGGGCACTCTCGTCAGCATCACCGGACTGCCGGACTTCAACCTCAGCGAGCGCAAGCCCGTGGCCTGGTGGTCGGCGAACTGGGAACACAAGTTCTGACGTCCCGGCCGCGTCAGCCGCGGCGGCTGACCTCGGCTATCTTGTCGGGGTCATGAGCTTGAATGCACTGCAGATCTTTGCGGGACCGGCAGCCCGCGAGCACCTGGCCGAACGCGGCCTGAGGCCCGAGGACATCGGCCTGATCCCCGCAGCCGCCGGCGGCCCCAAGGGGCTGGCCCTGAACGGCCTGGACCGTTTCCTGTTCGGCGACTGGCTGCCCCAGTCCCGGCAGGCCGTCCACCTGGTCGGCGCCAGCATCGGTGCCTGGCGCATGGCCACGGCCGCGCTGGCCCACCGCGGCGTGGCCGACGCGTTCCAGGTGATGGCCGAGGCCTATGTCACGCAGGAGTACGACGTGCTGCCGGGCGACAAGCGCCCCCGGCCGGAAGGCGTCAGCCGGCGCTTCGGCGAGATCCTGGCCGGCATCTTCGAAGGCCGTGAGGCCGACGTGCTGGCGCACCCGCGCTTTCGGCTGCATGTCGTCACCTCGCGAGGGCGCGGCGGGCTGCTGGCCCGTGAAGGCCGGCTGCGCACCCCGCTCGGCTACCTTGGTGCATACGCGGCGAATGCCATGTCACGCCCGCTGCTGGGCCGCTTCCTGGAACGCGTCGTGTTCTCCGACCCGCGCGACCGGCTGCCGCTCAAGCTCAACGACTTCAGGACCCGTGAAGTCCATCTGTCGCGCGCCAACCTGCGGGGCGCGCTGCTGGCGAGCTGCTCCATCCCGTTCTGGCTGCAGGCCCAGCATGACCTGCCCGGCGCGCCGCGCGGCGCCTACTGGGATGGCGGCATCACCGACTACCACCTGCACCTAGACTACCGCGCCCTGCAGGCCTCGGGGTCGCCATTGGTGCTGTACCCGCACTTCCAGCGCCAGGTTGTACCGGGATGGCTGGACAAGGCCCTCAAGCATCGCCACCGCGCCACCGCTTTCCTCGACAACGTGGTGCTGCTCAGCCCGTCGCCGGACTGGATTGCCCGGCTGCCAGGCGCGAAGCTGCCCGACCGCAACGACTTCATGGCGCTCGACACCGAAGAACGCCGCCGCCGCTGGCGTTTCGCCGTAGCAGAAAGCCAGCGACTGGCCGATGAATTCGCTGCGTTGGTGCAGCGCGACTCGATTCCGGCGTTGCCGCTCTAGAATCCAGCTTCCTTCCCCCACAAGAGCGAGAAAGGCACCCTGGTTATGACACCGCGAACTACGACCACCACCTTCACCGGGATCTAGTCGGCCGCGGCACGTCACGTCTTCTCGCCCCTTCCCACCGTTTGGGGCAACGAACAAAGCGCGGCACCTGGCCGCGCTTTTTCATTGATGCACCCCGAAACGGAGCACCCCATGATTTCCATTCAACTCCCCGACGGCTCGCGCCGTGAGTACCCTGCGCCGCTGACGGTCGGCGATGTCGCCGCCAGCATCGGCGCCGGCCTGGCCAAGGCCGCGCTCGGTGGCAAGGTCGACGGCAAGCTCGTCGACCTGAGCCACGTGATCGACCACGACGCGCAGCTTGCCATCGTCACCGACAAGGATGCCGACGGCCTGGACATGATCCGCCACTCGACGGCCCACCTGCTGGCCTACGCCGTCAAGGAGCTCTATCCCGAAGCCCAGGTCACGATCGGCCCGGTCATCGACAACGGCTTCTACTACGACTTCTCCTACAAGCGCCCGTTCACGCCCGAGGACCTGGCCGCGATCGAGTCCAAGATGACCGAGCTGGCCAAGAAGGACGAGAAGGTCGTGCGCCGCGTGCTGCCGCGCGACGAGGCCGTGGCGCATTTCAAGGCCCTGGGTGAGCACTACAAGGCCGAGATCATCGGCAGCATCCCGGCCGGCGAGGACGTGTCGCTCTACGCCGAGGGCGCCTTCGAGGACCTCTGCCGCGGCCCGCACGTGCCCAGCACGGGCAAACTCAAGCACTTCAAGCTGATGAAGGTGGCCGGCGCCTACTGGCGCGGCGACCACCGCAACGAGATGCTGCAGCGCGTCTACGGCACGGCCTGGGCGAGCAAGGACGACCTGCAGAAGTACCTGACGCTGCTCGAAGAAGCGGAAAAGCGCGACCACCGCAAGCTCGGCAAGGAGCTGGACCTGTTCCACATCGACGAGCACGCGCCGGGCGTCGTGTTCTGGCATCCCAAGGGCTGGACGGTATGGCAGGAGGTGGAGCAGTACATGCGCCGCGTCTACCGCGACAACGGCTACCTGGAGGTCAAGGGCCCGCAGATCCTGGACCAGGGCCTGTGGGAGAAGACGGGGCACTGGGACAAGTACCGCGAGAACATGTTCGTGACCGAGTCGGAGAAGCGCGACTACGCGCTCAAACCGATGAACTGCCCCGGCCACATCCTGATCTTCAAGCAGGGCGTCAAGAGCTACCGCGACCTGCCGCTGCGCTACGGCGAATTCGGCCAGTGCCACCGCAACGAACCCTCGGGCGGCCTGCACGGCATCATGCGCGTGCGCGGCTTCACGCAGGACGACGGCCACATCTTCTGCACCGAAGACCAGATCCAGGGCGAAGTCACGGCCTTCACGACGCTGCTGCAGAAGGTCTACAAGGACTTCGGCTTCACGGACATCATCTACAAGCTGTCGACGCGGCCCGAAAAGCGCATCGGCACCGAGGAAAGCTGGGACAAGGCCGAAGCCGCCCTGGCCGAGGGCCTGAAGGCCTCCGGCTGCGACTTCACCTACCTGCCGGGCGAAGGCGCGTTCTACGGCCCCAAGATCGAATACACGCTGAAGGACGCCCTCGGCCGCGAATGGCAGTGCGGCACGATCCAGGTCGACCCCAACCTGCCCGAGCGCCTGGATGCCGACTTCGTGGACGAGCATGGCGAGCACAAACGCCCGCTGATGCTGCATCGCGCCATCGTCGGCAGCCTCGAGCGTTTCATCGGCATCCTGATCGAGCAGCATGCCGGCGCGCTGCCCGTCTGGCTGGCGCCGACGCAGGTCGTCGTGGCCAACATCACCGATGCGCAGGCCGATTACGTGGCAGAAATTGTGAAATCGCTGCAAAAACAAGGGCTTAGGGCCTCAGCCGATTTGCGCAACGAGAAGATCACCTATAAAATCCGGCAGCATTCCATGCAAAAGCTGCCGTACATCCTCGTCGTAGGCGACAAGGAAAAGGCGAATGGCAGCGTTGCGGTACGCGCCCGTGGCAACCAGGACCTCGGCGTGATGCCCCTGCAGGACTTCCTCGACAGGATCTCCGCAGACATCGCGCAGAAGCTCTAAGAAGCCGTCCGGGCGCGATTTGTTTTGTTTGGGCCCCTCGCCTTGGGGTCCGTTGAAAGGTCCACACCATCGCTACGTTTGCCGACCGTCGTGCGATTCCAGAGCGTAAGCACCGCCTGAACCGCGAAATCATGGCTCCCGAAGTCCGTCTGAACGGCCCCGAGAATGAACCCATCGGGATCGTCAGCATCCAGGAAGCCCTGCGCATGGCGGGCGATCTGGATGTGGACCTGGTCGAGATCTCCGCCACCGCCAATCCGCCGGTCTGCCGGCTGATGGACTACGGCAAGTTCAAGTACCAGGAACAAAAGCGCGCTGCGGAAGCCAAGGCCAAGCAGAAGATCATCGAAATCAAGGAAGTCAAATTCCGCCCGGGCACGGACGAAGGCGACTACCAGATCAAGATGCGCAACCTGCGCCGCTTCATCGCCGAAGACGGTGACAAGGGCAAGGTCACGCTGCGCTACCGGGGCCGCGAGATCACGCACCAGGACATCGGCATGCGATTGCTGGAGCGGATCCGGGATGAGTTGGCCGACGTGGCGGTGGTCGAGAACATGCCGAAGCTCGAAGGTCGGCAGATGATCATGGTCCTGGCGCCCAAGAAGCGTTGATTCTTAAGCGCTGAGATCGAAACGAGTTTGGCCGGTCGGTTTGGTCACCGATCGGTTCACAAGTCTCCTGAGGCCAACAAGCATGCCGGGCTGTTCCGGCATCGCCCCAGGGACACCTTAGAAGGAGCATCAACATGCCCAAAATGAAGACCAAGAGCAGCGCGAAAAAGCGTTTTCGCGTTCGTCCGGGTGGCACCGTCAAGCGCGGTCAGGCGTTCAAGCGCCACATCCTGACCAAGAAGACCACGAAGAACAAGCGTCAGCTTCGCGGCGCCGTGAACGTGCACGAGACCAACATGGGCCACATGGCTCAGATGTTGCCTTTTGCCGGCCTGTAATCCACCAAGACTAGAAGGAGAAACACATGCCTCGCGTCAAACGTGGTGTTACCGCTCGCGCCCGTCACAAGAAGGTCCTGGCCCTGGCCAAGGGCTTCCGCGGTCGTCGTAAGAACGTCTTCCGCATCGCCAAGCAGGCGGTGATGAAGGCAGGCCAATACGCCTACCGTGACCGCCGCACCAAGAAGCGCGTCTTCCGTCAGCTCTGGATTGCCCGTATCAATGCCGCCTCGCGTGGCCTGGGCCTGTCCTACAGCAAGTTCGTGGCGGGTCTGAAGAA